>JBBEBN010000250.1:0-23122 GCA_040882305.1 Cyclobacteriaceae bacterium
CTGGATGCTGTGGAGAGACCGGAGAGACCGATACCCGGGGGTCTGATATCCAAAGCGGAAGGCGCAACGCTTGGGCTGGTCCTTCTCGCCGGCGGAGTGGTCTTTGCTTTCCTGGTCTCGGTAGTCTCCGCAGCACTTGCCCTCACTATTGCAGCCGCAGCCCTGGTTTACGATAAGTGGGGAAAGCATCATTCCTTCTGGGGACCTTTGAACATGGGTGTCTGCAGAGGATTAAATCTATTACTTGGGTTAAGTATCATTCCATATCAGCCGTCTGAATACTGGTTTCTCGCGATCGTCCCCATCGTATATATAGCTGCCATCACCATGATTAGCCAGGGTGAAGTTCATGGGGGCAAAAGATCCACCTTGTATGCTGCGGCGCCGCTCTACGGTCTGGCGATGGCGGGTATCCTTTACGTTTCGGTGTCTCAGGATCAGCAGATAGTCACCTCATTTTTTATCCTTTTGTGGGCCCTCATGGTGTTTTTGCCGCTGCGGATGGCTATTCGGAAACCGGAGGGAAAAATGATTGGCAGGGCTGTGAAGGCGGGTGTTTTGGCGCTAATATTAATGAATGCCGCCTGGGCATCGGCTTTCGGCGTTACCTACCTGGCGCTGATTATCATTTTATTGCTTCCGCTCTCTCTTTTACTGGCCAAAATTTTTGCCGTAACCTGATCATGACGGTAAAATAACTTCCTTCTCCATGGTTACCGGCAATTGAATCTGAATAATTTTGTGGGTAATTGTGTTTTAGTAAATAAAAAATGGAGTTTCTTCGGCAGGTCTTCAGCGTACGTTTTGAGTATAAAGTCTTTTTCACCACCGGGCTTTTCGATGTTAAAAACGATGTTTTCCGCGCTTTTCTCAGGGACTCAAAGGATCCGGGTGCAGTTCGCAAGACCCTGTTTGTGCTGGACAACGGGTTGCTGGAACACCATTCGAACCTTGTTCAGCAAATCAGAACGTACATGTCCGGTGAACCGGAAGTACGGCTCATTGAAGAAATGATCATTTTGCCGGGAGGAGAAGCAACAAAAACCAGCGAAGTATATTTTGAAAGTATATTAGAGGCAGCCCACCGGCATGGCATTGACCGGCATTCATACCTGGTGGCTGTCGGGGGAGGATCGGTGTTGGATGTCGCCGGTTATGCTGCCGCCGTCGCACATAGGGGTATCCGTCATATCCGCATCCCAACGACTGTGCTATCGCAAAACGACTCGGGTGTGGGCGTGAAAAACGGCATCAACTATTTCAACAAAAAAAATTTCCTTGGCACGTTTACACCTCCCGTTGCCGTGTTCAATGACAGCCATTTTCTTACTACCCTGAGTGATGCGGAATGGCGTTCCGGCATATCGGAGGCAATCAAAGTGGCGCTTATCAAGGATGCAGGCTTCTTCACCTGGCTTGAGTCAAACGCCGAGAAAATGGTGAAGAGGGACATGGCTGCCATTCGGCACCAGATCAAACGGTGCTCCGAGTTGCACCTGCAGCACATTGCAGGCGCCGATCCCTTCGAATCGGGATCGTCACGACCGCTCGACTTCGGCCACTGGAGCGCCCACAAATTGGAACAGCTCAGTAATTTTACCATACGCCATGGGGAAGCAGTAGCCATCGGGATAGCGCTGGACACGGTATATTCTTTTTTGTCGGGAAGGTTAAAAGAATCTTCCATGAAACGCGTGCTCCGCCTTCTCAAAGCGTTAGGCTTTCCACTGACCGACCCTTTACTGGAAGTAACAGATGAAAAAAGTCCGTTGCTTGAAGGATTGAATGAATTTCGTGAGCACCTGGGTGGACGGCTTACAATCATGCTTCTGAAAGATATTGGCGCCGGAGAAGAGGTGCACGAAATTGATCCGGCGCTGGTGAGGCAAGCCAGTGAGGTGGTAAAGGGATACAGTCTTGCCAAAGCTTAATTACATGGTATGCAAACTTTTTTCGGACATTTAACCTACTGCACGAATATTCATTCCGGGGAAAGCTGGGACGATCACTTTGCCGCCCTGAAAGAAAATATCCCCCGGATAAAGGCGCAGCTTTCGCCTGATAAGCCATTTGGTATCGGGCTGCGCCTCTCACACCTGGCAAGTCTTGAACTGGGTAAAAAACAAACGCTCGAAAAGTTTAAGGAGTGGCTGAAGGCATCTCAATGTTATGTGTTCGTGATCAACGGATTTCCGTACGGAGGCTTCCATCACACGAAAGTAAAAGACCAGGTCCATGCACCTGACTGGACCACGCAGGACCGCGTGTTGTATACCATTCAGTTATTTAACATACTGTCGGCATTGCTGCCTGAAGGAATGGAGGGTGGGGTTTCAACGTCGCCGCTATCCTACAAATATTGGCATGCTGACAACAAGGAGGAAAGGCAACAGGCTCTTGAAACGGCGACAGAAAATGTCCTGAAGGTGGTGCAAGATCTGATTGCGTTACGGAAATCGACCGGGCGGCTCATGCACCTTGACATAGAGCCTGAACCGGACGGCTTGTTGGGCAACGGCCGGGAGTTTATTTCATGGTACCTCCATCAACTGATCCCACAGGGTGTGGGATACCTGGAAAAATATCTTGCATATGATCGGCATGAGGCCCACGCCGCCCTTAAGGATCACGTTCAATTGTGCTATGACATCTGTCATTTTGCGGTCGGGTATGAAGATCACGCCGCCGTCATCAGGGAGCTCGCAATCCAGGGAATAAAAGTCGGGCGCATCCAGATCAGTGCGGCGATAAAGGCGGACATGGCTCCCAATCCGGTGGACAGGGGAAAAGTGATCGAAGCCTTCAAACAATTTAATGAGTCGACATACCTGCATCAGGTTGTGGCTCGTCAGGAAGACGATTCGCACCTGCGTTATCCCGATCTTCCGCAGGCCCTTCAGGATGCCAATAATTCTTTTACACGCGAATGGCGTTCCCATTTTCATGTTCCGTTATTTGTGAAAGATTATGGCGCATTGCAATCAACGCAGGCGGACATTGAACAGGTACTATCCATCCAGAAGCAAAAGCCGTTCTCACCATTCATGGAAGTGGAAACCTATACCTGGGAAGTGTTGCCCGATAAACTCCGCCTTCCGTTGAAGGAATCGATTGTCAGGGAATTACAATGGGTGGTTTCCCTCCTGGCCGGAAAGTAATGATAAGCCAAAAAAGGATTGCGTAGTGTAGAGACGCAAGATCTTGCGTCTCTATACAATCCTCTACACAATCCTTTGTAGCAAAAAAGACAATTTTGTGGCTATGAATAAGACGGTTGTAATCGATATTGTTGGACTGTCATCTTCCCTTATAGGTGAGTATACGCCGTTCCTTAAAAAGTACTCGGACAGGAAACAAATATCTACGATCAGTCCGATGCTGCCTGCAGTCACCACATCGGTGCAGTCGACGTACGTGACGGGGAAACTACCTTATGAGCATGGCATCGTGGGTAACGGGTGGTATGATCGTTTGGACTGCGAGGTCAAATTCTGGAAACAATCCAATAAACTGGTGCTTTCGGAAAAGATATGGGAAAAAGCCAAAAAACATGATACCGGTTTCACTTTTTCGAACATGTTCTGGTGGTACAACATGTATTCGTCCGCGGATTATTCTGTGACGCCGCGGCCGAACTATCTGGCGGATGGTCGGAAGATGCCCGATTGCTATTCGTCTCCTGCTGAATTGCGCGATGCGCTTCAGCGCGAACTAGGACAATTTCCGCTTTTCCAGTTCTGGGGCCCGGGAGCAAGTATTAAATCTTCCCGTTGGATTGCCGACGCATCCATCATCACCGATCGCAAATACGACCCCACGTTAACACTGGTCTATTTACCACACCTGGATTACTGCCTTCAGAAATTCGGACAGGATATTCCGAAGATCAAAAAAGATCTGGAGGAAATTGACAATGAGGTGGAAAAACTCGTCACCTATTACTTAGGAAAGAACGCGCGCATTATCCTGTTGTCAGAATACGGTATAACCAATGTGAGCAACCCGGTGTCCCTCAATCGTATTTTGCGCGAAAACGGCTTGCTGCAGATTAGGGTGGAATGCGGACTGGAATACCTCGATGCCGGAGCATCAAAGGCGTTTGCCGTAGCGGATCACCAGTTGGCGCATGTCTATATTAATGATCCCTCGCTGTCAGGAAAAGTGAAAGGTATCCTGGAAAAAGTCGGGGGAGTGGAATTGATCCTTGATCGCGCTCAGCAAGAGCGTTATGGCATTCACCACGAACGCGCCGGTGACCTGGTGGTGATGGCCGACGGGCGAAGTTGGTTCACCTACTACTTCTGGCTTGACGATGCGAAAGCGCCCGACTATGCGCGTGCTGTGGATATTCATAAAAAACCCGGATATGATCCCGTTGAGATGTTTATGTCATCAAAACTGCGGGCTGGCTACAAACTGCTGAGAAAAAAAGTCGGGCTGCGTTATGTGATGGATGTCATACCGATTGATGCGAGGTTGGTCAAAGGATCACATGGAAGGGTTGGCACGGGAAAGCAATTTCATCCTGTCCTGATCGCCGATGGTGTAAACCAAAAGGAATTCATGGCCACCGCTGTGTACGATGCCATCTGGAGTGCCCTGATACACTGAGCAGTCATGTTACTTTTTTATACCGTAGCCCTTTACCTGGACATACCTCTTGTTGAAGTATTTTCCATACAACCAACTGAGTTGATGAAAGGTGTTTAATCCGAAAACCTGATCAATTGTTTTAAAACCTGGTACCCACTTGTGTAACACCGCTTCCGTCTTAATTTCCTGAAAACCGACGCCTTGTAAAATATTTCCCAGGTTCATCGGGCTGAAGCTGTACAGGTGATTGTCGACATCATTTGGCGTCCATGAAAATTGATAGCTATCCAAGGGCACGACAATAATGATCTTTCCCTGATTTCTGAGCTTTTCAAATAAAAGTGTGATCAATTCAAACGGATTAGTGGTGTGTTCCAGGCAATGGCTTGAAATAACCACATCGATCGATTCATTGGGTATGAATTCGAGAGATTCAAGGCACCTTATTCCATTGACGTGATTGCAATAATCTCTGGCTATTGGGTTTATTTCAATACCGGTGCGTTCACGGCAGTTCAAATTCTTTAACAGGAAGCCGCCGCCGCAACCAAAATCCAATACTGCATCTTCTCCTGAGATATGTTTTTCAAACATGAACTTATTTGCCCTTCCGCCAAATTCACCGAATTCTTTCTGATAATTGTTGAAGTATTCTTCCCGGTAGTGGCCTGCGATTTTCGTGTTCCCCTGTTTCATGGATAAAAAGTTTTCAAAAAGTTATAGCATTTATTCAGGTCAATACCCTGTTTGTGCGTTATTTACCGGCAAAGAAAGGATATAGGTCAATCCTTCGTTTAACTTATTTTCCGCCGATATAAACCCTTTGTGGTGGTCCATGATCTTTTGATAGAATGCCAGGCCGAGGTCCGTATCACAAAATTCACCGTAGATCTCACCGGAAAGATCTTGATGGAAGCCATTGCAGTTGTCCTCCACAAAAATCCTGCAATACTTATCTGCCCGATCTTTCGCCGTTTCGCCATTCTCCGTCTCATACATTTCGGAGTGGATCCTGATAGCAGGTTTAATATTTTTTTGGCGGTATAGCAGGGCGTTGCTGATCAGGTTCTGAAAAAGCGGGCGCATTAGCCGGGGGCTGATACAAAGTGATGGCAGTTTTCCTACGGAAATTGTTGCAGTCTTGGCCTCCTCACCCATGTCGTTCAGCAATCCCTCCAGCAGCGCATTTAAGTCGCTGGTGACGAATTCCGATTGTTGCATGGGAATATCAGACACAGCCATGATGGCTTCCAGGTCAGCGATCTTTTTTCTGAGATTTCGATTGATCAATGTAAGCCTTTCTTCAGCGCCGCGGAGGTGCGTTATTTCATGGGCTAGATTCTTATTGATCTCCAGCAGTTTCTCATCCTGTTCGATCAGCAGCCGGTTCTTTCTGTAAAGATCAATAAAGATGGAAACCTTGGCTCTCAGGACCTCCGGGTTGATGGGTTTGAAGATGTAGTCGATCCCGCCGGACTTATATCCCTTGAAGAGGTTTTCTTCCCCGTAGTAGTTGGCGGTTATGAAAATAATAGGGATGTGTTTAAGTTTTTCCCGCTCGTATATCAAAGTGGCGGTTTCGAAACCGCTGAGGATCGGCATTTTCACATCCATCAGGATCATGGCAAAGTCAGCTTCCCTGTTTAATATTTTCAAAGCCTCATTTCCGGAGAAGGCCGTGGTAAATTTGTAACCATCCTGTGCCAGTATCGCTTCTATCGATAAGAGATTATCTTCGCGGTCATCCACTAATAGTATTTTGGGCTTCATAGAAACAGTTTCATTCATCATTAGTTTGGTTAGTAATGCGTTAGGAGAGAAAAATGTTGATGTTGTTTAACGGGTTGCGCGTTCAAGTTTGGGTCGCTGAATGATTTTTATTTCTTTTTCCTGTATTTCGATCAGTCCTTCATCTTTGAAATCCGCCAGTGTACGGTTTAACGACTCAGTGGAGGTTCCTACCATTTTTGAAAGATCCTTTCTTGCGACAGAGATCGCGGAAGGGCTGCCGTTGTTGTTGGCATGCCGGTCCGGGTTATCGAGCTTGATCAGAATGTTTGCCACTCGTTGTCTTACCGACTGGTAAGCGAGCTCAAACATTGTATTTTCCGCTTCATAGAGATTACTGGAAAGCATGCCGATGAATTTGCGCGCAATTTCCTTGTTCGTATAGATCATGGTAAGGAAATCCTGCTGCGGGATGAGGTAGATCTGGGCCTCCTTGACCACGATGGCACTTTCATTGTGAGGCTTGCTTTCCAGCAGGGAAACAAATCCGATGAACTTTCCTTCTCCGTGCAGCCCGGTAATAAATTCCTTTCCATTCTTGTTCGACTTGTAAGTTTTTACCTGCCCTTTGGCAATGAGATAGAGATGGTTTGGCTGCTGTCCTTCAAAAAAGACGAATTCCTTTTTCCTGTAAGTCCTGGATAGTCTTTTGTCTGATAATTTTTGAAAATCAGGCAGCTGCTTCGTTTTATTGAAGAAATCATTGATGTCTGCGATGTTATTCTGAAAATTAGTCTTGATCAGGTCATTTTTCTTCAAGCGGAGCTCCACTACTTTCAAAAGTTCAAGGCCATCAAATGGTTTGGTGACATAATCATCTGCCCCAAGGTTCATGCCCATTCGAAAATCCTTTTGTTCGGTTTTGGCAGTCAGATAAATGAACGGGATATTTGCTGTATTGGGATCTTTGCTTAACAGATGGAGTACCCCATAGCCGTCGAGATCCGGCATCATGATGTCGCACAAAATAAGGTCAGGCTGATGTTGTTGGACCAACTCGATGCCGATTTTGCCGCTGTTGGCTGTGATTACATCGTATCGTCCGAGCTTTAATATAGAGGCGATATTTTCACAAACCTCAACGCTATCTTCGATGACGGCAATTTTATAACTCATGGTTCTAAACTTTTATGTGTCTTTTTTAATATAGGTGCAGGGTTATCCTGTTTCTGATGTTTTCCAGCCGGCAGGATCGCGGAGAACTTTGTGCCCAGATCCTGCTCGCTTTCGAAACTGATCGTCCCTTTCAGGAGATTCACATATTTTTGAACAATATGCAGTCCGAGGCCGGTGCCTTCAAAGTTTATTGCGTTACTCGCTCTGTAAAATCTGCCGAAGATGTGTTTGTGTTCATTGACAGGAATGCCAATACCTGGGTCTTTAACTGTTAAGGTCAGTATGTTATTTTTTATTTCCGAGGTTATTTCAATTTTGTCTCCGCGTTTGGAATATTTTAATGCATTTGAAATGAGGTTGGTGACGATGCTGCCGAGCAGGTGATGGTCAAGTGACATGATCGCCTTGGTGGATTTATGGTCGTACTTGATGGTTTGTTCATCTTTTTTCAAGACCTCCATTTCCCATATGAAATCATTAATAAACTCCGGGATGTTAATGTCGGAATGAACGACTTTGACTTTGTTTTCCTCCAGCTTTTCGAGCGACAGAAACTCATTAAGGATCACTGTCAGGTTGTTCACTGACCGTTTGATGCGGTTCGTGTGTACTATTTTTTCCCTTTCAAAGTCCTGTTCCGTGTAATTTTCCAAAAGGAAAGTGGAAGACAGGATGGCGGTGAGGGGGGTTCGGAATTCGTGAGAGGCCATGGTGACGAACCGGGATTTCAGTTCTCCCAGTTCCCTTTCCTTCTCCAGGGCCTGTACCAGGCCCTCTTCCATTCGCTTTCGCTTCGTGACATTCTGCAGTACGCAAAGGATCTCATTTACACTGTTATCCCGATCCGTCAAGGGCACGGCAGTGATCTCGTAAATATTATCTTTTATGATAACTTCACAGTTGATATTTTCCCCATCAAAGGCTTTTCTTAATTTTTGCAGCGTTTCATCCGAGAGGTGCGGGTTTTGATTCGGAAAGGATTTTTCGCCCGTCATGCTCATGGTGGCCAGGTGCATCTCACCCAGTTCTTTGCCATCCACCAGGATATACCTCATTTCTTTATTGAGTACGCCAATCACCCCATCCGGAAAATTATGGGCCATCGTATCATGAAGCCGTTGGATCTTGTTCAGCTTCCCTTCGATTTCAATACATTTTTCCTTTTGGACGCGAAGCTCGCTGATGAGTTTCTCCAACTGGTTGTGACCGTTCACTAAATGAGTTTCCTCTTTCACTTTAAAACATTTTATATCGTTACCAAAAGGCTGTTCCTGACGCCTGACTCAAGAAATAAATAGGGGGTGGGGCCTCGTACTCTAATTCAAAACGACATAAGAATTAATCGTTGAAACCAACCTAGCGGGGCTGTTCAAGATCAAAAGCAATAAAATAGTGGGGGATTTTAGACTGAAATTCGCCTCTAATATATAGAATTCCCCAGATTTCCCATATTTTATTTTATGATATAGATCATCGTTTTTTAATGATCTGCATCATCAAATTGCGAGTGGGTAACCCCTCGAAACCGCTCCGCTTTATTTTCACGAAATGTCTTTTCAGGGATGATGATGTGCATCATTGAATGACACCATCGCCAGGCCCTATTTTCGTTTTTCCTTTTTTCAAGGTCGGACAAAAATGCGAACCAGCTTCATAAGTCATTCTTTTTGGTGTATCCTGTTACTCTTATTTTCTTCGTGCTACTCAAACAAGCGCCTGGTTTATCTGCAGGGCGACGAGTTCTCCACGACTAAAGCCACGCTTGTGGAAAATCGCAGGCAAGCTTACCGCCTGCAACCCAATGATATTTTATCCGTGCAGGTAAAAAGTTCTGCGGCATCGGAGATTTCCAACCTGTTTAATGTTGGTTCCCTTCAGAATGCAATGTTTGCTTCGCAGGGAAGTTTATTTCTGGAGGGCTATTCTGTAGATGGTAGTGGAAAAATTACACTTCCGGTCCTCGGCGAAGTGGTAGTAAGAAATTTAACCCTGGACGAAGTTCAGGAATTAATCCAGAGCCACGCTAATAAATACCTGAACAATGCGACGGTGATCGTCAAACTTACGAGTTTTAAAATCACCGTTCTCGGGGAGGTGAAGGCGCCTGGCCATTATTTTGTCTATAATAATCAGGCAACGATCCTGGAAGGTTTGGGTATGGCCGGGGACCTTACGTCTTTTGGAAACAGAAAAAATGTCAAGCTGATCCGACAAATGCCGGCCGGATCTCAGGTCGTCTTGGTGAACCTTACACATCCCGGCTTACTGCAATCGGAGTATTTTTTTTTGCATCCCGGCGATGTGCTCTATGTAGAACCCTTGAGGGCCCGTACTAAAAGGACCAACATTGAAGTCATGTCTCTGGTTTTTTCGGCCGTGACAACAGCCGTTCTCATTATGAGTTTTGTTAACACTAATTGAAGGCATTAATAGGTACCGCAATAAAAGGGCCTGGTATGGAGGGAAAAATAGATATCAAACTACTGATTAAAAAACTCTTTTCGAGCTGGTATTATTTTGTCATCACAGCGCTGGTCTTATTGCCATTGGCGTATTTGTACGTCAACTTTACTGACAATGTCTATCAGATACGCGCCTCGATATTACTTGCCAGTGAGGAAAAAGGCGGCACGCGGTCAGAGAAATTTCTGAAGGGAATGGAACTTCTGACCCCAAACACTGAAATAGAAGATGAAATTGGAATATTAAAGTCATATAACCTGGTCGGTAGGGCCATCCGAAAATTGGATTTCGGCATCTCTTATTTTGAAAAACAAAATTTTAGAACTGTAGAGAAATATGGTGAGGATCGTCCATTCACGGTAGAAATGGATTCCACAACAGATCAGATTGTGAATGTTCCCATCTATATTAAAAGAACTTCGGACACTACTTATAATGTAACCGTTTCAGCGGACCATCCTCAGACTTATAATTTTTATACCAACAAGCCGGGGCGCAGTGGCGCGGAGATTGACATCGATTCTACGGTTTTTGTTGATGAAGCTTTTAAGGCCAGGAACCTCAGTTTTAGAGCTCACTTTGGCCAGCCGCATACGGCAGATGAATCATTCAATACATCCTACTTTATTGTCATTCACAATCTTGCGGGAGTTACCGAATCTTATCAACACAAACTTGACATTAAACCGATTTCCCGTGAGTCGAATATTGTAGAGATCATGGTCAAGGGCAAGATTTCCCAGAAAGAGATTCTCTTTCTCAATACGCTGTTGGATGTGTACCTCATCAACGAGCTGAGTAAGAGGAATCAGTTGGGTTTGAAAACCATCAAATTCATCGATGATCAGTTGAGCGGTGTTTCAGATGAATTGCAGCAGGTGGAGAGTTCTCTTGAATCCTTCCGGTCGCGAAACAATATCTTGGATATTGATGCGACAGCCGAAAACTTAACGAAAAACCTTAACCGGCTGGAGATTGACAAGTCGATGCTGGAGTCAAAGCTTAAATACTATAAGTATATCGCCAGGTCTCTGGATGATAAGGTAAATCCCAAAAGTATACAGGCGCCCTCTACGTTCGGGCTGGAAGATCCTTTTCTCAACGACCTCTTACTGGAGTATGCCAGGCTAAACCAGGAACGTACGGGATTAAATTACAGCACCAGGCAGGGTAATCCTGTTATAGAGGTGATCGACCTTAAAATTGCCAATAATAAAAAGGCCTTGATTGAGAATGTCACGAATTTTATCGAGGCCTCGAGCATGGCTTTGGAGGATCTCAATCAACAGATTGCTGAAATTCACCTCAGCCTGAAAGGGCTGCCAAGAAGCGAAAGGGAAATGGTAAGTATTCAGCGGAAATTTGAGTTTAATGACAACGTTTATAATTATTTATTGGAGAAGCGCGCGGAAGCGGGAATTGCCATAGCTTCCAATACAGTAGAGAAAACCATTGTCGATCCCGCGCAGCAGGTGGGACCAGGGCCAGTATCGCCGAACAAAAACGCCATTTTGTTCGTCGCGGCATTGTTGAGCATGTTTGTCGCGGTCGGATTAATTGTCGTAAAAGATGTCGTCAATGACAATATTATTTCTACCCAGGATCTTGAGAGAAGCACAAACATTCCTTTTATCGGCACCATCACCCATGGTTCCAGACGAGACTGTACCTCAGCCATTGTAGCCCACACCCGCTCGGCCCTGGGTGAATCTTTTCGATCACTGAGGGTAAACCTTCAATACCTGACGTTGGGCCAGGAAAACCATGTGATTGGAATTACCTCTTCTGTGCCAAGTGAAGGAAAAACTTTCTGCTCCTCGAACTTAGCTGTAGCGATGGCACAATCGGGAAGAAAAACCATCCTAATCGATGCGGATTTGCGGAGACCTCGGGTGGCTGCGACCTTCAATCTGAATAATGAAAAGGGGTTATCGAATTATCTGATCGGAAGCTGCTCCCTCGCTGAGGTAACGAATCCGACAGCGACAAAAAGTCTGCATGTGATCACTTCAGGGCCTATTCCACCGAATCCACTTGATCTTATTGGTCTGGCGAAAATGGACGAACTGATTAATAACCTTAAAAAGACCTATGACACCATTATTATCGATTCCCCTCCGATTGGAGCAGTGGCGGAATATATTATCCTGATGAAATATACCAATGCTACTATCTGCGTTGTGCGATCAAATTATACACATCGCACTCATCTGGAGAAGATCAACAGACTATATGACGAGAAGAAGATCGCGAATGTGAGCATTCTACTAAATGACGCAAAAACATCTCTCAATGGTTACTATTATTCCTATGGCAAATGACATTCAAGTGGTAATTATTTAGAAACTAGCATGTTCACCATCGCGCTGCGTTTTAGAAAGTACTTTGAGAACGCTTTCTGGCTGATCTTCGAAAAGTGTTTCTCGCTTTTGGTGGGCCTGGTCGTGGGAATTTACGTAGCCCGCTATTTACAACCCGAGGCTTTCGGACTGCTGAACTATGGGATTGGTTTTGTGGCCATCTTTTCAGCATTTTCAACGTTGGGATTGGAGCAGATCCTTGTGCGGGAGTTGGCCAGGGGAAAGACCGATAAGGATGATTTGTTGGGAACCGGCTTCATCCTGAAGGTATCCGGTTCACTTCTTTTATTTGTGCTCATGCTGATCATCCTGTTCTTCCTCGATCAGGGTCCGTTTACAAACATGCTGATCATGATCGTTGCGGCAGCAGAGATATTCAGGGGATTTGAGGTGATCAATTATTTCTTTCAATCACAGGTGCAATCAAAATATGTGGTGCAAGTGCAGCTTTTTATTAACCTGATGATAAGCATGTCGAAAATAGGACTGATTCTTCTAAGCGCTTCTCTTGTATGGTTTGCCATCATCATTGTCTTGGCTGCCATATTCAACGCAATCGGATTTCTTTACGCCTATCAGGCCAGGGACAATACAGCGCGAAACTGGAAGTTCCGGAAACGGTTGGCGAAAGGACTCCTGCGAGAATCCTGGCCTCTGGCTCTTTACGGTCTGGCACTTCATACTCAAGCCCGCATCGATCAGGTCATGCTGGGAAACACGCTGAACAACTACGAGGTGGGTCAGTATTCTGTCGCCTTGAAATTTATCGAGATCTTCGGTTTCGTTCCCATGATCCTGATGAGTACTTTTACACCGGCTGTTACAAGAGGAAAAGCTTCCGGCGAGACCCTTTATCAAAGCAGATTGGTTAATTTATACCGGCTGATGTTCCTCACATTTTTGCTCGTTGCCGTGCCAATTTTTTTATTTGGTGAAGATCTCATCACCGTGCTCTATGGAATCGAGTATCAGCCTGCGGGCTTTTTATTGTCGTTGTTTGCCCTGCGGCTCTTCTTTGCCAATATGGGAGTAGGTAAATCCGTTTTTATTGTAAACGAAGGTCTCTTTAAATACTCACTGCTTACAGTCATTCTGGGTGCCCTAACAAATGTTACCCTTAACTATTTTCTTATTCCCGTCTATGGCACTTCCGGTGCACTTGCCGGAAGCATGGTTTCCTTTGCCGTGAGTATTTTTTTGGTCGATATGTTTTTTCAAAGAACGCGGGAAAACCTGAAACTGATGTTTCAGGGAATTTTTTCCTTTTGGAAGCTAAAGAACGTTCAATAATCCATGCGCTATGATTGCGTTGAAACCCGAAATTGAAAATTATTTTATTTGCCCGAATTGCAAATCATGTTTTCCTGCGGTGAACGATATTATAATACAACCGGTACATGCCATGGCGGAATGCACCTGCGCCAGCTGCCATTTTCAATTTTACCAGATCTTTCCGGTCGGACACCATGTTGCTGATCAGCTGTCGTTCAGTAAGGTCGACAAAACCTATTATAGCAAAGGAGAAACGGAGCCATGGCTTTTTGATTCGCTGGTAAAGGCCAATGAAGGAGTCAGGCAACAGGATGTCACAATCGAAAAAATCGTATACAGGAATTGTGAAGACGTAATTATCTTAAATACGCTCGATTATTTGTATGGCCACGTTTTATTAAAGCTTTACAACGCCCTTTACCACCTTGATCATCAGAAAAACCTCGGGCTTATCCTTATTATTCCCAAAATGTTCAAATGGTTGATTCCCGATGGATGCGCCGAAGCCTGGGTAGTCGACCTGAAGTTAGCTGATCTGGCCTACAACCATGAATCCGTGCGAAAGTTTATTTCTCTCCAGTTTGGTAGATTTAACTCAATCTATCTCAGCAGGGCTTACTCTCATCCTGATGTTGCCACCATTGACATATCAAGACTGACGCGCATCAAACCATTTGACCTCGCCACATATAGGGAACGCAAGCCGACCATTACTTTCGTCATGCGACAGGACAGGTGGTGGTTTGGTTCTGTTGCAGAATACTGGTTTTACCGGATGTGCCGGAAACTAAAGCTCTTATCATGGGGAAGCAGGCTTTTAAGTCGCCGGCAAAATCACCTGGTGAAACAGACTATGAGAAGGATTGGCAAGAAAATACCTGCGTCTGATTTCTATATAGTGGGCCTTGGTGAGGACGGGAATTTCGGAAGCAATTGTTTTGACGAACGGAAAACGCAGATTGATGATGGCGTGGAAACGGCGTGGTGTAAAATTTACGCCCGCAGCCACGTTGTGGTCGGCGTGCACGGATCCAATATGCTCCTGCCTACCGCGTTGGCCGCTGGCTGTGTAGAAATCCTTCCGCAAGAGCGTTATGGAAATATGGTACAGGATATATCGGTGCGGTATAACGACCGAAGGCAATTATTTTTTTACCGCTTTGCAGATCAGTATTCCAGGCCCCGTTCTGTTGCCGCCAAAGTGGTAGGGATGCTTCATCATTATGATATATATCATCGGAATATGTGCCTGAATCTTTACAGGACATAACCAGTTCCCGTGATTGTGATAACTTTCCTCAACAACGATGATATAGGTCATTGATTCGCGGTTCCTAAAAGGACACTTTTAATGGTCATTCAGAATTTATGCCATCATTTGTCACAACTGCTACGCTACACGTGCCCGTTTTATTGGTGATCTTTAACCGGCCCAGCACAACCAAGCTGGTATTCGAAGCTATCCGCCTGGCCCGGCCGCCGCGTTTATATATCGCAGCCGATGGGCCAAGGCCTGAAGTGGAGCGGGATGTCTTTAACTGCGCGCAGGCTCGGGAAATAGTCAACCATGTCGATTGGGACTGCGAAGTAAAAACACTCTTCCGGGAAAAAAATTTGAATTGCGGCATTGCCCCCTCTTCAGCATTTACATGGTTTTTCGAGCATGAGGAAGAAGGCATCATTTTAGAGGATGATTGTTTGCCTTCGCAGAGTTTTTTTTTGTACTGTCAGGAACTTTTAGAGCGCTACCGCGACGACACACGCGTTATGCATATCGGTGGTAATAATTTTTTGAACGGATGGGAAAAGGATAAAGACTATTCCTATTATTTTTCAAGAAGCGGGCACATCTGGGGTTGGGCAACGTGGCGAAGGGCGTGGAAGCATTTTGATTTTGGTATAAGCCTTTATCAACAATTGAAACGGGAAGATTACTTCGCCAGTTTCTTTATGAACTGGCCCGAAAAAGTCTACCGCATGCGGAAATTTGAGAAAACGGTTGACAAAAGGCGAAAGGTCGACTGGTGGGATTATCAATGGGATTTTGCCCGCTATACTAATTCAGGGCTCGCGATCGTGCCGAAAGTGAATTTGGTTAAAAACCTGGGCTTTGGAGAAATGGCCACGCATACTAAAAATGATAATACGTATAGTGCGCGATTGGAAGGGGCAGATATTGAACTGCCTTTAAAGCACCCGCCTTTTATGATGAGGGATTTGGAAGCAGATCGCAGATACTTTAAGAACTTTTTGCGGGATGTTGTATTGTCGAAGTTAAAATAACCTGCATGGATAACCACTCACAAGATATTGAAATGACTTCCGGCGCCTCACTTTTACTCTTTGACACGCCGGTTTTATTTCTGATTTTTTCCAGACCGGAGACAACCAAACAGGTTTTCGAAGCGATCCGGAAAGCAAGGCCAACAAGGCTATATGTTGCAGCGGACGGCCCGCGTGACGGTGTGGCCGATGACCAATATCGATGTGAGCAGTCGCGCAAAATCGCCACCGGCGTCGATTGGGATTGCGAGGTTCATGTTTTATTCAGAGAGAAAAATTTTGGGTGCGGTAAGGGGCCTTGCACCGCCATTAGCTGGTTCTTCGAGCACGAAACGGAAGGGATTATTCTTGAGGATGATTGTGTACCGTCACCGTCGTTTTTTCCATATTGTGCAGAGCTGCTCAACCGTTATAGAGATGATACACGGATCATGCACATAGCCGGAACTAATCTCGAGAAACCGTGTTTGCGTGCGAAGCAGTATTCATACTCATTTTCAAATTTTACTTATTGTTGGGGCTGGGCCACTTGGAGAAGGGCGTGGAAATTTAATGATTTTAACATGACCCTTTTCAAGGAAATAAGTAATAAAAAGTTTCTGGAAGGCCATTATAATTCAATTTACGAGCGCGATTATTTTCAATATGTTTTTGCAAAAGCGTACAACGGTGACCGGCAAAACGTCTGGGATTACCAGTGGCAATTTGCCTGCCGGATTAATTCAGGGCTTGTTATTGTTCCAAGGTGCAATCTGATTGTCAACATTGGGCTTGGAGGGCAGGCCACCAACACCATCCATGCCTCTGGCATCGGCCATCAACTAAAACTGGAAGAAATTGATTGCCCTCTAAACCATCCGGAGTTTGTCATGGTGAACAAAAGAAAAGAGGGGGAAATGTTTGCCATGAATCTCACATCTCACAGGTCGAGGCTCAGGTCAGTGATTAAGCAGATGATCCCCGAATCGTTGCTTAGGAAAATAAAGATATCTCTCGGCTTAATATTCACGGAAAGTAAAACTGAAACAATGCAGCATGATAGTTCTTTCAGGTATTGATTCGATTTTCACCGACAGGGCATCTTATTGTCATTTATGCGCCTCCGGGACCGCCGATGGACATTTAAAAGATGGAGCCATGAAATCGCCGAGTCCGACGATAGGCTCGGGGTATGATGCCTACGATGGGCCAACGAGCGACTGGATTTAAAAGTAATGACGTGGTCAATAAGAGCGATATTATAAACTTCCTGTTCCTTATAAGTTTTTCGATTTATGGGATTGGGACGTATGTATCGGGCAGCACGAGCCCCTCGATTGGGTATTTTATTTCCATATCGCCTCATATATTGATCATCCTGTTTTATTGCATAGATCTTTTATATAAAAGACAATTCAGGATCAGAGTCAATTGGATCTATGCGGTAATGTTGTTGTATATCGCGTCTTGCATAGTCTCATTGTTTATCGCTCTGAACAAAGGCTTCCCCGATACCAATCTGCGAATCACTATCGGCAGGTCATTGTTGATGCTCATCCCTTTCCATGCTTTCATTGTAGTCATTTTATACAACGATCTTCAGAAGGGCAAAATGGTGAAATTGATAACCTTAAGTTTAAGCTTACTGCTTGTAATTAATTTAGTAGGATACTTTGGCTTAGGATTAACGAACCCAGTCCATTCAATTGAAGGCCGGTTGAGTATGCCGTTTATCGAAAGCTTTTATTCGGGTGCAAATTTATTGGCCATTATTAATCTGATTTTACTTTATTATTTATTTCGATTGCAGAGCAATCCATGGCGTTTTGCTTCCTTACTGTCTTTTTTCATTGTCAACCTGCTTTTACTCTATCTAATCAATTCCAGGCTGTCGACGCTAATATTGCTGTTGGTGATCGGTCTGTTTCTGTTTCGGTTAATAACTGCCAGAGGATTATTTATCTCTTCAATGTTTACTATTCCAGTGCTCTTAAGCTGCGGATTCCTTCTCTATCAGATGCTGCAGCTTCCGGGGTTTTTGTTCCTTGTCCAGCGGGCCGACATTCAGGATGTGGTCACATTTAATGGCCGGGCTTTTTTATGGAAAGATGCCGTTGAATGGTTGCTGTATGACCAACGCGGGCTCTTATTTGGTAATGGGTATAAAGGGCATTATTTCTTAGACCTTATCCATGATGTCGTTCTGCTATGGAATGCTGTGGATGCTCAACACCTGCATCTTCATAGTACTTCCCTGGAAATCCTGGTTAATCAGGGCGTCGTTTTCTTTAGCGTCTTTATTATTTTGTTTTATAAGGTTTACCGATACCATAAACGTAAGTATCTGGAGGGATATGAAGAGGGAGCTTTTTTTGCCGTGGTGATATTTCTGTTATTTATTATGCAGGTTGATGGGTTTGTTTACATGGATGCGATGGGATTTATCCTTTTCTCTTTATTGATCTCAAGGACTTCCGTTAGCGCTGCCACTACGGCAAATCCAGCAATTAAACCACCAGGGGCGTCAGGCGAGCATCTTGAATTGATGCCGGTGAATGTGATGGCCCGACATGGCCAAAGTCATGGCGATAATCTTAAAAAGCAGAAGTTATGATCAGTGTTGTGATTCCTGTGCACAATCGAAAGAAATTTACAGAAGAATGCCTGAACTCTCTTCAAATGCAAACCTTTCGAGCGGATCATATCATTGTAATTGATGATGGCTCTACAGACGGAACAAGGGAACTGCTGCGTGAGAAATTTCCTCATGTAAATGTTTTGAGGGGGGATGGAAATTTGTTTTGGACAGCAGCCATCAATCTGGGAATAAGGAAAGCGCTTTATCTCGGGTCTGATCATGTGTTAACGCTGAATAATGATACTGTTGCATCAATGGATTTTATTGAAAAAATGGTGCGCGCCGCCAGGGAGGCGCCGGACGCGCTTCTCGGGGCCTTCGATATAGACAGCGTTACGCGGAAACCTTATTATGGCGGTGAGTTAATCAACTGGAAATGGAGTTCCTCAAAATTTCTCCTTAATCTACTGAAGGAAGATCAACAAAAGGGTTTGCATGAGGTTTCACTATTCCCTGCACGAGGACTTTTGATTCCCCGAAGGGTATTTGAGACGATTGGTTTTTTTGAAGAAAGGCAGTTACCGCATTATATGGCGGATTATGACTTTACGCTCAAAGCAAGAAGAAAGGGCTTCAAGATCTATTGTAATTTTGATGCCAGGATTTACACGTATCCCGAGGAAGGCGGCGATCATAAAATACGGAAACATAAAACCTTCAAAAATTATGTTAAGCATCTGTTTGATATTAAAGGCGGCGGAAACCTTGTAAACTTTACCATTTACACTTTTAGAAATTGTCCTCCCCAATATCTTTTTCCTGGCTTGATCACCGGCCTCGTTCGGAGAATGGTGGGATTCTGGTTAAAGTGATTTGGTGAACTGATTCGGAGCGCGAGAGTATAAAGGGAGAACTAGAACGGCTCATCTATGAAGTTAAGATACATCGACGCGTTAAGAGGCCTGGCGATACTCGGCGTGTTGGTTGTGCATTGCGGGCAATATGGAAGAAACGAACACTTACCGTCGTTTATTCAAACAGTTGTTTTGCGTGGGGCCTATGGCGTCCAGCTTTTTTACGTTGTCAGCGCTTTTACTTTATTTCTGACGCTGGACAAAGGCGAAGCTGAATTGAAGCCTAGCTGGTTTGATTTCTATATGCGGCGGTTCTTCAGGATTGCCCCCATGTATTATCTGGCAATTTTATACTATTTATGGCAGAATGGGCTCGGCCCCAGATACTGGCTTGGAGATGCAGCAGGTATCACGCCGGCAAACATCTTATCCAATGTTTTGTTTATTCATGGATTTAATCCCTACTGGATTACAAGTGTTGTCCCCGGCGGTTGGTCAATCGCAGTAGAGATGTTGTTTTATTGTTTAATTCCACTTTTGTTTATCAACATCAAGAATGTTCAGCAGGCTTTCATATTTTTTCTGACGGCCCTTATCCTAAGAGCGGCACTGCAGTTCACCCTTAACCGGATGAGCGTAATAGAAAGCGAGCGGTTATGGCAGGACTTCTTAAATCTGTATTTACCAAGCCAATTACCAGTCTTTGCATTGGGAGTTCTGTTTTATTTTATTGTAAAGAACAATTATAAGGCATCTCTCTCGCCACTCCAGATCCTGGTTCTGTCGCTGATTCTGATCGCTGAAGTTTCAGGAATCCCTGTTCTTCCCAATCACGTACTGGCTGCCATTGGATTTGTTGTCCTGGCGGTTGCCTTAAGCAAATGTGAGTTCAGGATTTTTGTAAACCCGGTATCTGTTTACATGGGAAGAGTGAGCTATAGTATCTACCTGGTCCACTTTGCTGTCTTGTTTTGGCTAAATGAATACAATGCGGTTGATTATTTGCCAGTTTCAAATCCCGTCGATGCCATGCTAAATTATAGCGTCAGATTGCTGGTATTGATCCTTTTGTCTGTAATTATTTCATCATGCTTTTATTATCTGATAGAATTGCGTTTTCAACGTATCGGTAAAAAATTGATCAACAAGGTCAAAAATAGATTTGCGAAGATCCAGCCCGAGATGGGTAGTTTGCGAGAGCTTTCTGTGCTTCCTGCTTCATTACCTGGCCATGTGCTCGAAAAAAATGTAATTGGTAATACTTCACCGGACACTTCAGCTATAACTGAAAATGGGAAATGAAACCGTCTTAAGGGAAAGGCTAAGGAATATCATCAAGAGCAACAAAGTGCTTTACAACATCGCCATGACCGTTCTTCAACGGAAGCCGATCTCAGGCGGTATTACAAAAGATATTCAGGGAAGGAATAACAAGTTTCAAAGTGCGGGAACCGCTATCTTTATTAACTCGAAAATTCACATCAGGGGAAATGACAATGAAATAAAAATTGACGATTATTGCTGTTTTAACAACGTGAATTTTCTGATAATAGGAAATGGCAATAAAATTACGATCTCCGAGAGTGTAAAGTTTGGATATGGCGGATCGCTGCATATCGAAGATGACAATTGTCTTATTGATATTGGAGACAACAGCACATTTGAAGACGTGCATATTGCCGCAACAGAACCGGGTTCTCAAATACTTATCGGACGGGATTGCATGTTTGCATACGACATTGATGTAAGGACGGGAGACTCTCATTCGATCATTGACACAACCACCAGCAAACGGATTAATCATGCGAAAAATGTCAGGATCGCCGACCATGTGTGGATCACTGCCCATTGTACGATTCTAAAAGGTGTTGAGATAGAAAAGAATTCGATTATTGCAACCAGGAGTGTTATTACCAGATCTTATACGCAGGGAGGCATTATCATAGGAGGAAGCCCTTCGAAGATCTTAAAAGATAATATTACGTGGGACAGAAAGCGAATTATCGATCTTTAGGTGGAATGCTTGCCGCCGTATTGTATTACGATGATCCAAACTTTCTCAATCGCGCGAAGATGTGATCTCATTATTTTGAAACGGATATTTTTGTCACAAAGTGGTCTCCGGTTGAGGTAATGAAGGCAACGACGTACATGCCGTTTCTTAAATTAGCAGTTCCTATCTTAATGGCGTTTACACCCTGCGTGATGGGAACGGTGGTTTGTTTTGCAATGACGGAAGTCATGGTTATGATCTTTATCTCAGCCTGCTGTGCAACGGGCGAGTGGTATGTTAAGGTAAAATCGTCCCTTACAGGGTTGGGATATATCAATACGCCCTTACTGATTTCCGGCACTTCCGGTTGCACAAATTCGGTAGTGAGTGATCTTTTCGTCCTCGCGCCTCCGTTTTCACCTTTTACGGATGGTACAAATTCCGGGTTATTCGTTATCAGTACCTGATCCACGTGAACGTCCTCATGCAGCCAGCTGAATACCAATATATTCATTCCCGTGGTAAATGGGAACGTGGCAACTTCATTCGTGTAAGCATCTGTAACCCTGACCCAGGTCCATTCGTCAAAGACTCCGGCCATCCAGGTGGTCCAATGTCCTTTGCCATCATATAGGTAATAGCCCTGATTGTCCGGACCTGGTGCGATCACCCTTACCCACATAGTATAATTATCGCTCTTGCTCAATTCAAAATTGAATTGAGCAGCTGAAGCGCCAATGGTATAATTTGTTCCATGACCCGCCGGAATTAAGAAATAGCTGCCCTTCGATGCGGTACTATCGTTTATGAGTGTCATGTAACCTGACAATGCTGCGTCAGGCGCATATAAGCCCAGCTTGATCCATGATACCACCCTAATATTTACTGCGGCTGAGGTATCCACAGCGTCAAAATTATCTTTTGCTATTGCTGTTAATGAATAGTTTCCCTCTGGCAGATCGTTTATGGTAAAGGTGTAGGGGCTCACAACGGCTTGGCCAAGTTTAATAGTTCCATTGTAGTACTGAACATCCGTAATTGTCCCGGTGCTGTCAGAAACATTTGCTGTCACGGTAATTGCTGATCCTGTATAAAAAACTGAATTGTCTGATGGATTGTCAATAGTAACGTGCGGTGCCTCGTTGAAAAGACTTTCATCATATTCAAAGGCTCCGATGTCAGCCGTCATACCGTTGAAACCCGTCGAATCGGTTAATCCTGCGCCTAATAATGGACTTCCGGGAGTTGGCTGGTAATATGGTGTTGGCCTTTGGTCTTTTTTATAGATCTTGGGATCGCCTTCAAGGTTATTTGAATACGTTCCTGAAACGCTTCCTGCCGATAAGCTGTCAAAAAAATTGTTTTTTACGGCAAGGTTATTCACGACCGAACCATTTTCCATATGAATAAGGGTGTTGGCATAATAGCTATAGGCCGTGTTGTTGTTGATAAACAAATTATTGACGACGTTCACATTCTCACTGGTTCCTCCATAGAGCCCTATCACATTCATGGTTTTGTCACCGGTGAATTCAACGGTGTTATTGTAGAAATTTACATTGTGAAGTCCGCTTCGTTCCGCCCGGAGGATGTCTCCTGGATAGACGCCTTCGAGCGCATAAAACACATTGTGGTGAATGTTCCAATTTTTCATGGCATGCTGCGCCCAATTGGCAATGCCGTAGCTTCCTTTAAAAAAATAGTTGTGGTCGATCTCTACATCGTGCATCGTTAACTCGACACCATAACCTGCGCCTTTTGCCCTCGTTTCCATGTCGATCGTATTATGGTGGACGCGTATCGTCTGAATACCCGAAGGCGAATTCGGATTATTCGCAACCAG
>JBBEBN010000251.1:0-22999 GCA_040882305.1 Cyclobacteriaceae bacterium
CCATCATTGAGAAATAACTTATCCATCAGAACACTCGAAGTCCTGGGAAAAAATCTGCCGCCACTAGCCAGATAGAGATCAAGATCACCGTCGTTGTCTACATCCACAAGGGCACCCTCCGTTTCTTCCGGGAGGCTGTATTCGCCAATGGCTTTGGGAAGAAAGGACTCAAACTTGCCGGATTTGAACCGGATAAAAGCTCCGGACTGATTTCGGCCACCTCCCACATAGACCTCCTCTATGCCATCATTATCAATATCGCCTTTGAGCATAGAGGGTGTCTCATTCCCATACATCATCGGCAATAATCTATCCCGGTTAAAGTCGTTCAGGCCACTTCCCTGGTGACTAAAAAGCGCATTTGCAAAAGGCTCCATTAGGAGCGGTTTGGAATTCCTTACTTCCCCGAAAGGATCCTCTTGATGTACTTTGGAATTTCCCCTGTTGATATGAAGGTTTTGGTTAACGCGTATGTCGTAAAGGATTGTATAACCCTTATCCGGCCATCTTATTTGAAGTGAATCAATAGATTCGACTCCCTCACCCAACCCAATGGTAACTTTTGGCTGGACCGAGCTCTGGAATCCTCTCGTTACAAAATTGTCGAAGAAAAAGGTCTTCGATCCAGAGAAGACTGTGATTTCCGATCCTATTGCAAACCTGTTTCGCCCCTCGGCAGATAGGGATAAGGTAATGCTCTTATACTTTGATGAATCTGAATTGTTTCGATATATCACCGAGGGCGCATTAATATTATTGACAACAAGGTCAAGATCACCGTCATTATCAAAGTCTCCATAGGCGCTGCCACTGGAAAACATCGGTTCGCCCAGACCCCATTCATGGGTTATGTTTTTGAAACGCAGATTTCCGTCATTTCTGAAGGCATAATTAGGGAATTCTGAAGACGGCATTAAATCAATCAATTTCACGATGGCATTTTCTTCCTCTCTTATTAGTTTTCGCACATTTTCATCTACTCCGGCATAAGTAAGATAATCGCGATCCAATAGGTCCTTATAGATTCCATTCGCGATAAACACATCTTTTTTTCCATCATTGTCCATATCGAACAGTAACGCGCCCCAGCTCCATTCCGAAGCGGCTATTCCGGACAACCTTCCCAACTCAACGTAGCTATTTTTGCCAGTTTTCTTTTGAAGTACATTTCGTGAAAACTGGTGGTGATATCCATTCTTTACGTTCAATTGATACTTATCCCAACTTTCATAAATGGTTTTTGTTTTTTTTCTGTGCAGGGAATCCGGTAACATTTCGGTGACAAACAACTCCGGCGAACCATCATTATCGAGATCTGCGTAATCCGCTCCCATCGACCCCATGCTGATCGATTCAAAATAATCGGTTAATGATTCCGTGAAAGACCCATTCCGGTTGTTGATATAAAGGTAATCCCTTTCAAAAAAATCATTGGAAATGAAGATATCCGTCCAATGATCCGAGTTGAAATCACCCAATGTAATTCCGAGACCGAAACCAATCGAGCTGGAATAAATTCCGGCCTCCTCCGTGTAATCGCGGAATTTCCCGTTCTCATTTATAAAGAACTTGTTTCCTCCTCCCAGTGGATCAGGTATTTTCCGCTGATCTTTAATCAGATCAAAGTTGCCGATGGATTTGAAAGAGTTGGTGAGAAGATAGCAATCAAGGTCTGAATCCATGTCGAAATCAAAAAATGCCGCCTGCACCGACAGGCCAACAATATCGAGGCCATATTCCTTTGCGCTTTCGGTAAACGTAAGATCTCCGTTGTTAATGAACACTTCATTGTGTCTGTTCGCAACGTTGGGACTGCCGGACTTACATACATAGATATCAAGAAAACCATCTGCATTCAGATCAGCAAAGGTTACGCCGGTAGACCAAACGCCGGAACACGCCACACCCGCGGTTTCGGTTATATCTTTAAATACGAGCCCACCCTGGTTCAGGTATAATTTATTATCAGCCTGGTTTCCGGCGAAGTAAATATCCTGCAGACCGTCGTTATTGACGTCACCGATGGCTACGCCCGCGCCATTGTAGAAGTTACGGTAGGTGTAGGGGTTCAGGTGGCCGGTGATCGAGAGGTCATTCCGGAATAAAATCCCGCTTTCGGCGGTGATATCCGAAAACAGGATCGAACTAATATTCTCTTTTTCGCTGCAGCCAATCAACATCAGGAAAACTACGAGGGCGAGCAATCTCATTGTGTAATAGACAAAAAACAGCGTCTAACCAAAAAGTTAGACGCCATTGAAAAATTGAAAAAATTAAAGTGATAAAATCCTAATAGTTTTAGTCAGATTATTTTCAACCGGCTATCAAGGATATCCGGGATTCTGTGTAAGCTGATAAGTTGACGTTGCCGATGCATTGATCTGTTGCAAGGGTATTGGCATCAGGTTCAGGTCGGGGTCTGCATGAGCCTCCTTCTCCCACCACGCATCACCCCAGGCGCCAAAGCGAATGAGATCGGTTCTCCTCAGAGCTTCCTGAAATAGTTCACGGCCGCGCTCGGCCAGGAATTCTCCCTCGGTCATGGTGGTATACTCAGAAACATCAGCCCGAAGGCGCAATTGGTTTACCAGGGCAAGCGCATCAGGATGGCTCCAGTTTCCGTTAGACCGGGCAATAGCTTCTGCCTTGTTCAATAATACTTCGCCATAACGCAATACCGGGTAATCGTTATCCATATCAGGAGTCTCTCCAATCTTGAAGCTGAATTTGCCTAACCTGGCACCAGCCTGTCTTGAGCCATTTGGAGCAAGCTCGTTGATAAATGGCGTATAATTGATTTCAGGTCCGTCCGGATCTTCTTTGTCATAGGCTAAATCCAGAATAGGGTTACCGTTGAAATCCGTTTGAGGTCCGACAACGAAACTCGCTTCTCTCCTTTTATCGCCAGCATCATATGAATTATAAAACTCCTCCAGGGTTGAGTAACCATTCCAGGGTTGAGCTGTCGTGCGATAAGTAAGCTGGCTTGGGTAATGCAAAGTCATCATCGCAAAATTCATACCTCCACCGGTTTGTGAGTCGAATGGAGCCACCATTATATGCTCGACGTTATCCGTATTGGTAGGTGAGAATACATCTGCATAATTGGTTGACAGGTTGTATGCACCGGAATTGATTACCATGTCGGCTGCTGCGATTGCTTCAGCATATTTAGTCGTTCCAGTATATACTCCGGCATTCAGATATAACCTTGACAGCAATGCATAGGCTGCACCCTGGCTGGTTCTCGCATATTCCTGCCGCCCTGCGGGAAGGTCATCAACGATACCCAGCAGTTCAGATACAACGAATGCATAAACGTCAGCCCTGCTTGACTGAGGAACATCCACACCCGGTGAAACAGCGATCTTTACGCGGCCGAACACATCTAGCAGCCTCCAGTAGAAGTAAGATCTCAGCATTCTGACCTGCGCGGTCTCAGGCGTTGTAAGAGCAATTCTCGCTCCTACTTCCTCGGGATCAGGTTTACCGTTAACCATTAATTCATTACACTGCAAGACACCGGTATAAATGTCGTTCCATGCATTGTTAATTCCACCAACAGTGGAAGTAAATTCGTGACTATGCATGATCAGCCAGATGCCGCCGTCGAACCAGTCACCACCTTTTTGGGTGATTACAGCTTCATCTGAAGATATCTCCTGAACGGAGAAATAACTCTCATGATTGGCCGTCCCATTCAGTAGCCTGTTAAAAGCACTTTCAAGACCATCGCTGGCGGCACCAGCTTCCTGGCCTACGCCCTGGTTTGCAGGTGCGAACGTCTCGGTAAAATCCCCGCGTATTTCTTCGTCGAGGTCCGTACACGCACTGGCGCCTGCCAAAAATAAGGTTGCTGCCAATGTATACTTAGAAAAATATTTCATACGCATGATTAGCTGTTAGGTTAAAATCCAATGTTTACTCCAAAAGTGAATGTTCTTGCAGAGAAGTAAGTATTTCTTCTGTCGATACCTGGGGCAAGAGGATCGCTCGTCTCGATGTCAATCAAGGCAGGCTCCGGGTCTATGCCGGTGTAATCGGTAATCACGAAGGCATTCTGGACACTCAAATACAAGCGGAATCTGTTCGCAGCATTGGCGGAATTGATCGAATATCCTATTGTTGCGTTATCAAGCTTGAAGAAATCAGCCTTTTCAACATATAGGGAACTGAACTGAGCGACACTCAAACCTTCAACCGCCTTGTCAGTGGAAATGCGGTTGTAAGAATTGATAGCGCCAAGATCAATCGGCTCATAGAATGCGCGGAAGCTGTTTACAAGGCTGTGACCAAATGCGCCTCTGAAGAATGCATTGAAGTCCCAATTTTTGTAAGTCAATTGGTTGGTCCAGCCTAATTCCATAGAAGGGATACCATCACCCAGCACCTGGAAGTCTGCATCCGCTTGAAGGAATGCGCCCTGATTTGAGATCACCTGTCCATCGCCGTTGATATCACTGAATCTTGGCGAACCATTTCCTTCAACACCATCGAAGACAGGGCCCCAGATCTGGCCGATCTCCTCGCCGACCTTTACTCTTATCAAATTAGTACCGTTTTGCCCGGGCGATCCCAGATCCGACCTGCCTTGCTGATCGATGATGTAAGAATCCAATACTGTCTTGTATGTGCTCATTACAATTCCGGGGGTCCATGACAGGTCACCGAATTGCAAGGAATTATAGGATAAAGAGAGTTCCAGTCCCTTGGTATTTAAGGACCCCGCATTAAAGAAGCGACTTCCCTCAGGATACAACGTGCGGTCAATCAAATTGCCAGGCTGTTCAAGAATAAAGTCTTTAATATCACGGTTATAAAGGTCCAGGGCGCCGATTAACTTGTTGCCAATCCCAAAATCGACTCCAATGTTTGTTTCGGCCTTTTGCTCCCACTTCAGGTCCGGGTTGGCATTTCGGTCCTTTCTCACTGCGCCGCCTCCCCCATATTCATAAATATACCGATCCTGCGCAAGGCCGGATTCATTGGGCAACGAACCCGTTACTCCGTAACCGACTCTCAGTTTTAGCACATTCACGTTATCGCTTGGAAAGAAGCTGGCCAGGTCTACGCCAACACCGACAGACGGAAAGATACCGTATCGGTTATCAATACCAAGCTTTGAAGAACCTTCCCTGCGCACAGATGCGTTGACGAAAATTGCGTTGTCGAAAGTCAGGTTCAACCTTGCGAACTGAGCAACAATCTGGTTTAGCGGAGATGCACTGCTGCTAATGTTTACAAAATTTGGGTTTCCGGAAATTCTGTCTCCCGAAGTCTCCAATGCGCGATAGCCTAACTCATCACTTGGAAAATTTCCAAGCTCAACCGTGAGGTCTTCATATTCATCTTCCTGAAACGAGTAGCCACCAGTCAGGTCGAGGTTTACTGTGCCGAAAACTTTCGAGTACGTACCGTATGCTTCAAAAAGAGTAAAGCTTCTGTCTGCCGTAAATCTTCTGGCAAGACCGCCGCGATCAAAACCTCTGAAGAGGGAATTTCGGGCATAGTAGCTGCCATCCAGGTTATTCTGGTATTGCTGCCCGTAGTTTACGGAAAGCGTAAGGTTATTCATGAGGGTATAATCCAGTTTGGCATTGTAATTAAGGTTTTTCCTTTTTCCCTCGTTAATGTTTTGCTCCAGGATCGCTACGGGGTTATAGTTGTCGAACAGGATTGCCTGGTAGTAATCACCGTTGGGAAACCTCACGGGAGCCGTCGGGTTAAACAATACAGCATATCGCGACGCCTCATCAAAAGAGTAGTTACTGTTGCGATTGGTGAGGGCCATGTTGAGATCCACCTTCAACTTGTTATCCAACGCGCTGTGTGTGATATTTGCACGGGTATTGACCTGATCAAATTCCGATTCCTTCAAAATACCCTGAACATTCCTGAAGTTTGTTGAAACCCTGAATTGAGTAGCCTGATTTCCTCCTGATAACGCGATGTTATGAACATGAGAAATACCAGTCCTTGTCACTTCTTCCTGCCAATCGGTAACAGAACCTAAGTCATTACCGCCAGCTGCAACGTATTCGCTTGCGGACATAACCGGCTGTCTTCTTGCGACTGACGCGGCAGCAACGTATCCATCATAGGTCGCAGACAGGGCGCCGGATTTGGAACCCCTCTTGGTTGTAACGAGAATAACGCCACTGGAGCCACGACTCCCATAAATTGCCGCGGCTGAACCATCTTTCAATACGTTAATCGATTCGATATCGTTTGGGTCAACGTTATCGAGGGAAGCCCCAATTACACCATCAATAACAACAAGGGGTTGGCTGTTTGCACCTACCGTGGAGATACCTCTAAGCCTTATTACAGCTCCTGAGTTCGGATTGCCTCCCCTGTTATAGACGCTCAAACCAGGGACCTTTCCTTGCAATAATTGAGTCGGGTCATTGACGTTGCCCCTGTTGAATTCCTTCTCGCTAAGAGAAACCACGGAACTGGTCAGCTCTTTTTTCTCCTGGGATCCATATCCCACCACCACAACTTCAGAAAGCGCGGTCACATCTGGTGTAAGATTAACATTTACCGTGGTTTGACTGCCGACCGCGATCTCCTGCGAAGTGAATCCGACAAAAGAAAACACGAGGGTCGCGTCTTCACCTACGTTGAGGGTATAATTACCGTCAACGTCCGTTGCGGTACCATTGTTGGTACCCTTTTCAATTACGTTTACGCCCGGAATTCCGGACCCATCGTCCTGCGAGGTCACCTTGCCGGCCACAGTCCTGCTTTGAGACCACGCTGCCGAGCTGATCAACAATAGAAGAACCGTTAAATACCTGCTGAAAGACAAGTAGAGTTTAGTCATACGGTTTTGGGTTTGGGTTAAGAACAAGTTCCATTTTGTAGAAAATCGTTTGCGGACTTTCCAAAAAGGCACCAAAAGATAGATATAAGCGGTTGAAAATGCACGACAAAAGGTCAAATATTTTGAAAGGAATCGAAAGCGCAATCGTTTGCTCAAACAATATTTCTAATTTGCATTGCGCTTTTAATTGACCTGGGTTCAAACTCAGGTGAATAACTGCATGGCTATTGGCCATAAGCCATTTCTGCGAATCCGCTTGTCGAAAACCAATCCGATCAGGAAGAAAAAATCAGCCAGATCCCAGATAAGAAGTTTTTATCTGTCTCACTTGTAAGTCGATTAGCAGCACAAAATAGCAGATCACGTGGTACACAAACGTTTGCGGTGGCGCCGTTTAAAAAATTGCGCAACAAGTTGCGAAGCTGTTGCGAAGATTCTAACTTGCCGCTGCGTTTAGTCTCTCCCATTATTCCTGCACGCACTGAATTTTGAAAATTAACTTATATGAAATACAATCAGGTAACCATTAAAGACATCGCCCGCGAACTCGGTATCTCCCCTTCTACCGTCTCCAGAGCGTTGAAGGACCACCCGGATATCAGCCCGGAAACAAAAAAGGCGGTCAACGAACTGGCTGAGAAACTGAATTACCAACCCAACATCGTTGCCCTCAGCCTAAGACAAAGCAAAACCAATACAATCGGCGTGATCATTCCTGAACTCGTACACTTCTTTTTCTCCACCGTCATCAGCGGAATCGAAGATGTGGCCTACAGCGCCGGTTACAACGTGATCATCACGCAATCAAATGAATCGCTCCAACGGGAAAAAACGGATATCAAAGCCTTGTTTAACAGCCGTGTGGATGGCATGCTCATATCAGTGTCACGCGAAACCAATAACTTCGACCACATCGACAACATCCTGGCCAAAGGTGTTCCCATGGTTTTCTTTGACCGCGTGTATGAAACTGCGAACTCCAGCAAGATCATCGTCGACGATCTCAGCGGTGCCAAAGAAGCGACATCGCACCTTATCGAACAGGGATGTCAGCGAATTGCCCACCTGGAAGGCCCGCCCAACCTGGAGATCACCAAACAAAGACTCGAGGGCTATCTCCAGGCCCACAGGGAACATAATGTCGAGGTGAACAAGAACCTGATCATGCCCTGCCCTCTCGGCACGATCGAAGAAGGAAAATCCGCGACAAAGAAGCTGCTCGCTCAGTCGCCACGACCTGATGCGATCTTTGCCACCAACGACCCTGCAGCTATGGGCGCCATGCAGGCCATCAAGGAAGCAGGATTAAAAATCCCGCAGGATGTCGCCGTGGTTGGTTTCAGCAACTGGTTCTTTACTGCCCTGCTGGACCCACCGCTGACTTCGGTCGATCAGCCGGGTTTTGAAATGGGACAGGAAGCCGCGAAACTTCTCATCCGCCAGATCGATGTGAAAACCAAGGATCGCGACGCGTGGGTTGAACCCGAGACCAAAATTCTTAAGACGCGACTGATTGTTAGAGAATCTTCCCTGAAGAAAGGAAAGAAGTAATCGGTAATCGGTGTGCCAGTTAGCGGTAATCGAAAGTCGGTTACCGTTTATTGTATCGGGTAATGAAACCTTGCAATTTTAAATTCCAGATCTCACTTGAATCACCAGGAAAGAAATCTGCAATCGTCGTTGTTAAGTGACGACAGCGCGGGCAAACGACTCACATCCCGACTGAATGAGCACGCGGGCAAAGTGTTGCACTGGCAAAAAGAAACTTTTGGCCTCTCGGGAAGCGCTGAACGGGCAAAATTCATGGTAACGCTGTACAGCGGTTCGATCGTCAGGATCCAACTGACCCGCGAAGATCTTTTCGAGAACTTCTCCTATTCCGTTATCGCAACGCCTGCGGCAACTAGCTGGGACGTAACGGAGGACGAACAATACATACTGATCACTACCGGTAGCGTTGTCGTAGTGATCACGAAAGACCTTCTGGCCTTCCGGTTTCAGGATCGCGAGGGCAAGATCATCAACGAGGATGACGAAGCATTTGGTACCAGTTGGATAGGTGAACAGGTTACAACCTATAAGAAACTCCAGGAAGGAGAACGCTTTGTCGGGTTGGGTGAGAAGACCGGCCCGCTTGACCGCCGTGGATTTGGATACACCCACTGGAACACCGACAACTTCGGATACACGGCAGGATCAGATCCGTTGTATTGCTCCACTCCTTTTTATATCGGCATTCATCACAACGTCGCCTACGGCATATTCTTTGACAACACGCATAAATCCTATTTTAATTTTGGGGCGTCCAACGACCGTTTTGCCAGTTTTTCGGCAGACCAGGGCGAAATGAATTACTATTTCATGCACGGTGACACTTTGCGGGAGATTCTGCAACAGTATACCTTCCTTACGGGAAGGATGGAAATGCCGCCGCGCTGGAGCATTGGCTACCAGCAGTGCCGCTACAGTTACTATCCCGACAAAGAAGTCGTCAACGTCGCCAACACCTTCCGCGAAAAAGATATTCCTGCTGACGCGATCGTCTTCGATATCCATTACATGGAAGAATACAAGATCTTCACCTGGAGTAAAAAGGATTTTTCCGATCCCGCTAAATTGCTCGCGCAGCTGCGGCAACTGGGATTCAACGTCGTGGTAATGTGCGACCCTGGTATCAAAGTCGAGAAGGATTATCACACATATGAAGGCGGCATCGAACACAATGTTTTCCTCAAATATCCGGATGGCAAACCTTATGCGGGACAGGTATGGCCGGGTTGGTGTCACTTCCCTGATTTCACGCGGCCGGCGACGCGGACCTGGTGGAGAGATCAGCTGGCAGAATATGTTGGGCAGGGCGTAAATGGTTTCTGGAACGACATGAATGAGATCGCTACGTGGGGAAATATGCTTCCCGAGAACATCGAAATGGATTTTGAAGGAGAAAGATCCACCTTGCGGCGGGGAAAGAATATCTATGGGTTCCAAATGGCGCGGAGCACCTACGAAGGCGCCAAGGCCCTGATGAAGAACCGCAGGCCCTTTAACCTTACGCGCTCGGGATTCTCAGGAGTTCAGCGATATGCCGCTGTGTGGACGGGTGACAACGTCGCGTATGATGAACATATGATGCTTGGAGTCCGGCTGGTCAACAGCATGGGTTTGACGGGGATACCCTTTGCGGGATACGATGTCGGCGGCTTTGTCGGTGATGCAAACACCAAACTGTTTGCGCGATGGGTCTCCATCGGAGCCTTCTCTCCTTTTTTCAGAGGACACTCCATGATCAACAGCAGGGATTCCGAACCCTGGTCATACGGCGAAGAAGTGGAGCAGATCTCCAGGAATTACATCAAATTCCGTTACCAACTTCTGCCCTATCTGTATTCGTTATTTTACGAGGCAAGCGAAAATGGTATGCCTGTGCAGCGATCGCTCGCTATTGACTACACGCACGATGCAAAGATCTATGAAGGACAGTTCCATCACCAGTATTTGTTCGGACCGTCAATCATGGTCGTGCCGGTCGAAAGCAACAAGGAATTTGTTAAAGTTTATTTTCCGAAAGGAAATTTCTGGTATTCGCTGTACACCGGCGGAAAGTACTCAGGCCACACGGAGGTCATCCTCGAGTGCCCTCTTCACCGGTTACCGCTGTTTGTAAAAGCGGGAGCCATCATTCCGATGCAGCCGGTAATATCTCACACCGGTGAAAAAAGTGAATGGCTGCACATTCATCTTTACGCCGGGGAAAGCGATAGTGATTTTCTTTTTTATGACGACGATGGCGCCTCATTCGACTATCAACAAGGTTTTTTTTCCAAACGACTGATCCGCTATGTCGCGGGGGCAAACAGGCTGTTGATCCAGCGGTCAGAGGGAAGTTACCAGCCGTGCGTAACAAAAATAAAATTGTTCTTTCATGGATTCTCCATGAACACCCTCCGCATCAATGACGCCGAAAGAGATATTCATCCGGAGATAAACCGCTTCTTCGGCGGGCTGGAGAAATACGATCCCATCAAGGATGCCGAGCCGGCGTCGGAGGAAACGGTGATGGCGATCGAGATGCCGTATTCGGCTGGGGAAATTGTGGTTCAATGGTGAACGTCAATCGTGAATCGTGAATCGTTAATAAGGGGTGCGACTCAGTATATTCCACAAGGGGGACGGATTGATACTGCACGGCCCTTCGGATTGTGCAGACTATCCCTTCAAATACAATTTTTAGAATGCGCGTGCAAAATGATAATCCCTCCGCAGTTCTCAACTCACGATTCACGATTAATTCACGAATTCACGATTCACGAATTTGCTCACCCGGAAGAAATTCGCCACTTTCAGGGTTATGAGCAGCATCACTCTCGAAAGGCCCAGGCTTGGCTTCTGGCAGATCTGGAACATGAGTTTCGGATTTCTCGGCATCCAGTTTGGCTTTGCCCTTCAGAATGCAAACACAAGCCGAATTTTTGAAACCCTCGGAGCTGATCCCTCCAACCTGGCACTTTACTGGCTCGCAGCCCCCATAACAGGATTGATCGTTCAACCGATCATCGGATATTACAGTGACCGTACATGGCACGCGAGGTGGGGGCGAAGAAGACCGTATTTTGCAATCGGAGCAGTCTTCGCATCGGCTGCCCTGCTGATGATGCCCGATTCCGCCACGCTCTGGATGGCCGTTGGCGTGCTCTGGATAATGGATGCATCGATTAACGTCAGTATGGAACCCTTTCGGGCCTTTGTAGGAGACAAACTACCTCCTTCTCAACGCACCACGGGTTTTGCTGTCCAAAGCTTTTTTATCGGCACCGGAGCCATCGTGGCCTCTTTTCTGCCGGGGATCTTTACGAACTGGTTTGGCATTTCCAATACCGCCCCTTCCGGGGTCGTGCCTGATTCGGTCAGATATTCGTTTTATATCGGTGGGGCTATACTCCTTGTATGTGTTTTATGGACCGTGTTTTCCGCTTCGGAATATCCCCCCGAAAATCTGGAGGAACAAAGACAAAGGCACCGGGAAAAAAGGAAAATAGAAAACGAGGCATATTTCAAAAGGAGATTTCTGAATACAGGACTTTTTCTCATTGCCGTCGGGATGATCGTTTCCGCGCTCGTATATTGGTACAAGCTTGAAAAGGAGCTGTATGTCCTGGGCCTCGGAATGTCCATATTCGGTTCAGCCTTCCTGTTATCTTGCTTCCTTATTTCCAGAAATGACGCACACTTTGCTATTGTTCACATCACAAAAGACTTCGCAACAATGCCAAGGACAATGGTTCAACTGGCATACGTTCAGTTCTTCTCCTGGTTTGCACTCTTTTCCATGTGGATTTACACGACCCCTGCCGTGACAGCACACATCTACCATTCTTCGGATACGACTTCCATGGCTTACAATCAGGGCGCTACCATGGTGAGCAATCTCTTTGGCGGTTATAACGGAATCGCTGCGCTCGCGGCCTTCCTCCTGCCTGTGCTGGCCAGGCAAACCAGCCGCAGGGTAACACACCTGCTGGCCCTAATGTGCGGAGGAATGGGGCTCATCTCTATGTATTTTATCACTGACCCCAACTGGTTGTGGGCCTCGATGGTGGGTGTTGGAATTGCCTGGGCGAGTATTCTCTCGGTGCCCTATGCCATGTTAGCCGGGTCGTTGCCCGCTGATAAGATGGGATACTACATGGGCGTGTTTAATTTTTTCATAGTGATCCCGCAGATTGTTGCAGGAACAATGCTGGGCTTTATGCTTAACACCCTTTTTGGAGGAGAGTCCATATTCATCCTGGTAGCAGGGGGCGTGTCAATGATCATTGCTGCATTTCTCAACCTTTTCGTAGAGGACATCGGGTAGGTGGGAAGTTTGTCCGAAGGACTCCATGAGGAAGTTATTGAAAGTTAAAAGTTGTTTGAAGAGATTAGGTTTAACGTCATTTGAGGTTTAATGTTCAGGCATTCTGTATTCATATCATTTCTTGCATCTTGCTCGATTTGGTTTTTCCAAAGCGTTGAAGCACAGGATCACTATGCGAACTTTACAGAAACCATTCAAGGTCTCTACAACCTTCGCTCTGAAGGAGAAATAGAAGAGCGCTGGAAAAACCTGGTGTTGAAAAATCAGATTCCATACATTGAGGAAGACTCCGTTGCTTTCTTGTACCGCGGTGATGCCCGGAAAGTGGTCTGGATGGGAGACTTCAACGGTTGGGGCTACAGCAAAAAGTTTGACAACCTGGGTACGCGCATTCCGAACACTGATATCTGGATATTAAAGGCCTCACTACCAAGAGATGCCAGGGTAGATTACAAAATACTCCTGAACGACCGTCATTGGATCGTCGATCCGGTTAACCCTGTCAATCAGTGGTCCGGCGTGGGCGGAGGAAGTCTGAATTCGGAAGTACGCATGCCTGACTGGAAAGAGGATATGCTGACGAAACAACTCGTTTCCGGCGCAATCTCCGGGCGCATCGACAAAGATATTTTATTCAACAGCAGGGCACTGGGATATCAGGTGACTTATAGTGTTTATACCCCTCCTGAATATGACAAAGACAAAGTTTATCCAGTCGCGTATGTCACCGATGGCTATGAGTATATGCATGAGCGCATGGGCAACATGATCACTGTGCTGGACAACCTTATTCATCTGGAAAAAATACAACCGGTTGTAGCGATCTTTATTGATCACAGGGATCCCATCAACAGGTCAGTCAACCGCAGGATGCAGGAACTTCCGATGAATGTGAAGTACCGGGATTTTTTGATTCAGGAGCTAGTTCCTGTTGTCGAAGGGAAATATTCGATTGAAAAGGAGCGTTCCCGGCGCGCGGTTATTGGCAGTGCCCTGGGCGGCCTGTCGGCAACCTGGCTGGCTTTTTCCCGTCCGGATTTATTCGGCATGGCTGGTATTCAATCGCCGGCATTCTGGTTCAAGCCAGAGATCTATACGCTGTGCGAAAATGCCGACAGCATGCCTTTGAAAATATTTATGACCACTGGTCTTATCCACGATTCTGAAGACGGGGCCATGAAGATGCAGCAAGTCTTTGAGAAGAAAAACTGCCCGAATTTATTCAGAGCAGTAAACCAGGGGCATTCCTGGGGCAACTGGAGGGATCTGGTCGATGATATGCTCGTCTATTTGTTTCCACGCGAAGATTGAATTTGGAAGCAGGATATGCAGGTAACCAGGCCGGTATGTTTTTTTTACTATGCCGCGCCCGACAAATAAGCACTATTTCATACATGTTGTTTTCAAAATGACCAATTGGAATTAAATTCGGCCTCTGTTTTGATTATATTCCCCAAAACACTAGCCATATGAAACCAGGATATTTACTTGTTTTCACCCTTATCATTCTTCTTTCCGCCTGCAGCTCGGGGAAAAAAGCGTATGAACGCGGTGACTATTACAGCGCCGTGATGAAGTCGATCACCAGGCTGCGTCAAAACCCTGATCACTCAAAATCGGCGGCCACGCTGCAAGAGGCCTATTCTCTTGCTGTGGAGTATTTTGAATCGCAGGCGAATAATGCCATAGCCTCCAATTCGGCGTTCAAATGGAAGAATGCCATCCAGTCATACAACAGCATTAATCAGCTATACGAACAGATACGCCAGTGCCCCGGTTGTCTGAGGGTCGTCAGCAATCCAAAAAACTATTACAACGAGATCGGCCCTCTGAAAGAGAAGGCCGCGGAAGAAAGCTACAATGCCGGGATCACGGCGCTGATGAAAGGCACACGCAACGATGCGAAGCAAGCCTACCACAACTTCGCGGACGCCCAATCATTCGTACCTGGTTACAAGGATGTGATCGACTATCTTGATAAAGCGAAATGGGAGGCCACACTTAAAGTGATCTTAGAACAAATTCCTGTGCCTTCCCGGTACAACCTCAGCGGTGGTTTTTTCCAGGACAAGGTTGAGGAGTTCTTACATACCAATTACAATGAGATGAGTTTTGTCAAATTTTATACGCCCACGGAGGCGCAGTCAGAACAGCTTCAGCAAGCGGATCAGGTGCTTCGAATTCAGTTCGATGATTTCTCGATTGGCAATACCACTATAAAGGAAAAGGAAGAAACGCTTATGAAAGACAGTGTCAAGGTTGGAGAAGTAAGAATGGAAGGTAAACTCGTTCCGGTATACAATACGGTAAAAGCAAAATTGACCGTGACCAGAAAAGAAGTCTTGTCCAGTGGTTTGCTTAGCATGATCGTGGTAGATGCCCGCACCAATGGTATTCTCACGCACAAAAAATTCAACGGTGAATTCCTGTGGGTGAATTCCTGGGCTCGCTTCAACGGCGATGAACGCGCGCTCACTGATCAGCAACTGACGCTGTGCCGGCAAAAAGAAATGCAACCCCCCGGTGCACAGGACCTTTTCCTTGAATTCACGAAACCCATTTACAACCAGTTGATCCCTTCCATGAGAGGATTCTATCAGAATTATTAATTGGCCTTGTTTGTTGTGCATTGTGTGAGACGCAGGATTTTGAAGATACAAAGCACGCCGCATATCAACGTAAATAAGATGGATTCACACGACCGCTTGTGTAAGAAGATATCAGGAAGCTGCTGCCGCTATTTCATCGGCATATTCATGTTGGCGGCATTTCTTTTTACCGCAAACGTTTACGGTCAGAAAAATAAACAGGCAACAAAAATGGAGCGTCAATCAGGGCTGGAAACAGCCACTTTCGGTTCGGGGTGCTTCTGGTGCACAGAAGCTATTTTTTTAGATGTGGAGGGCATCATGTCGGCGGTATCCGGATATATGGGAGGAAAAGTCAAGAACCCGACGTACAAGGAAGTCTGTAGCGGACTTACAGGTCATGCCGAGGTGGTTCAACTCACCTTTGAACCCGGGGTGATCTCTTATGAACAGCTTCTGGAAATTTTCTGGCAAACGCACGATCCTACCACGTTGAATCAACAGGGTGCGGATGTTGGAACGCAGTACCGCTCCGTGGTCTTTTATCACTCGGAGGAGCAAAGGAAAAACGCAGAATTTTACAAAAGCCGTTTAGAAGAGGAAGGTGCGTTCGACAAGCCAATTGTCACCGAGATCGACCCGGCCTCAATTTTCTATAAGGCCGAGAATTATCATCAGAACTATTATAACTTAAACAGTAACGCTCCGTACTGCACCTTTGTTATCCGCCCCAAGCTGGAGAAGTTTAAAAAGGCCTTTAAGGACAAGCTAAAAAACTGACAAAAGTCAGGTATTTTTTTTAGATTTTATGCAACCAAACCGCTGAACCAACGTTATACTGAATGAGTAGAGTAATTCTTCTCATAGGTTTAGGTTTAGGTAACAAAAAAGCTCCGGGACGCGGGGCTTTTTTGCTTTTCGTCCCGCTAATCTTTGCTGGCCTCACTGCAGGCGCTGGATTTAAATCTGAATCCATCAATTGACCTGGGGCGAATCGGAATTTCGGGGAACCGGAAACCTTTTTAAACTTTTAACTCTATTCCTGGGTTATTACCTTGTAACAAATGAACCCTGTATGATGCCCAAATCAAGCCTTCTGATAATTTTTGTTTTGCTGGTATTACTTTCGCCGGCATGCTCACAAAATGATTCAAAAAAAATGACATCTATGAACGCTAGACCAAAAATCAAAAAGTCGGAGGAGGAGTGGAAAAAGGAACTGACACCCACGCAGTATCATGTTTTAAGAGAAAAGGGCACAGAACGCGCCTTTTCCGGGAAGCATTGGGATAATCATGAAAAGGGTGTTTATTACTGTGCCGCGTGCAAGCAGAAATTATTTACATCGGATACGAAGTACGAATCGGGCACAGGATGGCCGAGCTTTTACAAGCCCGTATCCGATTCAGCAGTGTCAACTCTGACGGACCGGAGCGCGGGGATGGAGCGTGATGAGGTCGTTTGCAGTAATTGCGGCGGCCACCTTGGCCACGTGTTCCCCGACGGTCCTAAACCCACCGGGCTGAGATACTGTCTCAATTCGGCTTCACTTGACTTTAAGAAGCAAAATTAAGGGATTTAAGTAGCAAAAATCAAGGAGCCATCCGGCTCCTTTTTTATTACCACATACCCGTAATCTATCTCTCCCCTTATCCCTTCCGGAACGCGATCAACTCCTTCGTAATGATATAGTTAAACGGAAAAAAATTCAGGCTGACATTTTTCAGAAGGGAAAGGCGATTCAATTTCGTATGACTGCACCTGAAAACCTGTTGCAATCCGAAAGGCCGGAGGTAGACCATCAGTTTCTTATGTGTCATGTGGTTTAATTCCCTGTACTCGCTCAGCAGGTCTTTACTGCCCACCAACTGTTTGTTGTTTTGCCTGATGAGTGTATAAACATACCGCTGGGGGAAGAACTGGATCCACGGTATTTTAATACTCCGGTGAAGGTGGGAAGCATGGGGTCCCTCCCAGGGGGGATAACTGAAAAAAATAATACCACCTTTCTTGAGATTCCTGCCAATTAGAATGTCAAGGATCTTTGGGATCCATTCGATTCTGATATGCTCAATGACATCGTTGAGCACGATGAAATCATATTGTTTGTCGACGGGTGACTCAATAATATTCCTCACCTCGAAGTTAACACGTGCAACCTGGAATTTGAGGTTCAACTCCCGGGCCACGGCAATGTGATTCGGGTCCAGGTCAAAACCATCCACTTTGGCTTCCATCTCCCTTGCAAGCCACAGGGAGGTAGTGCCCATTCCGCAGCCAAAATCAAGAACGTCCTTTCCCTTCAGGTCAAAGTGCTTTTTCAGGACATCCTTATCCAGATACAAGTGTGAATCCGCGCTGAGGAGGTTTCTTTCAGCATACTGCAGGCCCTCCCTTAAACGCCTGGCATCCAAAGCAGGTGCTTCTTCGGGTGGCGTGGTATGTCCGGCAATACTGGTTCTCATACGGTTCTATTAAACTTTGACTAGATGATCAACTGGGGGCAAAACAATAATGGAGTGAACTATTTAACTCTCCTGGTTTGATTTCTTTAAACCGCGATAGTTTGTATCTTTTGCTAACTAAAACTATACCTGCATGTGCCGACTCCTCGCCTATCTGGGCACCCCCATTATTGTGGATAAATTACTATATCAACCCAAGAACTCCCTTGTAAACCAGAGTATCAACGCCAGAGAAATTGAAGAACCACTCAATGGTGACGGATTTGGAATCGGCTGGTATGTTCCTGAATTGCATGAAGAACCCTGTACTTTTGTGTCTGTTAATCCGGCCTGGAGTAACCGTAACCTCCGCAATCTCGCGCCAAAGATCCAAACTGAGTGCTTTATTGCCCATGTACGTGCAGCCAGTGTCGGGGAAGTCTCTGAGAGCAACTGCCATCCGTTTCAATACCGGAACTTGCTGATGATGCACAACGGAGGTGTTGAAAATTTTTCCAGGATCAAACGAAAAATCCGCGAACCCCTCACCGATGAGATGTATAACTGGATAAAGGGCCAGACCGATTCAGAACATCTTTTTGCCTTTCTCCTCAACCACCTTTTCTCTGATCCGAAAATCCCGGTCAGTCCGGAAACGGTGATGGAAGCTTTTGAAAAAACTTTCTCAGCCCTGAAACTAATTATGAAAGACCATCAGATCACTGAGCCCGCCTATCTGAACATGGTTGTGACCAACGGGACTTTCTTTGTAGGGACCCGCTACACCACTCATTCCGGTGAAGTGCCTCTGACCCTCTATCATTCCGAAGGGGGCAGGTATGTGGTGGAAGATGGCATCAGCTTCATGGTTGCGCCGAAAGATGATGACCAGGCGGTCTTAATCGTCTCAGAAAAACTGACGGAAGAGAAGCACTGGACCGCCATTCCGCCGAATCATTTTGTTGTGGTTGACCATTCACTAAATGTTCGCGTAAGACCGATCAAAGCATGAAAATATTGTTTTCTCCCACAAAATGCCCCGAAGAAACTTAAAATTTTAATCGTTAGTTTCGGGCAAAAATTCACCAGTGCAACAGGACGTCATTATCGTGGGCGGAGGGATTGTAGGCCTTGCTACCGCGCTGCGCATCCTTCAAAAAAAACCGGATCTGAAAGTCCTGGTTATTGAAAAGGAAAAGGAACTTGCCACCCATCAGACAGGAAATAACAGCGGCGTGATCCATTCCGGCCTTTATTACAAGCCCGGAAGCCTGAAAGCGAGAAACTGCATTGAAGGCTACCGGCTACTAATAGGGTTTTGCAACGAGCACGCCATTCCCTACGAGTTATGCGGAAAAATTGTCGTTGCCACAGATGAAAAAGAACTGCCTTTGATGCAAACCCTCTACGAGCGCGGAGAACAGAACGGATTAAGAGGACTGCGGATGCTGGACCCCGAAGCCCTCCGCGATTATGAGCCGTATGTTAAGGGAGTTGGCGGTTTTTACGTGCCGCAAACCGGCATCGTTGACTACAGGGTTGTTGCGGAAAAATATGGAGAGCAGATCAGGAAGTCGGGAGGGGAGATCGCGCTGGGAGAAAAAGTGTTGAAGGTTATTCATGAAATCAATATGGTGTCCGTTGAGACAACCCAGTCGGTCTACCACGGACGAATTCTGATAAACTGCGCCGGACTTCACTCAGATAGAATTGCCAGGCTGGCTTCCGAAAATATCGATGTGAAGATCATTCCCTTTCGGGGTGAATACTATAAACTTAAGAAGGACAGGGAATTTCTGGTCCGGAATCTCATTTATCCCGTGCCCGATCCCAATTTTCCTTTTCTCGGTGTCCATTTTACCAGGATGATGAAGGGTGGCGTTGAGGCCGGGCCCAATGCGGTGCTCGCGTTCAGCCGGGAAGGCTACCGGAAATCCGATATCAATCTGAAAGAATTGACCGAAACCCTGAGATGGCCGGGCTTTCAAAAGGTCGCAGCCAAATACTGGAAAACAGGTTTGGGTGAAATGTACAGGTCTTTCTCTAAAAGTGCTTTCACCAGGGCTCTGCAAAAGCTTATACCGGAGATCCGCGAAAGCGATCTGGCAGAAGGAGGCGCCGGTGTACGGGCCCAGGCCTGTGATCGGACAGGAGGACTTGTGGATGATTTCCTGATCTTCGAGGAAAAGCAGGTGATCAACGTTTGCAACGCCCCCTCTCCCGCCGCTACGTCCTCACTTTCCATCGGAGAGACCGTGGCCCAGATTGCTCTAAAGAAACTTGCATAAATGCAAGCAGTTTATTGAATCCACTTTCAGCAATTGATCTCAGGAAAGGTCTGTTCGCGGTGTAGACTGGCAACCATCTAACGCTTGTAGCTTGAACCTTGTTGCCCTATATTGCCCTCCGGTACAATGACTATAAACAAGTTAACTCCTGAGGAACTTCAACGCTACAGCCGCCATTTAGTCCTGCGGGATTTCGGTGTGGAGAACCAGTTGAAATTGCGGGCTGCAAAGGTACTCGTGGTGGGCGCTGGGGGATTGGGATGCCCTGTCCTTCTCTATCTTACTGCTGCTGGAATCGGGACTATTGGAGTGATCGACAGCGACAAGCTCGAGGTTTCAAACCTTCAGCGTCAGATCCTGTACACTATCCATGATATCGGAAAAAATAAGGCTGTCGCTGCCTGCGAAAGACTTTCTTTGCTCAATCCGTTTTCTGTTGGGCGGAGTTATCCGCTCAGGCTCACCTCAAAGAACGCGCTGAATATTATCGCTGAGTATGATGTGGTCATTGATGGCACGGATAATTTCCCAACGCGATACCTGATCAATGACGCGTGTGTCTTATTGAATAAACCTTTCGTTTACGCTTCCATACTTCAGTATGAGGGCCAGGCGGCCGTATTCAATCTCAAGGATCCAACAGGAGCATTCAGCGCCAATTACAGGGACTTATTTCCGGAGCCACCGGGAGACGGTGTTGTCCCAAATTGCGAGGAGGCGGGTGTTTTAGGGGTGCTGCCAGGTCTGCTGGGCTGCATTCAGGCCAACGAGGCAATAAAAATCATCACCGGTATTGGCGAACCGCTCAGCAACCGGTTGATGATACTGGACAGTGCCACCATGCAGCAAACGATCATTCGCATCACGAATCACAAGACACGGGAAAGTATAAAGAGCCTCATTGATTATGAAGATTTTTGTGGCATAAATGCCGGGAAAAATAAATCTTTGACAGATAAACCACTTACCATGAAAGAAGTTACTGTACTGGAGTTAAAAAAGTTGATGGATTCAAAGGCAGATTTTCAACTTATCGATGTGCGTGAACCTCACGAGTACGATATCTGCAATCTAAATGGTGAGTTAATTCCCATGTCTGACATACCCAACAATGTCGACAAGATCTCCAAAGACAAACAGGTGGTCCTCCATTGTCGCAGCGGGAAAAGAAGCGGAGACATGTTGCTTTGGCTTGAAAAAAACCACGGCTTCAGGAATCTCTATAATCTTAAGGGCGGCGTTCTTGCCTGGGCGAAAGAAATTGATCCCGAGTTCCCGACTTATTAGTATATAATATACAGGTTTATTGGGTTAACTTTTTTTTCTGGCTTATATCCCCACATACTTATCATACTCATATACCTATCGCCCTCTCAATATCCGCAATAATGTCCTGGACGTTTTCCAGTCCGGCGGATATGCGGATCAGACCCGGAGTTATTCCGACCACAGCGCGTTCCTCATCGGTGAGTTTTGAATGCGTGGTGGAGGCGGGGTGAATGGCGATGGTGCGTGTGTCGCCCAGGTTGGGTGTGTGCGATATCATCTGCAGCGAGTTCAGGAATTTGCGGCCCTGGTCAAGACCACCTTTCACTTCAAAGGTTACCAGCCCTCCGCCTAATCGCATCTGTTTTTTGGCGAGTTTAAATTGCGGATGCGAAGAGAGCATGGGATACTTCACACTGCTCACCCGAGGATGGCCTTCCAGACAACGGGCAATTTCAAAGGCATTCAGACAATGTCTGTCCATACGCACAGCCAACGTTTCAAGGCTCTTGGAAAGGATCCATGCATTGAAGGCCGACAAGGAAGGCCCCGTATGGCGCGCAAAGAATTTCACCTCTTTAATCAGTTCTTTTGTGCCGAGTACGGCGCCACCCAGCACACGTCCTTGACCATCTATGAATTTTGTCGCCGAATGGGTTACGATGTGCGCTCCCCATCGGGCGGGGTTTTGCAGATAGGGTGTGGCAAAACAATTGTCGACATTAAGGATGACATTCTTTTTGTTCGCCAGCTTCCCAAGCCATTCCAGATCGATGAGGTCAAGCGCGGGATTGGAAGGTGTCTCCACAAAGATCATCCTGGTGTTCGGCAGAATCTTTTCCTCCCACGTCTCCGGTGCATTGATATCCGCATAGGTGTATGAAATACCAAACTTTGGAAAAATGGTATTGAGTATTTGATGCGTTGAGCCAAAAACTGAGCGGCACGCCAGCACGTGGTCACCGGATTTCAGCAGCGCTGCCATGCTGCAGTACATCGCCGCCATTCCTGAAGCGGTGGCGATGCCTTCTTCTGTTCCCTCCAGGCTGCACAGTTTTTCCACAAACTCATTCGTGTTGGGATTGGAGTAACGGCTGTAGATATTTCCGGGAATCTCATCCGCAAACATTGCCCTGGCCTGTTCAGCATCTTCAAACACAAAGCTCGATGTCAGGTAAAGGGGAACAGAGTGTTCACGAAAACCCGTTCGCTCTGCCTGGATTCTGATGGCATCCGTTTCGGAGTAACCCCTTCCCTCTTCTGATGTTTCTTCTTTGCTCATAAAATCTAATGATCCGGTTATGCGGCAACCACTTCAAAACTATAAGTGATCCTCGCTCCTGCTTTTTCAAGCGTTTGAGAAACCGAGCAATACTTTTCAATAGAAAGGCTTATCGCTTTTTCCACTTTTTCATGGTCGAGGTTCCCGAAAAAACTGTAATGTGCATGAACTGTTTTAAACAAGGAAGGAATTGCGTCTTTTTCGCGCTCGCCTGTCACGGTAATTTTGAGGTCATTTAATGGTTGTCTCTGTTTGTTGAGGATGGTGATAATATCAATGGCGCTGCAGCCTCCCAAGGCAGCCAGCAGCATCTGCATGGGCCTCATTCCCTGGTTGCTTCCGCCGCTATCAGGAGAAGAATCCAGGTGAACAGTGATGCCACTTTCATTTTCTGCGGAGAAGTGAAATGCGTCATTCAAACGATTGAGTTCAATTTTGATCATGTTTTGTT
>JBBEBN010000252.1:0-22364 GCA_040882305.1 Cyclobacteriaceae bacterium
CCTTCATCGATCACATGCGGCCTCCAGTTGACGCCGCCGGAATTTTCATAAATAATCAGCCGGTTAAACGGTTTGCCCCTGTGCTCACCCAATATGACATCCATTTTTCCATCATCGTTCATGTCGGCGGCATCCATGCTGAAACCGCCACCTACATCGGTGGCCATGATCCGTCTCACCCAGGGCTTCGTCGGATCATTTGTCGAACTGAACATCAGCACGTCGCTGCCCATTTCGAGTCCAACGACGGCATCTGGCGTGCCGTTGTCTGTAAAATCATGGAGCGCAATCCTGTCTGCGAGGCCACTTGTTTCTTCTCCAATGGTATGCACCTTCCATGTATCTGACGCGTTGCCGGGATTTTGCAGCCAGCTTGTTCCCAGATAAATATCCTGAAGACCGTCTTCGTTGATATCGCCCACAGCAAGATCTTCATCTTGGGAGTGGTCGGAAATCTTTCTCCAATTCCACTGTTCCTTCACCGGATCTTTCGGAACAGTATACATCTGGACGCCTTTGTCGGCGGCGTGCCAGGAGAGCGCCACTTCCATGGGTCCATCATTCGAAAATTTAGCAACAGTAACCCCCTGAAGAAAATCACCGTCTGCCTTTGGAATATTGCTGTGAATGGTAAAATTTCCCTTGCCGTCATTCCTTGCCCAGACAAATTCAGCGTTGGCGCTGGCGCCTTCGCCTTGTGTACCCAGAATATCCAGGTGTCCATCTTTGTCAAAGTCGTGTACCACAGCCATATTCTTCAGCGGGTCGCCGATCGCATTGCGTTCCCAGCGACCATCCGCACGCCCCGGATTCTTATACCACCAGCCTCCTGTTATGATATCCTTTCGATCATCACCGTCGATATCTCCCGCGGTAATGTAAATGGCGCGATAGGGCAACTCCTCTTCGATTAATCTTCGTTCCCACTGATCCAGGGCAAGCTTGCCACCCGACTTTTGCGTTCCGTTGTTTAACCAGATATCGATTCGAGGCGTATCCCACGTGTAGGGCTTCGCCAGAATGTCCAGGTCGCCATCTCCGTCAAGGTCTGCTATGCGCGACTCATGATTACCTATCCCAGTGGAGATAACCGATTGTTCAAAGTTTCCTTTCCCATCGCCGAAGTATATCCGGCATTCAGCCTTTTCCGCACTGCCTGGTGTGTGCATCTCGGCATTAAAAATATCCAGGAATCCGTCGGCGTTAATGTCGGCAATTTGCAGGCTGTGGCCATGAACAACGATCGTATCAGACAACTCATGGGCTATCCACGATTCGGGATTCAATGGATCGCCATTGGCTTCATACCACTTCAGCGGACCATTCTGGTCACCTCGCACGAAAGCTATTTCAGGCGTCCCCCCCTCTTTCAATTGTTCAACCGCCGATCGCGTGAATTGTTGCAGCGTATCGATGATGATCGGTCTAAATGAACCATCGCCCTGGTACTTAAACCACCTTCCTCCGCCAACAATATCAATGATCCCGTCGCCGTCAATATCGCCTTTGCCAACGCCCTCATGCTCACCCTGGCTTTTCTCCCATGTGAAGATCTTCGTGTAGGGCCACGGCTTGTCAATGGTGGGGTCCTCCGGTATTTCGGCAAAGCACAAGGCCTGATCCCGCTGGTTCCAGAATGCCAACTCGATTTTTTTATCACCATCAAAATCGCCAAAGGTTTGGTCATGATGTTTATTTCCGCCTGTGTTTTTCACCGTTCTGCGTTTCCAGCGCTGTTCAGGGCTAAATTCAGGAAAAGGATTTTCCCACCACCAGACTTCATTCGTAGACGCATCGCCCCCGAATAAGATATCCAGGTCGCCGTCGCCATCTAAATCATGAAATGCACCGCCCGCTTCCACCGCAAGAAGGTCTGGTTCGATGATGTATTTCTCCCATCCGTTCTCCACACGCCGGAACAACGAAAGCGCGGGTGCCTCTTTTCTCGCACCGATGATAAAATCGTTCACGCCGTCCTTATCCACATCCACCACCATGCTGGCTGTTTGTTGCGTGGAAGGGCCTGGCGCCGGAATGTCGCCGTTCTTACTTGACAAATGCTGCCAAGAGATCTCTTTTCCGGAAATATCATCGTCTGATCTTGTCGTCCCCTTATCCCCACAAGACCCGAACAAACATGCCATCGCTAACAGATAAGCCGGAACGGAATAAAACCTTTTAGCCTCACGCACCGCTTGCCACGACGTGCTCAACCTCATGCAATACATTTTCATAAGCTGATCTGTTTAAACCTTTTTGTATAATTTTACAACCCTGGACATACGCGAAATTTTTATAAACTTATTCACTATATACGTTTATAGTGCTTGGCATTTTTCAATTTCCTGGACTTTTTACAGCGATGTTTGTGCACTTTGATGTCAGCACTTAACAACCTTATTAGCTTAGTAGACAATGTCACTCTGTTTACACAAAACCTTATTAGCTTATTGGCGAACGCGTGCACTTTGCGAAGTATAACCTGCGGCCCCTCCCGATGGCTATCGACAACCGGTTAATGGTTTCAGGTGATCATGGCTCATTAGCTCAATCTTCGCTCGTGCCAAAATAAGGTAATAAGGTCAGTCTACTTTATCATCACTGTGTTACTAAGGTAAATAAGGTTTGAGATTCCATGCGACTAAATTTCATGGTACAACTTGATAACACTTACTTCTCCCCAATCACCTCCACGGTCACATTCCCGAAAGAAATATCGACATGGTGGGCGAGCAGCACCAAACCGCCATTTCGCAGGGCGTGTTCGCTTTTTTGCACCACCTCCCAGTCCCAGGCTGAAGTTTCGGTTTCTCCCTCCTGCCATATTTTCCAACTGTACCGTGTAACGCCCTCAACCCCTTCATCGGGAAGCGTAACACACCGCATCCGCATATGGTAAACATTTCCAGGTTTGATGGCAATTGTTCCATAATTCTCGATGTGGTTTTTATCACCGCGATAAAATTGTTTAAAGGCTTCACCATCGGGTTCATTTTTTTCCCATCGCAGAAATCCGATACAGCCGAAAGGTTGATATCCCCATTTAGGTTGGCCGGTGGGAAAATTTCCGGGACCTCCATTCACATGACCTGTAAACCGCATGAGGAGACCCAATCCATTTCCACCACTGACCGGACCTGTTTCGGTGTCCACACGGTGGACTGTAAAGGGAACGCTTACTTCATAATCCTGCCAGGTGGTATCACCGATGAGAAACACGCGGTCATAGCCTGTCTGAAGCGTCCGCAATCCTCCCTCTTCAATAGCCCACTTTCCATCCACATATTGGCCTACATTCTGCGGATCCCCGACGTCTGTCCATTTGATCAGCACCGGCAAAGGATAAGTTCCCTCCAGTTTTTCCACATAGACCGTGACGGACGTTTCGTGGCCCCTCGGGCCTTTGGCCTTCACAACGATGGAATTTCTTCCCTCACGAAGAAGGGAGACGGGAATATCCGCATTAAAATCACCCGCAGCTGCAAGGCGGCGGTCGTCGCCAAATTTACCCAGACCGATATTCAATCCTACCGGCGCGGTGCCATTCAGGCTGTACGTTAGCGTGTCGAGTTCTGCAAAACCGGCAACGTTGCCGATCAGGTTAAAATCATTTTGGGCATGCCCCTTGTGACCAACCTTTTGGTGAAGGCCATGCCAGTTGTTGATCTGTAACCGCGGGCCGGGACGAGGGGATTCCGCTCCAGCCAGGACCTCCGCACCACGATGCTGGGCGCCGGAAAACTGGCACATTAACATCGCCGGGAGCAGTAGCGCTGCCGTTTTCAGATATGACGACCTCTCCATGTTTCCGGGCGGTTGTTTTAAAGCATTATAATGAAAACGGGAACCCGTCATTCCTGAATGACCTGCCCCATCATCAGCAAATCGTTCCTGATCGCAAATGAAGATTTTTCTAAACCAATTCCTTTTTTGCTTTTGCTTTACTGGCCTTTGCCTTATTACCGGAATAGCAATCGTATTTCTCCAGCAGACCACTCAGGTATTCCCTCGATTCATGGTATCTCTCATCGATCGTCTTTATCGTACCGAGTTTGTGATCCTTTGTTACTACAGGAGAGCAGATCTCAGCAGACAACAACCCCTTATAATTGATTTCCTTCAAAGCCTGAACAAACACTCCCCACTGCATGGGATCTTTTTCAGACCCGGGAGCCACTTCTTCCCAGCTATAGTAGGCGCCACCGATCGTAAAGTTCTTGGCGAGCGAGATCGTATGGGAATAAACCATATGGTCTTTCATCTTCCGGACGGTGTTCCGGATAAAATCGGGATCCTGCGACTCCAGCAATGGAAGGTCAAGTCCTACCTTGAGGCTGGGGTTGTTGACTTCAGCCAGCATCTGCAACGTTTCGTCATTATTTCCCAGTATTTCAGGGTGCGTTTGCAGCGCCAGAACAATACCATTGTCCTGTGCGTATTTCGATACTTCTGTCAATCCTTCCCTTACATCATGCCATGCGTCAAGCCAGTCTTCGCCGCGGGAAACACGCCGTGATCGGGATTCAAAAGCAGGAAAGCCGTATCCGGTAGCAGCAAGCGGATTCTGAAAATATCCATAAAATGCAGATAAGATCCGTACGATCGGCGATCCCAGTTCCCGGGCCATCTTAATACATTCCTTCACATACATGATCTCCTTTTCCTGCGGGTAAAGCAAAACGTGATTTCCCTTCATGAAGTTCGTACAGCAAACGACGGCGCCCATTTCAAGACCGAGCTCCTTATAGAGATCAACAAGCTTTTTTCTTCTTCCTGAATCCAGGTCCATCGGAAATCCCAGGGGGCGGTGCGCATAAATGCAGGCGGCATCGTAGCCAAATTTTGCGGCTCTTTTAATGGCATCTTCCAGTGCCACTTTTTCTCCCGGCGCGGTGAAATATCCACCATAGCCGATAACATCTAAACTTAACTTCATAAATCACACTGTTTGGTTATGAATCAAATATCCTGTTTTCCCTATGTCCGTTACTGAAGCGAATGCGCTTTCAGTCACCTGCGCAAGACCTGAATTATTTTTTCCCGTTCACCCACATCCTGACGATATTTTCGGCAAAGTTTGCTCCGAAGATATCCATATCACCGTCTTCGTCTGCATCAAACACCACCATACTATGACATCCGCCCGTACTGATCACCTGTTTTTCCCAGGTATTGTCACCTTCGTTATAAAAGATCGCAACTTCATCCGGGTCAGCGCCCTGCTGCATTTCCGCAATAACGATGTCGATGTTTCCATCCCCGTCGAAATCAGCAGCACCAATTGAATGGACAATCGTTTCGACTGAATCGGCTACAACGTGTTCCTTCCAAACGGAAGTGCGATCATCAGGCGCTTCAAACCACGAGATGCGGTAATGGTTTTTGGCAAGTTCCGAGGGAGAATGCAGAATATCCGGGCGTCCATCTCCGTTGATATCCGCCACATCAATATGTGTGTTGGGCCAGGTCCATGAATCCGTGAACTTGTGTTCTTTCCACTCGACCATATTCCCGGTGTTCTCAAACCAAAAACCGTTGGTAACAATATCCGGCTTATCATCTTCATTGATGTCCGCCATTTTTAATCCTTCACCGTCAAGGATCTCTTTTTCATGTTTTGTCCATACCCCCATGGGCGCTTGTCTGTAAAAAAACAAGGTGTGACCGCCTTGACTACCAAATGCCCCCTGATTCCGGGCTACCACGTCCAGTAATCCATCGCCATCAAAATCATGAACCTCGACATCGTGGCTGGTCAAGGAATCTATATGGTTGATCCGCCACTCCGGACCTGAAAACCAAACGATGGCCTGGTTTACGACAGCGACGATGTCCGGAACATTGTTGTTGTCAACATCACAAACCTCTGCATTGGTAGATATCTTCAATGAATCGTTGATGACTTGTTTTTTCCAATCCGGGGCCAGGTAGGCAACGAGGCCTCCACTTTGCCAGCCCCCGGCAAGCATATCGGTTTTTCCATCGGCGTTTATGTCACCAGTAGTTTTCATCCAAAGGTGGTTTGGCGCCTGGTCGTCGATAACAATTTCATTGAAAGTCGGTTTTTCCTGCCGGCTGTTGCAACGCGTCATCTGGCTGATGACTGCTATCAATAAAATGTAGTGAGCAATTTTCATTTCAAAATGCGGTTAATCTTCGAGGAACCAGCCTTTGGATGACAAATGCTGGGTCCGGGAATAAGATACGGAAACGATTGCAATGTAAATTTCTCAACGCCCCAATACCTCCACCCTTTTTGCTTAGTTTTGAACTCTATTGAATTCATTACAGATACATCTTACGCTTTAATGCTATTTAGTTCAACTCATATAGTTTAAGGATTGAATACCCAATAATTCGGGGGGAATATAGCTGGCGCGGAAATGTTGACTGGGGCTGAATCAATCTCTCTTCCGGCCAAGTGTTTTAACATTTGCCCGATCCGATTGCGGATAAGCCAGCAACCAAGCCTCCAGATTTTTTCGGTTTGAAGGCGTGATGGACAATTTCAAAAATTGAGTCTATTAAACGGTAAATGCCAATGCCATTATCGGATGGTTCTCACAATTAACGCAGGACCCGGCAACAAGACCTCAATACCATGATCTTCAGTATCAGACAATAGTTCAATTGTATTTTCACCAACCTTTATGAGTGAAGGGTCTATCTCAAAAACGCGATAAATCACATCGTGCCGGTGATTACCACTGGCGAGGGGTAAGGCCTTGCCGTTAAATTTGAAATGGTCTTTTACCTGTCCTTCACCGCCATCCCAGATAATAACGTGCAATTCTGCCCTTTGGATCTTCTTGGGTACCACATCGGCAAAAATGGTGCATGTCTTCAGTCGATTTGCTCTGGACCAAAATGGAGCAGGCATATCGTGTGAAAGAAATCTATCAACCCTTAAATTGGGCCGAACAGGTATTTGCAATCCCTCAAAATAAGGTGTTACATAACTGATATCCGTTGCATTTTTAAAGTGGATTTCTGCCATGACCTTTACATGTGTTTGGGCAGCCAACATAGAAGTATTCCATATAAATTTGAACGGGGCTACTTCACTTTGACCTATGATGTTTTGAGGAATTTTGTCTTTTGTATAGCCATGCCAGTCCCTTTCCTGGCCATTGCCATTATCAGCGGCAAATACCACCTCATGGGATCCTGAATTACCTCTAGACCGGGAATATTCTTATCGATTGCTCCAAATCTTCCACTTGCTTTTTCATGTGGTCGGAAGCCATTACCCTATCGATGAAATTGGGGCCTTCCATGCAAGGAAACACGCATCAAGTCGAACTATCTATGTCCTTCAAAAGCCATTTCGAGCCTGCGCTCATGCAGGAACATCGTAATCATCTACGTCCCTGAAACATGTCCGACGGCACCCTCTGGATACTTTTCGAACGACAAAATATCGTCGTTTAACTATGAATGAAAAACTTATTGGATCTAATTATTTAATTCCGCGGCTGTTCGACAATATCTCTGACTTTATCTGAAACAACCTGAAACGTCGTATCGGAGGAAAATCCGATTGTGAAACTTTGTGGAACTTCTGTTAAGTTCTCATCTGCATTCCCAGTTCTGCCAAAACCAAACACAGTCATATCCGGAAGAGGTCGATAATAGTCTGGAAACACATCGTCTTCATGATGGATAAAGAAAAGTGCTTTTTTGGTGTTTGTGTCACTGAAATAGCACCATTCCCAGTTTTCTGATGGTTGAGCTTTGATATCTGTTTCGTCGGAAGGTTTGTCCAGGAAATGTCTAATCTGTTTATCGGGCCTGAAGAAGTAGTTTGAAGTGGTGTCGAATTTCCCGTTAGGCGCCCCTTCATACGAGAAGTAGTAATTACTATCAGCTTCTATAACGTTCATGGTGGCGTATTCGGGGTAGAATGTCCATGTGCATCGATAGTTATTCTTTTCGCAAGAGATGACGATTTTATCATCCTCCTGCAGAATGACCCTTGTCTCTGTTCCTGATTGTTCCGGCCGCCAGCCAGGAACATTTGTATTGGGTATGCCCCGCCACATTCCGGATGATTTGGGCGCATCACTGTGACTGATCCAGTCTTTTCCTTCTTTATCGATTATCCCGCTGAAGCCCCCACCGGCTTTCCTGAAAAAATATGTCGCATTTGAAGTCTCAATTTTTAAGTGGCCGTCAAGATCACCATAACTGGCATTTTCATCCGTCAGTTTAACATAGGGTTGGGTACAGCCACAGGATATAAACAGACCTGAAACAATGATTAATGATACCGGAATTACTTTTTGCATAATCGAACTGATTGTTTAAAGATTTAAAATTAACGGATACTTGGTTCTGCCACGCCTTTTCCGGTGGTTACGATATTTTTTGTATCGTCTTTGAAAATGACGCTAAACAGCACAGCCACTACAAAGGAAATTGCAGCGGGAACGATCATAACACTTTTCCAATGGTGGCCAATCACCAGGCCCGAACTGTCGGTGATCTGGTAAACCTGAAGCACCAGGCCAGTCAGATAAGACCCGATCAACCATCCAACGCCGTAGGTTAAGAGCGTAAAAAATCCCTGTACACTTGCGCGCAGGTCCTGCGGCGCTTTTTTATCCATGTAAATTTGAGCTGTGACGTAGAAGAAATCATAGCAGACACCATGCAACAGGATACCTGTATACAGAAAGGCAATAAGCGTATCGTTGTTTCCATACATAAAGAGTACGAAGCGGACGGCCCATGCGAACATACCGATCAACAACAGTTTCTTGATTCCGAGCCGTACAAAGAGAAATGGGATCATCAGCATAAAAATGACCTCCGAAGCCTGCGCAAGCGTCATCTTACCTGCGGCGTTCGAAACACCGATTTCATTCAGAAACATATTCGTCACCGGGTGATACATGGCAAAAGGCAATGTAATCAACAAGGCACTGATACTGAGAATAGCAAAGGAGCGACTTTTCATCAATTTCAGCGCATCCCCACCCAGCACTTCCCTGATGGTAAGTGTTTTGCCTTGTGATTTGGGAGGTGTCGCCGGCAAGGTAAAGCTGTACAGTCCTAAGAAAACAGATGATAAGGCGGCGAGCCACATCGGTTCAGGGCCGCCTTCCACGCCCAACAAACTGATGGTCAACCCGGCGGCGATCCACCCTAACGTGCCGAGTACACGAATTCCCGGATACTGCTTTCCCGGATCAGTACAATGATGTAGTCCAATTGCCGTCGTAAGCGCTATCGTCGGCATGTAACACAGCGCATAGGCCAACAGCACCCAGAAAAATAGTCCGGGAGAGGTAATCGTGGACACATAGTACATAAGAGCGCCACCCAGGATGTGCAATACCCCAGTGATTTTCTCCGCCGCAAAATATTTGTCTGCGATCAAACTGACGAAGAATGCGGAGATGACCGCAGCCCAGGCGATGGTACTGTACGCGCTGCCCACATCACTACCCTGGAAACCGATCTTTGTCAGATAGGTTCCCATGGTGACATACCAGACTCCCCAAATGAAATATTCAAAGAACATCATCGCTGATAACCGGACGTAGACAGTAGTTTTCATAGTGATGGCAGGTTTTTAGTTGAGGTTTGGGTGTTGAAAATCAGAATTCAAGTATCTTATAAAATTCAATCCGGAAATTCTTAAAAAGCGGTCTCTGCAATTCCGCGAGCTTTTCGTGCTCCTCGTCTCCGCGGAAGAACTGAACCATGGCATAGGCCTCCTCCAGCGAATCAAATTCCTTTTCCCATGTGATCGAGTTGCATGGCGAAAGTCCGGAGATCGGCTGAAGCCTTTTACCGCCTTTCGGGTAATCGGGACGGCGCGTTTCAAGTTCAACAAACTTTTTTTCAAGTTCCATAAACCGGGCCTCTTCGGTAATATCGAATTCCCATAACATCCGCATGTAGATTTTCATATGTAATTTTATTTAATAACGGTTGATCTATTGTAAGATTCACTTTTTGATCGCGCACAACGGCGCTGGCGCGGTCACGACCCCTCCAGGAATTTCAGCACCGCGGGATCCAGCTCATTTCCGGAGCGCATGGCAAGCGCGCACAGGTTCTTGCGGCTCATGCCGGGATGAATCGTATGCTGAGACGTTACGGCAAACGCTCCCGCCAGGCTGCCTAAAACCTGCGATTGCTGAAGGGTCAATCCGGCAACCAGGCCTGAAATGATGGCTGCAATGTGGGCATCGCCCGCGCCGGCAGAACTTTTTACATCCACGGCGAAAACAGGGACGTGGGTAAGTTGCTTACCATCCCAGGACCAGCTTCCAAGTTTTCCCGCCGTAACGGAAAGCCACGCTGACGGGTTGATGGCCCGCATCTTTTCAATGGTTCTTTCCACGATCACTCCCGCATCGCTTTTGTCCACCCTCATGCCGGTAAGCGCCGCGGCCTCGTCGATGTTGATGGCAAGAAAGTCTACGAGAGAAAGCATCCCGGTGCGTTCTGATTCCTCCATTTCACCCGACGTAAAGGATGCGACCGAAAACCCCTTATATATCCTCGTCAGCTCCAGTAATTTTTTTCTCGCCGCAAGCGGCACTTCCGGCGCGGAAAGAGCCAGAAAGCCTCCCTCGTATTTCGAAAATAGCGGTGTCGCGAGCTCGATGAAAGATGGGTCCACTTTCGTGCAAGCCGATTCTTCCGTTGTCAGATTTCCTCCTGTCCCGTCGGGATAGAGAAAACAAAAGCCGAATAACGTCTTGTCGCCCGCAACGGTATGGACATAATCAAGGTTCAATCCCGCCTCGTGCATTTCCCGGAAGATCCTGCGGCCAACATCGTCGTCGCCCACTTTTCCGAGCGGAAAAACCGGAAAGTCTGCGCCTGACAGTGCCTTCACGTTGTGTGTAATGATGTGCAATTTGCAATAGTCTCTTGCATCGAGATATTTTCCGCCGCGGCTCTCCTCGCGGCCGAGTGTGTGATTGCCACTCATGAGAAAAAGTGAACCCGCACCGATGCCGCCGGTACCGATCATCGCCCGAAACCGGCTTTTTCCAGGTGAAATATTCAGTGAGGTGTTATCCATTTCTCGTTCAGGTCAGGTCGTTGCGCCGCCTTACAGACCAAAGTCCCACTCAGGATGTTCGCTGATGGGATGCCTGCTTGTTTCCACGGTAGCGGTAAGCAACGCGTCGGGATGTTCATGCAAAAGCGTCATGGGAAAGTCAGGCGTCATCGGACCAAAGAGGGCGATGCGCAGCGCCGTTTGCTTCCACGCTCCCGTGTCTGAGAAGAGTCGGACCTTTTTGGCGGAAAGGCATTCCCTGACACCCAGCGTGACCGACATCGGGGCGACCAATTGATAAGCGCTTCCAAACGACCGATGAGCCAGTGCAATAACGGTGTCGAGGTTGTTATCCTGTATCCGTGCCGTTGAGTTGCGAACGTCTTCCAGCGACAATTTACTGTAGGGATTTCGCCGGGCCTGATTGAACGCAACGTGCCCATCCTGGCCCCAGCCTCCATACGTGATATCGATCTCTGTTCCCAGGATCTTGTCGCTGATTTCCCTGATGTTCGTGGGGTATAGCCAACGGCGGTTTTCTTCCGGCGTCCGGAGCTCAGACGCTACGGGATCATAAAAATTCTTTTCCATGTAGTTCTGGAAGTTCTGGGGATGGTTTTTGGGAAGAAGCTTTCCCTGCCAATCGAGGCACTCATCCATGTGAAACACCACCAGTTTTTTCAGGCTCACTTTTTCCTTATTCACCATCTCAGTGAAAGGTTTGTACCAGCACAACGGTCCGCAGGGAAGGATTGCGTTGGTGGACTTTCCTGTCGCATTGTTTGCCTGAATGATATCGGCGAGCTCACGCGCCATGATCTGGCCCATCTCCGCTGAATCTTTACAGATCCGGAAAGGGATTTTCCTGCGTGGATGTTTTTCAAGTTCCGTGTGCGGAATGCGGCACCATTCGATAAGGTCCTTTGCCGTAATATTCGTCATAAGCTTTTTGCCACAAAGGGTGAGTGGTCAGTGGTGAGCGAGTGACTGCGTAATCTTCTCTTATCACTTTGAAATTCACGTAACCTAACTTTAAAACTTCTTAAACTTTTCAAACTTCTTAAACCTTTCCGACCTTTCAACCATTCAGACCTTTCAACTACCGGGCATCGTTCCACCAGACATGGATAACGGAGAACGCATCATACCCGATGCCGACGATATCAAGATCGCCGTCGTTATCGAGGTCAACGAACTTTGCTCCGTCGTGGTTTTCTTTCCCCCTGTCAATAATAAAAGACCTGAAATTTCCCTTTCCATCATTTTCCCAGATGGTTAACCTTTTGTCGCCGCGGTGTTCTCCCGTGAGGATATCGAGGTCCCCATCCTGATCGATATCAGCCATATCCATGGAGTTGGTGGTATACTGGTTCACAAGTGTCCGCATACTCCAGACGCCATCGGCTTTCGCAGGTTGAAGGAAAATGATGGTGGCGGCTGACCCGCGTTGTGTTTCTTCGCTCATGACGATATCTGGCCGTTTGTCGCCATTCACATCACCGGAAACTACGCGGTCAAGATACTTGTCCGAGGCACGCAGCTGACCTACCTTGTGTTCTTTCCAGTTGTCTTTAAAACCCTTTGGATTCTCAAACCACAGAACCTCCTGCGTTTTCCCATTCGTTCCTGCGATATCGTTCCAACCATCCTTGTTAAAATCCGCAACATCAAGATCTTCATCTGAGGTATTGGTGGTCACGTGGATCATGGGCCATTTCGTTGCAGGATTCTCCGGAACCTGAAAAGCATAAGTACCATCTCCCGCCGTCATGATGATCTCCGGTCTTCCCCCCGGAACGATCTGTCCCATAATGTGGCCCTGTGCCCCAATCGGATGGCTGGCCTCCGGTACTTTACCGAGTTCATGGATCTTCCAGTTGCCTTTGCTTCCCTCGCACCAATACACTGTTCCCTTCCCTTCAACGGCGATGACCTCATCTTTTTTATCGCCATTGATATCAAGACATGCCACTGCGTGCAGTCCCTCCCGTATCAGGTGTTGATTCCAGGCGCTGTTATTTGTTGTTCCCGGATTTTCATAAACATGACTTCCTGAAACGATGTCCATTTTGCCATCACCGGTCACCTCACCAAAGGTAAGACCAAATGTGCGCATGGCTTTATCCGTGATCGGATTATAGTGCCACCGATGGATAGACAGGGGTTTTGTTTTCGTTGCCTTGTTACCCGCTGACTCATTAATGAACAACCGCAGGGGTGGATGGTTGAGGTAATCACAACTCACAATATCAAGATCGCCATCATTATCGATGTCATCTGCGATCGCGTTGTGACCACCTGTGTTCGCCACGATCTGTTTCGTGAATGTTCCTGTTTTTTTGGCGTCCTGATAAAGTATTCCTATCGTCTTTAGTTCCAGCCCGAATAGAATATCTGCATGACCATCGCGGTTGAAGTCAGCGATCTGAAGTTTATGCGTACCGGCTGCAGCTTCGATTTCAATTTTTTTCCAATCCGGTTTTTCGATTGTGCCAGCATTTTTCAGCCAGCGAAGTTTGCCCATCACGTGTGCCGAGTCTGCGCTCAATATGTCCGCCTTTCCATCGTTGTCCAGGTCACCCGCTTCAACTGTTTCACCAAGCCCGCTGACGGGGTGAAACTTCCAGTCAGCAGTCACGAATGCATCTTTAGGGCATTCAATCCAGCCCTTTGGGGTGAGGATATCCTGGTCGCCATCTCCATCCATATCATAGGTATCCACAGCGCCGCCGCCGTATTCGGAAAGATTGACTTCCTGCCACGTATCCTTGCCGCGGTTTAACCACAACCGGGTGCTGCCATGTCCACTGCTGATCAAATCCAGATGCCTGTCCATATTTACATCTGCCACCGTGGCATTGTGCATCCAGTCCCCATGCGTACCAATGGTATGCTGCTTCCACGCACTTCCTTCGCGCGGCGATTTTTCCGGAAGGGGATTTTCATACCACATCACGTTGCCCTCCCCTTTTCCATCTGCGAGGAGCAGGTCGATATCGCCATCATTGTCCACATCTCCGGAATATCCGTCCGTTGTGAATTCCACTTTGGGATCCGTGATCCTGTATTTCACGTACTTACCATTTTCCTCGCGATACCAGGACAGGGTTGCTCCTCCCAGGATAATATCCTTGACACCATCATTGTCCAGGTCGGCAATGATCTTGTCATCGCCATGCGCCTCCTTGTCGATCACTGTCTCCGTAAATTTGATTTGAGCATAAACGCCTGAAAGGTTGAATGCCCCGACAAAAAACAAACTCAGAAAAAGGTTCTCGCTAGTCATAATCGTGCAGTTTAAAATGCAATGTAGATATTCAGGTACTCTGCAGCTGTTACTCTTTTGGCTTTCATTTGTACTCTATTGAATTTTCAACAGCTAACACGAGGACTGCACCCCGTTCCACCGTTTAGCCCCTATCGCTTCCGACAAGGCCGGTCGTATGCGGTATGATTGCCGGCCAGCCATAATAAATTATCTTTGATTTTTAAAGATACACCGTGTTCCATTCTTTCTATTCCGGGCATAAAGAAATATTCCTCAAGATCTCGAGTATCCTGCTTGTTGTTCTGTTTTTTGTTGCCATTGAAGTGCTGGTGAGGTTCATTTTCCCCGCAAAGGCTATCGATCATATGATTGATCTGGGCCCTATCAACTTGTTTTCGAAGCAGATGATCAAGGGTGAAACATGGTACCGGATCACGAATAAGAATGCCTACAATGACCGGAATGTACTTTTCAGGGAAAAGAAGGAAAAGGATCAGATCCGGGTCGTTTGCCTGGGCGGGTCAGCCAGCGCAGGATGGCCGCATCCAGGGGAAGAAATTTACAGCAAGTACCTGGAAAAAACGCTGCGGAAAATTTATCCGGAAAAAAAGATCGAGATCATCAACTGCAGTGCGCATGGTTTTGCCAGTTACCGGATACGTCAGGTGTTTGAAACCATTCTGCCATTTGACCCCGACGCCGTCATTGTCTGGTCGGGGAACAATGAATTTCTGGAGGGCCGCAACTATAGGACCTCTGAATTAAAGAACTCCCTCATCAGGTTCCGCAACAATTTCAGGTCACTTCAGCTTATCAGGAGGTTATTTGTGAAACACCGATATGATGATACCCCTGACGTTGCGGAAACATTCTGGAAAAAAGTGAATGAAGAGGCGCTTGAGCTGCGGTCTGATCCGGATCAATTCGCGAAAGTAAAAGAGCACTACCAGGAATCTCTGGAAGGTATGGTGGAGGAGGCCCGCCAAAGCGATGTCAAGCTTATGGTCATGACGGTACCGGCAAATCTCCGGGATTGGGAACCAAACGTTTCTTATGTGGGGCTCCCGGATGCAGATTCATTGCGATGGGCCTCACAATTCAGAGAGGGCAAAAAAAATTACCTCGCTTCAAAATATGCTGATGCTGTAACAACACTGGAGCGCGCCCATCAAATTGCGCCCCTTCATGCAGAAACAATGTATTGGATGGGGAAATCATATGAAAAACTGAACGATACCATTCAGGCACTGGATTATTATGTCAAGGCCAGGGATTTTGATTACAACCCTTTCCGCGCCATCAGCGATTTTAACAACATCCTGCGGGCACTTGCCACCAGCCATCCGGACGTAGTTTTGCTCGATATGGAGAAAATAATAATTGATTATGCCCATAAGGGAATCCCCGGCTTTGACCTCTTCCTGGATTATGTTCATCCCACCCGTGATGGAAATCTTGTGATCGCACTTGAGGCGGCCAACCAGATCATCAGGACGGACCTGCTTTCGATCCGGCCCCATTCGCCGTTGATGACCCTTAATCAGGTGAAAGATATCAACACCTCAGTCTACCGGGATGAAGATGATGTGTTTCTCCAGATGACGCGATTTTCCCTCTGCTGCATGACGCACCAATATTATTCCGCCCTTCATTTTGCGCAACAAATAAAAAGCAAAATCCCTCCCCAATTACTGGAGAATGATCCGTCGGGCAAAGCCACTCTTGTGCTGGATGCCATCCGAACCTTTCAGGCTTATGCAGACCTCGAACAAAAAAGTATTCTCGGCGAACCAACTCCCGAAGAAGAAATGAATATGAAGAATGCCATCCGTGCTTTTTATACAAAGCATTTTCCTTACGGAGTTTTCTGAAATGATGTTCCTAAGTTCCCGCGGAATAAATTATTTCATTTTCTCCCGAAATATTCCAGCATCTCCGCCAGCATATCGACAGGGCGCCGGTTATCTTTATACAACGCTATGACTTTTTCTGTATAATATATGCTGTCTTCCGGCGAACGCATTTTGGAAAGGGATCCGAGATCATAGAGAACTGCATCATATTGCCGCATTTTAAAAAAATCTTCCGCTCGATTTAGTAAAATGGGGAATGAATCAGGGGAACCACGAAGGGATTGATTTAATCTTTCGATCTCTTTCCAAAGTTCATGTTCATTATTTAACGCCGTGACTTCCTGAGAAAGGTTGTCGTTTCCAGGTTGCAGTTTAAGGCCGTGCTGAAGATCTTCCATCGCCAAACCATATTGGTGTAGATTGCGGTATGCTGTGCTCCTCAGGAGAAGCAACTCAGGTTCGCCGGGAAATTTCTTCAGCAATAATTCCACGCCATAAATAGCCTCGGGATAAAATCCAGCCGCGATCAGTTTTCTTACCAGAATTTTCGACCACGGAAGATTGTTTCCATGTTGAGATATGTATTCCATGCAAGCAACTCCCAGGGCATACTTCTGACTTTCACCCACGTGCTCCAATGCTTCAATCTTTGACCGGCTTTTTTTTTCAGGATTGCAGCCGAACACGAAAAGGATCAGAAACAAGGTGATGAGTGATCGCATGAAGACTAATGGTTACCCGGAATTTCCGTGGTTTTGAAATACTCCTCCAGGCGGCCGGCCACCTGCGCATGTCCGAATTCATTCCAGTGATTGTCGTCCTTTATAAAAAACATTTTCATAGTAATAACCGGATTCCGTGAATTTATAAACAAGGGAAAAAGATTGATAAAGGGGATCATGTTTGATGCTGCAAAGGACCTCCACTTCTCCACATAATAATCATCGTCATTCCCTTTCAGGATCTGGTAGTGCCAGGGATGAACTGAAATGGTGAGCGCTACGTTCATCGAATCGCACAAATTCTTGAGGTTTACGATATTCTGTTGCCCAAGTTCAATTCCCCGGTCGGCGAGCTCTCTCAGGTTATCGTTGGAATACCATTCACCTACGCCGTGGAATTGCGGATTGGATAACAGGACGTTGTCATCAAAGCCCTTGAAAAATGAGGCGTATAGCTCCAACGAATTGGCCGTGCCGCCGATGCTGCCCCGTTCATTGAAGAATTTTGCTTTTTCAAAGAATTTTCGCGTCTCCCGCTTTTCCACAATCGAATTCACCAGGTAGAAGATCGAGGAGTGATTTTTCAGAAAGAATCTCATTGAATGCCACGATTCATTCATCCGTGATCTTTCTTCCGGTTCAAATTTTTCGTAGACCAGCTCATTCTGCATGTCAGAAATATCGATGAGCACAAAAATATGGTCCACCTTTAATCCTTTTTCCAGCAGGAACTTCGCCTTCAGATACGCGATCCTGGGGCTGTAACTAATACACGAAGCATTCAGGACTTCCATTTCACCCCACATTCTTTTTGAAAGCAGGCCGCTGAAGGTCTTGTCGTATGGAACACCCACGCCTTCCGAATGAGAATCACCCAGTATCAGAAGTCGCGGCTTATCCGTCTTCAACTTCACATCATAAACAGCCGAATCAACCATTCCAAGCGAATTTGTTTTTACAGGATACAGGGAGGCGCCCCAGGCAGCCCACGCATCCTGACCAGGTTGTAAGCCATGGTGATAGTAGTAATGAGGCGCCCGGAAGGAAGTGTAGCTTTCCGGGACAATGATAAATGACGCCGCGAAATCGAATACCAGTACCATAAGTATGGAAATCAACAGCTGCGACCAGAAAGACTGTTTTTTCTCAGATTTTGTTACCATGGATTTTCAAGGTCCCTGCGCTCATACACATGAGGCCTTTCTATGAAATAACTCGGATAAGAATCCTTTAACAACATAAAATCCCCGCGAAACAATTTCGCGATGAGCGCAAGCGGGAGGAGTATCAGGAGAAAAAGTATGCCCAAAATTATTTTTGGCATGACATACCCCACCTTTTCTCCGATCCAGAACCATGCTACATGAACCCAGTGTGTAATTTTATCAGAAACCATAGCAGCCAATCCCAGGCCGAGGGCGGCCAGCCAAAGCCATTCCGCCCAAAAGAATGCATACAAGATAAGGCAGCCGACCATGATGGTGATAACGGTTTCTTTTTCGCGGGCGTCCATCTTGTTGCGTTAAAATAAGGTGTAAATGAACGGAGCCAGGGCGCTGTTTCCGCCGATGATCACCAGCACTCCTATAATCAAAAGAAAAAATATCAGTGGAAGTAGCCACCATTTTTTTCTTTCACGGATAAAGTTCCATAAGTCTCTTATAAAGTCCATTGCTAAGATTTACAATTCAATGTTATATAAAAAGTCGATCAGTCGCTACCTCGCGATTTGTCTTTTTTTAATCGGGAGGCAGATTATTTTTCCAGTCTTTCTCCCGCCACAGAGGTTGTTCTTCCTTAGCCAGGATGAAATTATCCATGACAAGATAATCTATTTCTGTGCGCATAAAACATTTATAGGCATCTTCCGGCGTACAAACGATAGGTTCGCCCCTGACGTTGAAGCTGGTATTGATCAGGAGCCCGTACCCCGTTTGCGCTTTATAATGATCGATTAATTGCCAGAATCTTTCATTGGTATTTTTATGAACGGTTTGAACCCTGGCACTGAAATCTATGTGAGTAACCGCCGGTATGTCTGAACGCTGAAAATAAAGACGTTCCATCGGAGGCAGCGCATAATAATTTTCAGGGACCTTATGCTGACGGACCTTATTGACTTTTCCAACGAGCAGCATGTAGGGAGAATCCTGGTCGAGGTCAAAAAAATATTTGGTGTCCTCCGCCAGCACGGCCGGCGCAAATGGCCTGAAGCTTTCACGATATTTTATTTTCAGGTTGAGGCGTCTCTGCATATCCGGGTTTCGCGCATCAGCCAGAATAGACCTGTTGCCCAGGGCACGCGGTCCGAATTCCATTCTTCCCTGAAACCACCCGATTATTTTTCCTTTTGCCAGTAGAGATGCCACTTCTTTGCTGGTGTCAATAAATTCCGTTTTGTGCGTGTATGGGGCCCTGTAGCGCTGAAGGGTTTTCCGGATTGCCTTATCATCAAAGTCAGGGCCGAGGTAAGCCCCCGCCATGGAATCCGGCCTCTCCTCAACACGTGGTATTCCCTCGTAAATATGGCTGGCGGCAAGCGCCGCACCAATGGCACCTCCGGCATCTCCCGCGGCCGGCTGAATATAGATCTCTTTAAACCAACCTTCCTCCCGTATCTTTCCATTGGCAACGCAGTTCAGGGCAACGCCGCCAGCCATGCACAGATGCTGTGACTGCTCTTCATTCTCGGCATAACTTTGAGCGTGTCGCACCATTTTTTTCACGATGTCCTCCGTGACCACCTGGATAGCAAGCGCCAGGTCGCAATGATGCTGCTCAAGATTCTGCTCCGGTGCCCGTCGTTTGAATCCGAAAAGTTTTGCCCATCTCCGCTCTTTTATCATCCGAAGGCCCGTTGCATACGCAAAAAATTCCTTATTCAGCCAGATGGATCCATCGTCCCGTACAGAAACAAGGTTGGCTTTGATCAGGTTGATGTAATGCTGAACCTGCGGCGAAGTAGGATTCCCATAGGGCGCCAGCCCCATTAGTTTGTATTCGCCTGAGTTGACAGTGAATCCCAGAAAATATGTGAACGATGAATACAATAAACCCACGGAATGAGGGAACCTCAACTCCTTAATGAGTTTTATCTGACTCCCATTTCCCAGGCAGATAGAAGCAGTAGCCCACTCCCCCACCCCGTCGATGGTTACTATAACAGCCTGTCGGAAAGGCGAAGGATAAAAAGCGCTCGCGGCATGTGACAAATGGTGTTCCGGGAAAAGCAATTTTTGTTTTGCTGAACTAAAACCGCCGATCTTTTTCAGCTCGCTTCTTATAACGGTCTTGAGAAACAATTTTTCCCTGATCCACACGGGCATCGCCGTGACAAAAGAGGCAATTCCTGAAGGAATAAAATTATAATACGTCTCCAACAACCTTTCGAATTTCAGGAACGGTTTGTCGTAGAAGACGATAAGATCTATATCTTCCATCCTGAACCCACTGTGGTCGAGACAAAACCTGATGGCATGGGACGGGAATGAAGGATCATGTTTTTTCCTGGTGAATCGCTCTTCCTGGGCAGCGGCGATGATCCTGCCGTCAGAAATCAGAGCCGCCGCTGAATCATGGTAATAGGCAGAGATTCCAAGGATGTTCACAATAGCATCATTCGTTAGTCATTGGTCATTAGTCATTCGGCATTCGGCATTCGGCATTAAAACCCGCTCAATAAAAAGCAGGCCATAACAACCAACCTGTGCCCGATGAAGATCGCAAACATCAACACATCACCACATCACCACATCTACTGACTGAGGGTGTTGTCGCCTTTGCGTAGCCTGACTTTGATGACAGCATATTTTCCTTCCGTGTTGTTGGAGGCCAAAAGCTGGCGGTTGAGTTTAATGTCTTTGGCGATCGTCTGGGGGATCCTGAATGTCCATTCTTTTTCCTCAGGTGAATGGGCCACGAGCAGAACGACCTTGCCGTTCTCCATTTTTCCTGAAACAGAAACACCTTCGGAAGCCAGCAGGCGGGTGAAGGAATTGTTTTTCAGTTCAGAGGAGATGGCCGGATAGACGATGGCTCCCTTTTCATCAAACATCTGGACGAACATTCCGTTAACGGCAGCGATATACGCGCCAGAGCCTGTGGTATGCCAGGGCAGGTAAGCGCCATCCTGTTTGTTCCAGTGTTCAGGAGGCGTCATAAATGAACCAACGGTAAATTTTGCATCCTTCAATATGTCGTAACCTTTCGTTCCTTCTCCTGCCACAAAACAGGTATGTGCAAGATTTGACAAACCCCAGATCCAGGTCGTCGTCGATAATACCAGGTCAGTGGTCCGTTGTTTCTTTGAATCCTGGAAATATTGAACCGCCATGTCCAGGGTATTCCGCGCCACATCACTTTCAATATCTACCGCGAAAGGGTAGATTGATCCGAGATGGGCCACACCCACGGGGTCATCAATATTTTTGGAGGCCATATAGACATTGTTCTGTTTATCGATCGGCATCAGTTTCTTGATCCTTTCAGATAATTGCAGCCATTCCTCAGCCAGTTCCTTATCCTTTCCCAGGATATTGGCTGCACGTGCGGCGACCTGGAGGGCGCGCGTAAAGGCGCTAACCGTATACATGCAGTTTACTGCAGGGTACACGTGTTCAATAATCGACACCAACGGGCGCAGGCTCAGATTTCCGTTTTCATCTTCTCTCAATACGTCATAGATGAGCCATTCAACATTTCCTTTCAGGATCGGATAAAATTGCTCCAGGCTTTTTTTGTCACCCGTATGAAGATAGTAGCGCCAGGTGTGCTCCGAAATTTCGCCGTGGGTGTACCGTTCATCTACCCATTGCCCTATGGGCGAGCTTTCCCTTCCGTCTTCGGTCGCCTCCCATGCATAAAAAGTTCCCTGACCCTTACTGCGGGCAACAGCTACATCGTAGGTAGTCCAGCGCCAGTTCGGAATTTTGCGGGCCAGTTCAGGATGATTGGCGGATATGAGCCCAAAAAACACGGACATCTCATCGTGCAAAAAACGCCCTTCCCAATTGGATGCCAGGATACCACAGGAAGAACTCCATTCTCCCGAGTTACAACGCAGGGTATAGAGCGAACTCTTGTAAATGCTCTCAAGTTCAGGGTTGTTGAGGTTCACGGAACTCGTCTTCCAAAAACTGTTCCATTCCGCCTTGTGAGCCTGTATATATTGTTTCACCTCTTCCACATTGGCGGGGAAGTACGTATACTTCAACCTGTCGCTTACCGAGGCATAGAACCACAACTCCTGGCTTTCACCTCTCTTCAGTTTGATCTCATGGACAAAGTTTCCGCCCACCGGTGTTTTTTCTATTCTTCCCACTGGCGACCGGCCCCACCGCACTTCGCCGAGGTGACTTTCAACTTCAAATTTTAAAGAGAGGCCTTCCGAAATGTGCGGCGCGCGTGTATCGACATCAGGATCGGTACTGAATTTACCATCAATGCTGCCGAAGGGCTTATCCGTATGATACGGCCTGAAGACATAAAGCTTCGTACCG
>JBBEBN010000252.1:22374-22938 GCA_040882305.1 Cyclobacteriaceae bacterium
CGTACCGGTAGCCTGCTTTCCATACGCATCACCAAACTCATATTTCACCGTAAAATCCGCGGAAAGGTCGCCGTTGGATGTATTGGTGAGTGTGGTGTGAAACACGAGCATGTTCTTATCCAGCAGCACCATGCTCTCTGTATACTCACGCAATCCCTTGTGGTTGAGCGTTGACTTTACAATGCCGTTGTCATAATCCATGGTTTGAACCCAATTGTCGTCTTTTGCCGCAACGCCATTGATATTCAGCAGACGGTGGGCCCGTCCGAAGCGGACGAGTGGTCGTGTTGATCCTATAGGAATGTCCTTGTCAAACCGCGGTATCCACGTTTCAGCCGTACGCGCATCATCGTGGCGTCGGCCAGCCCAGAAGATGGTGCGGTTCACTGATTCCACTTCCAGTATTTCGCCATTTTGAAACCCGTTAGGGCCGACGATCGTCTGAAGGTTACCATTTCCGATCATGGGCCAGTTATAGGATTCATCATTCGATGTGGCCGTGAAATATTTATTTTGCGCCTGAAGACCAGTCGCGGCCGGTACGCAAAGCAAAAAGATCAAAAC
>JBBEBN010000253.1:0-22932 GCA_040882305.1 Cyclobacteriaceae bacterium
CCCAACCGGTAGACCCCCGTCGGCCCCGTCGCGTATATTTTTACGTTTAAGGGCACGCCAGCGCGGATCGGGCCGGAAAAATTTCCCTCATCAAACCGTTCCCAATTATTGTAGTCAAGAAGGTTGTCACCCATGTACCCGGCGAGCACGCCATTGGCCGTCGCGAGATAAATGCTGTCCCTGATCGACGTGCTCTGATAAACAGGCAATCCCTCGCCGCCTCTTCCGAGGTCGCGCCACGTTTCCTGGATCTCCAGTTGTTGCAGATCAAAAGTCACCACGCCATAATCAGTGGAGAGATATGCAAAATCCTCCCTCGTGGAGATGTGGTTGATCCTTTTTGAGGTCGTAACGTCCGCACCCCTCAAACGGCTGAAGTTGGTAATGGCGGCCGACTGAATGATGTCCAGGTCACCTGTCTCATAGCCTACCAGTAACTGGTCCCTTGTGTTATCATAACAGAGGCTGGTGATGTCAGTACTCCCCAGTCCGTTTAATTTATTGATGGTGCTCAGGCTTTGGCCTTGACTCGAAAAAATGAGTATACCGCTTTCACTTGCAGCAAAGACCTTTTCAGGGGCTACTTCCACCTTTCTGATATTATTGTAGGAAAGGTGCAATCGCCAGTTGCCTATCGGAATATCGCCTTGCGCCCCTGCAGAGAAAGCCAGGAACAGACAACCAAGAAATATGATTTGCGTGTAGGGCCCAACGTGAGGAATCATGTGTCGCCTCATTTTTTCTTCGCTTTCATTCCTTCCAGGAACGCAGTCCGGCTCCTGGCTTCATACATGTCTTTTTCTCCTATCATCACCTGTCGATCATTTTCGGATAACCTGAAAGAATAGGAGGCAAGCTGGCCGGTCTGTGCACAGATGGCATGCACTTTTGTTACAAATTCAGCTACGGCCAGAAGCTGTGGCATGGGCCCGAAAGGTTTTCCTTCATAATCCATATCCAGGCCGGCAACGATGACGCGCTTTCCCGCGTCGGCCAGCGTATTGCAGATATCTACGATCGCATCATCAAAAAATTGCGCTTCATCGATTCCCACTACATGGGAGTCTCCTGCCAGTAGGCGAATATCGCTGGCAAAGTTCACCGGCGTGGAACGGATGGCGTTTTCGTTGTGCGAAACAATATGGTGATGATGATAGCGCTTGTCTATGACTGGTTTGAAGATCTCAACTTTTTGTTTTGCAATGATGGCGCGGTTAAGTCGGCGAATGAGTTCTTCCGTCTTGCCGGAAAACATGCAGCCGCAAATCACTTCAATCCAGCCGGCCTGCTCCCGGGCGGGAATACCCCCTAAATGTGGCTCGATAAACATAGCGCAAAATACCCTGTGTGACGGGTTGTGGCAAATTTCGGCTAAATGAACGTCTTTTTGAAAAGGTTTTCGATCATAATGCGGGCGATCTTGCGTTATTTTAATATGGACATTGCGGTAAATTACGGTTAACTTTAAACCGCTAAATAAGGATATCATTGATACTGTATGGATGAAAAAATAAGTCTGGAAGCAATAGCAGCTTATGGGGATGCCTATGCGGATAAAGTTTCAAAAAGTTTTTTCTCCTCCAAAAATAAGATCTCGGGTGCCGAAATTTTGGCGCTGTGCGATGTACCACAGATAAACATGTTTGTGGTTAGGGAATTATTGCTCACGTGGCGGGAGGAAACAAATAAGGTAGAAAGTCCTTATTTTGACTATGAGGATGCGGAGGTAAAGGCAGCGCTGGATAATTTCATGACCGTGCTGTCTAACCACATTTCTGTCAGCGCGGAATATTTTGTTCCACTGCTGAAGAAAGCTGTCCGCCAGACGTTGTTGGTCATTTTTAATCCATACGATTTTTTTTCCATTCTTGTCACTGGCAAAAACAACAAGGTCGAACTGTCGCAGTTCAAGGAGGAGATCAGGTATCTCAAGATCAACAAGGCACCCCTGGCGCGATTGGTTCAAAAACTGGAAGAGAGGCGCTTAACAGAACTTTCGGGCAATGAGGCATTTGCCATTCTGGATCAGATCCTGGAAGAGGTGAATTTTACACCTGAGGATCTTGAAGAACACATCCGCCAATTTTCACTCACGCTGCCGCTGGATCCTTCCTTATTTTTCCCCGTGAAAGAACCACCGTTGCCCGGGGAAAATCAGGAACGGAAAGGGAACAAACCAAAAGCCGAGTATAAAATGTACGTCGAACCGGTGAAAGACAAAGGGGAGGGCTCTGTGCGGTCTATCCTGAATGACCGAATGCAGTCGTCCTCGCGGCCTGCAGTGTACAGTAACTTTCAGAAGATCGCGAAAATAAAAGACAATTTGAGTATCAATCAGAAGTTCATGTTTACCAAGGTGCTCTTCTATGGCGACTTTGAATCCTTTAGCCGCGCCGTTGATGAACTTGATCAGTTGTCTGACATGGATGCCGCACTTCAATACCTTGAGAAACAATCGGCGAACTGGGACCGCGAGAGCAGGGAATTCCATGAGTTCATGGAGATGGTTGAGAAGAGGTTTGTTTAGGCCCGCGCGCCCCCTCGGCAAGCTCGGGGACCGGTTGCGTCCCCAACTTTCAGGAAGTTTTTCTTCTATCAGGCAGGAATGATCAGAGGCGTTGGAGTACCTGCATGCGGTGGGCATCAAGTTTGAGGAAGATAAACAGCAGGATCGTAAATCCCCAAAGGGAAGAACCGCCATAGCTAAAGAAAGGGAGAGGGATTCCGATCACAGGGAAAAGGCCGATTGTCATGCCGATGTTTACGGCAAAATGGAAAAAGAGAATGCAGGCGACGGAGTATCCGTAAACGCGGGCAAATTTATTTTTCTGACGCTCGGCAAGGAAAACAATTCTCAACAGCAAGACCATAAAAAGCGCGATGGTAAACAAGCTGCCGATCCATCCATGTTCTTCACCTATAGTACAAAAAATAAAGTCTGTACTCTGTTCCGGAACAAAATCATACTTTGTTTGTGTGCCTTCCAGAAATCCCTTACCCAGAAAGCCCCCACTGCCGATAGCGATTTTAGATTGCGTGACGTTCCATCCAAAACCCAACGGATCGGCGTCAGGATTGATCAAGGCCTTGATGCGGTTTTGCTGATGTGGTTTCAAAACATCCGTGACAATGTAATCCACACTCTCGATCACTATTACGATGGCCAAAGCTCCGGTTGCCAGCAGCGCTATGCGTTTGAATTTCTTTCTGCCCAGGAGGATGGTCAAAACCAAAAGAGCGCCGATGCCCAGGTACAGATAATACTCGTTATCCACCAGCAGCGTGAGCACAAAGATGATGGCAGATGCCAGTCCGATGAGGATCAGAAACGGAGACATGCCCTCGCGAAAGAACACCAGCACAAAGACGGCAAACACGAGCGCTGTCCCCATATCTTTTTGCAGCAGGATGAGTATCATGGGCGTGCCGATGAGTGCAAATAGCATGAGTTGGTTTCTCAGATTATCCATCTTGAATCCAATCGATCCGATTGTTTTTGCCACCACCAGCGCTGTGGCAAATTTTGCAAACTCGGAGGGCTGCACCCCGAAGGATCCGATCCCGAGCCACGCTTTATTACCGCCGACTTCCTTTCCGATGATCGGTACAAGAAAGAGCAGTATGAGCAGGAGGCCATAGATGATATAGGCGAAGGTTTCGTAAAACTGGCGGTCTATGATCAGGATTGCAAGAATGATCAGCACGGCGCCGCCAATGAAGATCAATTGCCTTCCCGAGTTCAGGTCCAGGCTGAAGATGGAGGTTTCTGCGCCCTCTTCATAAGTGACGGCGTAAATATTCAGCCACCCCAGGAATACAATGGCGAGGTAGATGAGTACCGTGGCCCAGTCAATTTTGTGGGTTATGCTGTCTTCGCGTTTCAATCTAAAAAGTCTCCTTTTAAAACGTACTGTTCAATAACTGGTCTCTTCGTGGTTCCGAGCAAATATTTTTCAATCATGAGGCTGGCGATGGAGGCCGCCGCTCTTGCGCCCTGGCCCGAATATTCAACGTAGACAGAAACGGCGATCCGGGGGTTCTCTTTCGGTGCGAATGCGATGAACACGGAGTGGTCGGGCCGGGGTTCATTCTGCACGCTACCGGTTTTTCCGCAGACGACTATGTCCTGTAATTTTGCGCGGTATTGACCTGTGCCTGATTCCACTACCCGTTGCATGGCGTCGGCGGCGATCTCAAAGTTCTTTGCATCAATGGTAGTATAATGTTTCTCGGTAAATTGAGGAAGCGGCTTGCCACTGTCTCCAATCGACTTGATCAGGTGGGGTGTGACGTAGTAACCTTCATTGGCTATGGTGGCAACGAAGTTGGCCATCTGCAGAGGCACGACCAGGTTTTCACCCTCTCCGATCGCGATGGAGTAAATATTGGAGAACTTCCAGGGTCTTCCGCCATAGGCGCGGTCGTAATAAGCCACACTGGGCACGAGGCCACCCTTTTCATTCGGAAGGTCGATGCCCAGCGGTTTCCCAAAACCAAAGCTTGACATATGTTTTGTCCATTCGGAAAGCCCGATGCGTGAATCATCAAAAGTATTATCCGATTTACCCTGGTTCACCATCCGCCTGAGTGTCTGGTGGAAATAGGGATTACAGGAGTTGGTAATTGCACCGCGGAGGTCTTCATTCGTGTGAGCACCATGGCAGCCAATGATGCTGCGGTCGCAGCGTATACGGGTCTCCGGTGAAATCACCCCTTCCTGCAAAGCCACCATCGCCTGGGCAATCTTAAAAATGGAACCGGGCCTGTATTGGGCCATGAGTGGTCTGTTGAACAGGGGCTTGTTCGTGTCTGAGCTGATGAGCATAAAATTTTCACTGTAATTTCTTCCCGTCAGCATCGTCGGATCGTAAGAGGGACCGGAGATCATCGCGAGGATCTCCCCTGTGGCCGGTTCAATGGCAATGACGCTGCCTGCCTTCCCCTCCATCAGGTATTCGCCATACTCCTGCAAGTCAATGTCGACCGTGCTGACCAGATCCTGCCCGGGTATTGAAAGCGTATCGGACTGGCCATCATCAAAGGGACCCTTCACAATTCCACTCACGTTCCTTAACAGGTAACGAACTCCTCCTTTTCCGCGGAGGTATTCTTCATAATAAGCTTCGATACCACTTTGACCGATCTCATGACCCTGACGGTAAATGTGGTCTTTGTCCCTTGCCAGCTGATCCCTTGATATTTCGCTCACATAGCCAAGCTGGTTGGCCATTGCCTTGGTCGTGTAGGCGCGGGTGCTTCTTGGTTTGATATAAAATCCCTTAAACTCATCGATCCTGTCCTGTATCTTGGCGAAGTCATAATTCGATAATTGCTTAATGAATACGGTGGGCTTCACTGGGGAGTACTCCCGTTTTGCCCGCAGCTCCCTGAATTGTTGACGAAGTTCCGGGAGGGTCATATCAAAGACATCGCAGAACCTGGCCGAATCCAGTTCCTTAACCTCTTTGCGGATAATCTCCAGGTCGAATTCGGGGGTGTTGAAAACCAGAAGCTTACCGTTGCGATCGCGGATGAGTCCGCGAACAGGAGGATCGATTTCCTTTAAAATGGCGTTGCTGTTGGCAAGCTCTCCATAACTGTTGTCAATCACCTGGATAAAAAAAAGTTTCACCAGGAAGATTATTCCCACCGCAATGAATGCAATCTGTATGATTTCTTTTCTTCCTTCGTTCATTATCCTTTTCCTTAATCAATCTACTGCGTTCCGAAGTAACCTACCGGTATCTGCCACTTGGAAATAAGTACTGCACGACCACCGTTACGAGTGTTGTAAAGATGGTGCTGGTAATAATTTTCCAAAGGGTGAACCAGAACATACCGAATCCCCCTGCCTCCATAAAAAACAGAACCGAATGGTGCAGGAAAACCAGGGGAATGGTATATACTAAAAACCACTGCATTCCATTGATTGCGATGGAGGGCGTGGTGCTGCTGTCATATCCACCTTGCGGCGTGATTAAAGTTAACCAATAATTGCGTAGATACATTACCATTACACAGGAAAATGCGTGAAGGCCAAGGCTGTCATAAAAGATATCTATGGTAAAGCCTATGACAAAACCCGCGAACATTAAAAAAAGCGGGTCAGCTTCTACGGGCAGGAAAAATAAATAAGCAACATAAAGAAAACAAAAGGCTGTATTAAAAAGAACGATGTTTTTCAGGATCAGTACCTGATATAGCAGGTAAATGAAAAAAGATATGATCTGTATGATATTGATCCTGCTCATTCGATCACTTCTTTAAAAGGTTGCTGAAGGGAATCGAGTTCCTGCCTCATTGAATTTTTTGCCACCTCTACATAAGACAGTTTTCTGAAATCCTGGGATAATCTGACTTTCAGGTCATAGAAAAGTTCGTCTGTCAGTTGGACCTCATCAATAAGTCCGACCAGGATGCCTTCGGGAAAAATCGCATTGAAGCCTGAGGTCACCACGGAATCGCCTTTCACAGGCTCGACGTGTCTCGGTATGTATTTCAGTTTTACATAATCAGGATTGATTCCATCCCATTGTATAGTGCCAAAGTGTCCGGTGCGTTTGAGCAGCGCAGAAACCTGGACATCGACGTGCAGGATCGAAGTGACCACGCTGTAGTGAGTTGAAACTGTCCTGACTTTGCCAACGGTGCCCAGGGAGCTGATCACTGCCATGCCGGGTTCAATTCCATCTTCCCGGCCCTTGTTGATGGTCAGAAAGTTGGTGAACCGGTTCACGGTGTTGCTCACCACTTTGGCGCTTTCAAAATCATACTGGCTTATGACGGCGGAATCGGTTATCGCCGGTATTGTGTTGATGTATTGGACCTGGTTCAGGGCTTCAAACTTGCTTCTCAGGTAAGCATTTTCTTCCGCGAGCGTACTGTTGATCTGCCGCAACAGGAAGTATTCGCGCACTCCATGCGACACATTGTTCATGCTTGCCACCAGCCCGTTTGACGAATTAAAGAAACGCGCGCCCTGATACGAATTATTCCCGATAAGGAGCCACGCACAGATAAGTTCTAAAATTAAAAACGTAAAAAAGGCCCGGTATTGATAAAAAAATAAAAAGAGCCGTTGCATTTTATGTCATCAAAACCGCCCGGAATTTTTCAATATTTTTTAGTGCGGCGCCGGTTCCTCTCACAACAGCCTTTAACGGATCTTCAGCGACATGGATGGGTAATTTGGTCTTCAGCGCTAAACGCTTGTCCAGTCCGCGCAACAGGGCGCCCCCTCCGGTGAGGTAGATGCCGCGTTCGTAGATGTCGGCTGAGAGCTCCGGAGGTGAAGTTTCCAGCGCTTTTAATACAGCTTCTTCAAGTTTCGATACAGACTTATCCAGGGCAAATGCCACTTCTGAATAAGAGATCTTTATGGTCTTGGGGATACCTGTCATGAGGTCGCGTCCGCGGATCTCATAATCTTCAGGTCCATCATCAAGTTCTGTTAAGGCCGATCCAACTTCGATTTTGACTTTCTCCGCCGAACGCTCGCCGATCAGCAGGTTATGCTGGCGCCTCATGTAGTCCAGTATGTCGCGGTTAAAGGTGTCTCCTGCGACGCGGATCGATTGATCACATACAATGCCAGACAGGGCGATCACGGCGATATCCGTTGTGCCCCCGCCGATGTCAACGATCATATTGCCAACCGGCATTTCAATGTCAATGCCAGTTCCGATCGCTGCTGCAATGGGTTCATAGATCATGTACACTTCCTTTGCACCCGCATGCTCGGCTGAATCCCTTACAGCTCTTTTCTCCACTTCGGTAATTCCTGAGGGAATACAAATGACCATGCGGTAAGAAGGGGGAAACATCCGTTTACCAGTATCGATCATTTTGATCAAACCGCGGATCATCATTTCTGCCGCCTGAAAGTCAGCAATAACCCCTTCCTTCAAAGGGCGGATGGTCTTGATATGCTCGTGCGTCTTTTCGTGCATCTGCATAGCCTCCCTGCCAATAGCAAGAACCTTATTGGCAGCCTTATCGATAGCAATGATGGAGGGTTCGTCAACCACGATCTTATCCCTGTAGATGATCAGTGTGTTTGCCGTTCCAAGGTCGATTGCAATGTCACTGGTGAAGAAGTCGAAAAATCCCATGAGGTAAGGAGGCTAATAGTGAGTTTAAAATTGATGGGCCGAAATTACATAAATATTGTTTTGTTTCAGCAGTATAATCCGGCGAAAAAACTTACAGAGGGTGGGTATCCAGTGTTATCACCACAACAGTGGCTTATCTGCAAACCGGCGACCACAAACACCAAAAAACGGGACTCTATTGATTGGCAGATAAGATCGGTTAGTGTTTGAAGTGCCTGATGCCCGTAAAGACCATGGCCATGTTGTGGTCGTCACAATACCGAATGGAATCCTGGTCTTTCACCGAACCGCCGGGTTGAATGACTACTTCAATGCCACGCTGGTGGGCAATTTCAACACAGTCAGGGAATGGGAAGAAGGCATCGGAAGCCATCACACTTCCCTTCAGATCGAACCCAAAAGTCCCCGCCTTTTCAATGGCCTGGCGCAACGCATCTACCCGTGAAGTCTGACCTACGCCACTGGCTAGAAGCTGGCCATTCACCGCCAGTACAATGGTATTCGATTTGGTGTGTTTACAAACCTTGCTTGCAAACAATAAGGCATCGATCTCCTGTTCTGAAGGCGCCCTCCTGGTGACCACTTTCAGGTCACTGCGCGAGTCGGTTTTCAAATCAAGATCCTGTTCAATGACGCCATTTAAGAGGCTCTTAAATTGTTTTTTCTCTTTGAGACCATCTTTTTGGAGCAGCAGGATCCGGTTCTTTTTTGACTTCAATAAAGCCAGCGCCTCCCTATCGTAACCGGGTGCGATGAGGATCTCAAAAAAGAGTTTGTTGATCTCGATAGCCGCCTCCTGGTCTATGGTCTGGCTGGAGGCAAGCACGCCCCCGAAGGCGGAAATGGTGTCAGCCTGATAGGCCTTCTGATAGGCTTCCCTGGTAGAGCTCGCGGTGGCAACACCGCATGCATTGGTATGCTTAATGATGACAAAGGCCGTCTCACCCTCGAACTCCTTCACCAAACTGACGGCGGCATCAATATCCACCAGATTATTGTAAGATAATTCCTTTCCACTGAGCTGCTCGAATAGTCCTTCGAGGTCGCCGAAGTATTTGCCCTGCTGGTGAGGGTTCTCACCGTACCGCAGTGGCCTTCCCTGCCGTATGCTCTTTTTGAAAGAAGGTATCGTTGCCGGTGTATTGAAATAAGAAAAAATTGCAGAATCGTAGTGGGATGTTACATCGAAGGCAAGGGCGGCAAAGTGTTTCCTTTCGTCCAGCGTGGAGTCACAAGCAGCTTTTGAAAGTACTTCCAGCAGGGCGGCGTATTGGTCGCGGGATGAGACGATCAGGACATCTTTATAATTTTTGGCGCCGGCCCGAATGAGGGAAATGCCACCAATGTCAATTTTTTCAATGATCTCCTCTTCGCTGCCGCTCCGAGCAGCAGTCTCTTCAAAGGGATAAAGGTCCACGATGACAAGGTCAATAGGACTGATGCTGTAGGCCTCTGATTGCTTCCGATCGCCGGCATCGTCGCGCCGGAAAAGAATCCCTCCCAAAACATGGGGATGGAGCGTCTTTACTCTTCCTCCAAAGATGGAAGGAAAGCCGGTCAACTTTTCAACGGGGATGACAGCGTATCCCAGTTTTTCGATAAACTCCTGAGTTCCGCCAGTGGAGATGAATTCGACCCCGGCTTTTCCAAGGGCGTGAATGATTGGTTCGAGGTTGTCTTTGTTATAAACAGAAATTAGGGCGCGGTTTATCCTGAGCGTGGACATGTAGGTTTAAAGGTTTAAATCAGATCAAAGGCCGGTCATTAACTGTGACCGAGAAAATGGTCACTCTCTTCATACTCAAATTCAATTTCAAAATTATCCGCATCCAGATACGCCGGGAAGCGATCACGGAATGCCTCCAGTGAATTTGAACTCAGCTCAATGGTCTTCACGGATTCAATGCCTTCCGTCGTGTAAATAGATTCTCCTTTGGGACTGATGATTGCGGAATTTCCGTTGTATTCTATGCCATTGCCATCCTGACCGATCCGGTTCACACCTACGACATAACTCAGATTTTCAATGGCCCTGGCCTTCAGTAAAATATCCCATGCGTCTTTGCGGGTAGTAGGCCAGTTGGCGACATATACCAGCACATCATAATTCAATTTGTGTGCGTGAGGATCCCATCGGTTGCGGCTCCAAACGGGAAACCGCAGGTCATAGCATATCAGCGGACAGATCCGCCAGCCCTTCCATGTGCCAACCAGCAAACTTTCGCCGGGTGAAAAAACTTTTTGTTCATCAGCCATTCTGAAGAGATGGCGTTTATCGTATGTTTTGAAGTTTCCGCCAGGCTCCATCCATAGCATACGGTTATAATACTTTTCGTGTACCCTGGCAATGTAACTTCCCAATATCAGCGCGCCTGTCTGATCCGCCATTTGCTTCATCCACTTGAAGGTGCGCATGTTCATGTGCTCCGCGAGTTTGGGCGCGGCCATCGTAAAGCCGGTGGTGAACATTTCTGGCAGCACTATCACATCGGTGGTATTTCCAATCTGCCAGACCTTTTCTTCGAACGTGGCCAGGTTTGCTTCAATATCCTCCCAATGGAGATCGGATTGAATGATGGTGATTTTTAAGTCCTGCATAGAATTGTTGTGGTTTCCAGGTATTATCGGGATGCAAAGAAACGCCATTCAGGGCAAAAAGTCTAAGGAAAATTGATTTCGTACCTGTCAGACCGCTCAAAGCGGTCTGACAGGTACACTTCCCGTCAAACCTTTTTGAGAATGGCAGCCGCTTTCTCCAGCGTCTCCTGCTTTTTCGCAAAACAAAACCTCAGCAAACGATTGTCGGTCCTGTCTTTATAAAAAACTGAAACCGGAATGCAGGCGACCTTGTGTTTTTTGGTCATCTCTTCGGCCATCTCGATGTCGGGTTTATCTGAAAGATGTTTATATGAAAAAACCTGAAAATAAGATCCTTCAGTCTTTAACGGCTTAAAAGATGAGCTTGTCATCTGCCCGAGGAAAAAATCACGTTTTTGCTGATAGAATTTTCCAAGTTTCGCATAGTTGTCCGAATCTTTCAAATACTCTGATAAGGCGTATTGTATGGGCGTATTGACACTGTATACAATAAACTGGTGGGTTTTCCTGACTTCCCGCGAGAGGTATTCCGGCGCTACGACGTAACCCATCTTCCAGCCAGTGGCGTGAAACGTCTTTCCAAAAGAAAAGATCGCCAGGCTTTGTGACGCTAACCCCGGTAAAGTTAATACACTTTGGTGGGATTGGTCGTCGTAGATGAGTCGCTCGTACACCTCATCGCTGAGTACGATCAGATTGTGCTTCAGGGCAATGCTTTCAAGTTCTTCGAGGTCACTTCTTTTCAGTACTGAACCGGTTGGATTATGGGGGGTATTCACCATGATCATCTTTGTCCGTTTGGTGATCTTCTTTTTCACCATGTCCCAGTCAACGGAAAAACCCGGGAAAGTCAGGTTGATCTGCACGGGGATTCCTCCATTCAACCGGATGGCGGGATCGTACGAATCATAGGCAGGATCAAAAAGAATGACCTCGTCACCGGGGCTGATAAAAGCTGATATGCAGGCAAAGATGCCCTCCGTGGCCCCCGAGGTTACGGTGATGTCTGTTTCCCAGCTAACGTCATGTGAAAATGTTTTTTTTATGACTTCGACCAGTATCTGGCGCAAAGGCGCGACCCCGAGCATCGTCGCATATTGATTCTGGCCCTTCGTCATGGCCTCATGCACGAGCGAAATCAGTTTTGGATCTATCTCAAAATCCGGGAAACCTTGTGACAAATTGATGGCGCCGTGATCGTTGGCCATTTTTGTCATCACATCAAAGATTGTGGTCCCAACATCGGGTAGACGGGAGGTGATGCGTAACATATCTTATCGGCTAATTTGCTTTTCGTGAGTGGTCAGTGGTCAGTTGTGAGTCGGGGGTGCCTCGAATCTTTTTTTACTTTTCGCCCAATTCATCAGTCATTTCCAGACGTTAAAGTTAGATGCATACGGATTTTTACTACTGTACTATGTCGTGACCTATTGTGTACCGAAGAGATTTTCATCCTAGAGATTTTCATCCTGTTAACGCAGACAGCCGCAGGCATTAACTCACCACTCACTTCCTCAGCGGCGCCGTGATCCTGTATTCTGTATCTACTTTCCCTTTCGATATGTCCGCAAGCTTTCCTTTCAGCAAACGCTTTTTCAGTGGTGTGAGGTAATCGATGAACATCTTCCCTTCGATATGATCGTATTCATGCTGGATGATGCGCGCTTTCATTCCGTCGTAGGTTTCTTCCAACGCATTCCAGTTTTCATCATAATAGCGGATCCTTAGCTGCTCCTTGCGCGAGATCTTTTCGCGGATGTTCGGAATGCTGAGGCATCCTTCTTCAAATTCCCATGGGGCTCCGGCCTCTTCCAACAGTTCAGGGTTGACGAATACTTTTCTGAAGTTTTGCATTCCGGGCTCTTCCTCCAGAGACGTGCCATCCACAATAAAAAGACGTAGGCCCTTGCCGATCTGGGGTGCTGCCAGACCGATTCCATTCGCTCCGGCAAGGGTTTCAAACATGTCTTCCGCCAATTGTTTTATATCAGTTCCCCGTTCAATGTTTTTTCCCCGTTGCCGCAGCACCGGGTCGCCATACATGACAATAGGATATATCATTCCGCAAAAATAATAGTTTAATAACACCAAACCGCACTCCAAAGTGACTATAACAGGCGTTTGGATGCACCCATATATGATTGCAGGATAAGCGTGGCGCTGATCTTATCTGCATTGCCCTTTACCCGCCGGTCTTTCTTTTTCATTCCTCCCAGGATCATGGCTTGCTGCGCCATCTTGCTGGTGAAACGCTCGTCAACCTCCTGCACGGGCTTCTCCGGAAAGGTGGCCTTTAGTGCAACGATAAATTTTCGCACCTGTGGAGCAATTTCCGAATCCTCGTTCTTCAAGGTCTTCGGCATGCCTATGACAAACTCATCAACAACCTCCTTTTGCGTGTAGGCCTTGAGAAAAGTTAATAAGGTGTGGGTCGGAACGGTCTCCAGGGGCGTGGCAATGATGCGCATAGGGTCGGACACGGCGATGCCGGTCCTTTTTATCCCATAGTCAATTGCAAGTACCCTGCCCATGATGATCGGTTAGAAGAGGCGAAAGGATCCCGCAACCCTAATTGAATTTTGAGAGTTCAAAAAAACGTTTTTTGACTTTGCTTTCAATGCCCATGGCTTTTGGGAACAGAATTTCATTTTCTATCCGGGCGTGTGTGATGAGACTGGATTCAAAAGCTTTCAACTCATTGTAAATGACTTTCACATGGACTGGCGCACGGTCGTGCAGCTGATAATCCTTTGTGATCTTCCTGATCCCTTCCATTACGTCATCATGAACTTCGTGCTCCATGGCGAATTTCTGCACGGAATTTCTCTCCATCAGATAAAAAAGTTCTCCGGCAGAAAATTTTCCTTTTGACGCTTTTTCCAGCGCAAGGATATAATGGAAAAGGGTATCTTCTTCTTCGTAAATGTGTTCAATAAAATCCTCAACAAAAAGAGGGAAGACCATCTGAAGATCCCGCTCCACCTGCAAATAATCGTCGTGGTGGGCTTTAAAACTTTCCACCAGTCTGGCGATATATGGCAGTTTGTGCTTTATGAAAAGGAAATGCGAGTGCTTAAGGTATTCAATGATGAGATCGATGGGGTATGAGATCAGGGGAAGGTCGGCCTCCTTTAAATAGGTGGGTGATTCCAACTCTTTTATGATCTGGTCAACTTTCAGGCCCCGCTGATCACAGACCTGATTGAGGGTTAACTCCGAATATTCGTAAAACCGGATACCCAGGTAAAAAAGGACATATCCATGAACATAGTTCTGGTCGACCAGCTCCTGTATGGGCGTATTCTTAAGGGTAAATTTGTCCATCAGCTAAGGTAAATATAGTCAGAAAGATGTAGTTAACGGAAAAAATTCCTATTTGTGGCAGCGCTTTTGCGACAAACTGTAGATTTTCATGCCAACCATTTAATTTAGCGTTGTGTTATAGTTGTATTAAATTTCAAATATGAGGCAGAATTCTAAGTATCAGGTCCGGCTTCCCATCGTTCTTTGCCTTGGTTTGGCCGCCGGGGTATTCGTGGGAGCCACTTTAAACACAGGAAAAGGGACCTCCGATGTAAATAAAGACGTGCAAAAATTCAGGGAAATACTTACTCAGATAAAGGAAGAGTACGTAGACACCGTGAACACCAGCAACCTGGTCGACGACGCAATCCAGGAGATATTGCATAAACTTGATCCACATTCATCCTATATACCCGCTTCAGAGCGCATCGCCGCTAATGAAGACCTGAGAGGAAACTTTGATGGAATTGGCATTGAGTTCAATATTTTTGACGACACCATTGTTGTGCTCACACCCCTTAGCGGCGGTCCTTCTGAAGCGCTTGGCATTCAGTCGGGAGATAAAATTGTTGCCGTCGATGGAAAAAATGTCGCAGGTGTCGATATCACCAATGCGGGAGTGATGAAAGCGCTGAAGGGTCCGCGGGGTTCCGAAGTGGCTGTCACCATCCTTCGGGGGGATAAAGAATTAAACTATAAGATCATCCGCGACAAGATACCCCAATATTCCATAGACGTATCTTATATGGTCAGCGAAGACATCGGTTACATCAAAGTAAACCGGTTTTCGGCAACCACATATGATGAATTCCAGAAAGGGCTGACTTCCCTGAAGGAGAAAGGCATGAAAAAGCTGGTACTTGACGTTCAGGGAAACCCGGGAGGATATATGAATATGGCCATCCAGATGGCGGATGAATTTTTGCCGTCCGGGAAAAAGATCGTTTCGCAGCGAGGTAAGGAGCCCCGCTACAACGTAGAAGCTTTCGCAACTGGAAAAGGAGAGTTTGAAAATGGTGACGTGATTATCCTGGTGAATGAGAGTGCGGCCTCAGCATCGGAAATTCTTGCGGGAGCCTTACAGGATAACGACCGGGCATTGATCGTAGGCCGCCGGAGTTTTGGCAAAGGACTTGTTCAGTCGCCTTTTGACCTCAGTGACGGCTCTGAACTCCGTCTGACAATTTCCCGTTACTATACGCCAAGCGGCCGTTCCATACAAAAGCCCTATCAGGATGGTGATGAGTACTCCCGCGACATCATCAGCCGGTATAACCACGGTGAATTTTTTCATGCCGACAGCATCAAGGTGAACGATTCACTGAAGTTCCTCACGCTGAATGGAAGGACGGTGTATGGCGGAGGTGGCATTATGCCGGATTATTTTGTCCCGCTGGATACGACGCTTAACAGCCATTATCTCAATGAACTGTACACATCAACCGCCCTGCAGGAATACACTTTCAATTACGCGGAAAAAAGTAAGGGACAATTGGAGAGTAAGGGTTTCCCGAATTTCCTTTCAACATTTGTTGTTACCGACAAAATGCTGAACGACCTGGTCAAAACAGGCGAAAGGAATAATGTAAAAGCTGATTATATAGAGTTGCGTTCGAAGAAGAAATTATTCCGGGTGCACGTGAAAGCGCAGATTGCGAGAAAGATCTGGGGTAATGAAGGATTTTATCCCGTGTTTAATGAAACGAACGAGGTGTTCCAGCAGGCGGTAAAGATGTTCGACCGGATCCCCGAACTGAACAGGTCTGATATGTGACTTGGATTCGTCAGATTTCAGGATCATTGGATTAAATGCAAAAATCCTCCGGAAATTGGATGAAGAGGGTGTGTTTGATCAAAAGATATATTTTACATTCGTCATTCGCCTCATGTATTATCACAAACTAGGAAAGATTCCACCCAAGCGGCATACGCAGTTCCGACAGTCGGATGGAAGTCTGTATAAAGAGGAGGTGGTGAGTTCCGAAGGGTTCTCCGGAATATATTCCATCCTTTACCATACCTACCCGCCGACACGCATCAAGGAGTTAAGGGAGCCGGTTCCATATGGTTCGAAAAGAATCGAGCACTATGCGCTGCGCCAAACGCATCTGAATACATCAAAGGTCACTACCACGGGGCAGGACTATCTCAGCGGCAGAAAAGTGCTGCTCACGAACAGCGATTGTTCCATCTCCATTTGCTCGCCTGAGAAACGGCGGATGGATTATTTTTATAAAAATGCCGAAGGAGATGAGGTGCTGTTTGTGCACGATGGGAACGGAGTACTGATCTCGCCATTTGGCAAGCTTGAGATCAGAAAAGGAGATTATGTCGTTATCCCGCGTACGGTGATCTACAAACTGGAATTTGATGAAAGTACGCTGCGATTGCTCATCATCGAATCAGCTTCACCGGTAGAAACAGTAAAACGCTACCGAAACCAGCTGGGACAGTTGCTGGAACACGCTCCATACTGTGAGCGCGATATCCGCCCGCCGCAAGAGCTAATTACCGATAGCTCAGAGGGAGAGTTTTTGATAAAAATAAAAAAGCAGGGCTTCCTTCATCAGTACACGTATGACCATAGTCCTCTGGATCTTGTGGGATGGGATGGCTTCCTCTGGCCATATGCATTTTCCATCCATGATTTCGAACCCATCACCGGTCGCATTCACCAGCCTCCCCCGGTGCACCAAACCTTTCAGGGCCGCAATTATGTCATTTGCTCCTTCGTTCCCAGGTTGTTCGATTACCATCCGCTCTCTATACCGGCCCCGTACAACCATAGCAACATTGACAGTGATGAAGTGTTGTACTATGCGGAAGGAAATTTCATGAGCCGGCGGGGCATCGAACGCGGATCCTTCACCCTTCACCCCGGAGGTCTTCCCCATGGGCCCCATCCTGGGACCGTGGAGAAGAGTATCGGCGCCAAAGAGACCCACGAGCTTGCCGTGATGATCGACACTTTCCGGCCCCTTCATTTAACCACTGATTCGCTGGAATTCCTGGACAAAAATTATCCCATGAGCTGGACCGATGCGTCCAGTGATTCTTTTAATGAGGTAAATACGCCGTGACTTGCGCGCCTGCCAGCGCCGCCGTGAGAGGAGATCTTACCGTTGCAGGCATGGCAAAGACGCATAATCATGCGTCTCTACCACCGCCACATTCTTCCCATGTTTATTTTCCTTTTCAAACCTTTTCACCTTTCAGACCCTTCAAACCTTTCAAAACCTCTACACCCTATTTCCCTATATCCCTATAACCCCTATTTTCACGTCATGTATAAACAACAGGTACAGATCCGTTGGGCGGATATCGATGCCAACAGGCATTTGCGGCACTCGGTGTATTATGATTATGGCGCTTCCATGCGGATGAATGCCCTTACGGCGGAAGGTCTCAGCATGAGGAAGCTGGAGGAATTAAGAATGGGACCGATCCTGTTCCGCGAAGAAGCGATCTTTAAAAGAGAGATCCATTTTGAGGATGAGATCACCATCGATGTGCATGTCGCCAAAGCCCGTGAAGATTTTGCGCGATGGAGTTTAAGGCACCATTTCGTGAAAGGGGATGGCACACTGGCGGCCATCATCAATATTGATGGAGCATGGATGGATCTCCTCAGACGGAAACTGGTAATCCCCAATCAGTTTATCATAGACGTGTTTGGAAAATTTCCGAAAGCGCAGGATTTTGAATGGATCTCGAGGTAACACTCATTGTCAACTGTCAATTGCTACATTGTGGCATAGCCATGCCTATGGCATCAACTGTTCCAGCACCCACTTCTCAATCACGCGGGGATAATGTTCATGCTCAAGCTTGTGGACACAGGCTGCAATCTGGTCCGGTGAGAAATTTTCTGCGATGGGGCAGCTGCCCTGAAAAAGTATCCTTCCTTCGTCGTAGCGATCGTTCACCAGGTGGATGGTAATTCCGGTTTCCAGCTCACCAGACGCTTTAACGGCCTCATGCACCCTTGATCCGTACATGCCCTTGCCCCCGAATTTGGGAAGGAGGGCCGGATGGATATTGATGATACGGTCGGGAAAAGATCGCAACAGGTATTCGGGCAGAAGCCATAAAAATCCCGCCAGCACGATATGCGTTACAGCATTCTTATTCAGCAGGTCGCTGATGATGGTACCCTCTGAAAATTCTTTGCGGTTAAAGACCAGACTTTTGATTCCATGATCTTCAGCCCGCCGCAATGCGTATGCATCCCGATTGTTGCTCAAAAGTAACGCCACTTCAACGGAGGGATGATGTTTAAAGTATTTAAAAATTTCTTCAGCGTTGGTGCCGCTGCCGGAGGCAAACAGGGCTAATCTGAATTTCTTTGATGACATGGTTAGGGGGAATTACGATGCAAAGAAAGAAAAAGATCCATGCTATCAAATAAACGCCATACTCAAAATGCCGAGTAAGAGGATGATCTTGCAGAAACCGCTGAGCCAGGTGAAATCTTTTTTCGTGTCGGCGCCTATCAGCCGAACGAGGAACCAGACCAAAGGAATAAATAAGAACAGCAAAAAGTAATTGACGGGAAGGTTAACGTAGTAGTGATTTAAAGCCACCACGGTCAGTACAAAGGTCGCCAGGATCGCGTAAATGAAATGCTTGGTTCTGCGCATACCCCAGACGATGGGCAGGGTCTGGCATCCGAAGGTCTGATCGCCCTTGAGATCTTCCATGTCTTTAATGATCTCCCGGATCAGGGTAATGAAGAACGCGAAGCTGGCATAGGTGATGATCAGCATGTCCCCGGTCTTGTAAAGGGAATCCACCAGCCAGATGGCAATGCCTGTCAGAAGGGCGACCACAAAATTCCCGATGAAAGGGTGTCTCTTCAAGCTATTGGAATACCACCAAAGAAGCATCGCCGACGCGAAGTTAACCGCAGCGATCTTCCAGCTCAAAATAAGCCCCAGCACCACCCCTGCGAGCGACAATAATGTATGGAAGAGGATGGCGTAACGACGGGTGATACTTTTTCCCACCACTACTCTTTCCGGTTTATTGATCAGGTCGATCTTAATGTCGTAGTAATCGTTGATGACATATCCCGCGGCCGCAATCGATACGGTCGAAAGTGAGAGGATGAAAAGCCGGGGGTCGAGTATGGTTGCCGGGTCAATTAAAAATGCTGCAGTCAGGTATTGTGCTAACGCGATGATGATGAGGTTCCATACCCGCGTGAGCCTGGCAAATGAAATGACAAATCTTTTAAGCTCAAAATCCGAAGCCATAGAAATATTGGTCCAAAGGTACGGTTTTATCACAGGCTATGCATCAGCGGTGATGGCCTGGCAGAGGCGGATTTAATTCGTGCGCAGGCAGAGAGTATTTTTTTTTGTGTAACTCCGTGGCCTCTGTGCCCTCCGTGTTCATGGTCCGTGAACAAGTTCCTGCAATAATGCCAACTACTGAAATGCGCGCAAGCGTCAAAATTTTATCGAAATCATTCCCATAAAATGGCGGCCGGCTTGTGGGTAGTAATAATTCTCGCGGTATTCCGTCGGTCCCGCCAGGTAGCCCCACGTATAACCGTTTGACTCATATTCTTCGTCGAGAATGTTGTTGATGAGGAAACTAAAGTTTATCTCCTTTACAAAGGACGGTTCCCAGGAATAGCTCAACCGGAGATCATTGATCAGATACGCGGCAATGCTCCTGGAATCGTTGGCGGTATTATCCAGGAATTGTTTGCCTACGTACTTCGACAGCACGGTGATATCTGCATTTTTGAAGGGCAGGAAGGAGAGGGAGGATCCGCCAATGACAGCAGGTGAAAAAGCGATTTCGGTGTCTTTGTAGACGCTCTCAACTAAAGCGTATCCGGAAAAGTCTGCGCCATAATCTTCCAGTAATTCCCTATACTCATCGATCCTGTTCCGGCTCAGGGTCAGGTTGGCATTCCAGAGGAGGTTATCCGTAAATTTCACCATACCCTGCAACTCAATTCCCATCCGGTGACTCTTACCGGCATTCGTCCTCACGAAGGCGCCCACATCGTTTAGTTCGCCAGTAAGCACAAGTTGATTGGTATAATTCATGAGATAATAATTAGCATGGATGGTGTGTCGTTTTCCCCTGCCGCGGTACCCGACCTCCAGGTTTTTCAGTTTCTCAGGTTCAGGATAGATGCCTTCAAAATCCAGGAAATCGTCCCTGACAGGTTCTCTGTTGGCCACGGCATAGGACGCATACAACTGGCTTTCGTCGTTGAGGGCGAAGGTGAGTCCGGCTTTAGGATTAAAGAAATCAAATTGACCGTCTACGTTCACCTGACTGAGATTGTTTTCCGTTCCCGCGACGACATAATTTATCTTCCGGTATTGTACGTCCGCGAACGCATTGAATTTTTCAGAGAACTGGTAGTTCGCCTTCACATAGGTGTTGAAGTCGCGCTTGTCACCGTTGTTGAAATAATATGGATGTTGATATCCCACGGTGCTACTTTGCGCCCAGATGATCTCACCGAAGTGATCGCCATCATACCTGTTCCAGGCTCCCCCCGCAATCACATTCCAGTTGTTCTCGTCGTAATTTACCGACCACGTAAAGCCGTAAAAATCATTGTCCAGCCACCTTCTGCGGATAAGATTAGTGGAAGTGATGGTGTCATTATCCGCGTTATTACCATCATCGTCGATGATTAGATCAGGCAGGACGTAATCCGCCAGATCATTGTCGTACCGGTATTCTTCATAATATCCTCTGCCGGGTGTGTAATGCAAAGCCGTGTTGATAGTGAAGGCGCTGCCAGGTTGATGGGAAAAATGCAATTGATAATGGTCCTGTTGATAGTCGTCGACCTGGTCTTCATACAGATACGGATTGAAAGTGCGGGTGCCTGATCGTAAAAGGTTATTGGTCTGCTCTGCGTTCCACCCCTCGTTCAGCGCCGTGATCATCATGGCTTCCGTGTCATTATCCAATCGCGATTCCGGTACACCATACCAACTCTGATACGTTCGCTCTTTCCCTCCAAAGGTGATCGCTTTCAGCATCGTGTTTTCAGAATAGTACCCCGCCGAGAAGTAGTATGATCGAAGATCACTGAAAGCGCGGTCGATGAATCCGTCGGAATCGATCTTCGATAGCCGTCCGTCCACCACAAAGTGGTCGTTCAGTAAGCCGGTGCCAAAGTTGAAGGTGTGCTTCCGGGTATTGAAGGATCCGAATGCGTTACTCACCTCGGCATAGGGATCGTCGCGTCCCACATTTGTTTGCAGGTTGATTGTTGCGCCAAAGGCGCCGGCGCCATTGGTGGAGGTGCCTACGCCGCGCTGAACCTGGATACTTTGCGCTGAAGATGCAATGTCTGGGATATCTACCCAGAAAGTCCCAGAGGATTCGCTGTCATTGTAAGGAATTCCGTTGATGGTCACGTTAATCCGGGTTGGGTCGCTTCCGCGGATGCGAATGCCCGTATAGCCAATGCCTGTACCTGCATCAGAAGTGGTTACGACGGAAGGCGTCCAGTTCAGCAGGAAGGGAACATCCTGGCCAAAGTTTTGGGCTTCGATCTTTTCCTTCGTAATGTTGGTGTACGTGGTCGGTGTTTTTCCTGTAGCGCGGGTAGCCCTTACAACAACGGCTTCAGTAAGAATGGCGGCGGGCTGCAAACGGATTTCCAGATCATGGGCAGCCGGCACGTTTATGGTTTGTTCCTGATCTTCATATCCGACGTAGGTTACCCGTAGAATAACCTCACCGTGGGAAACATCCTCAAACTCGAAACGGCCAAGCGCGTCGGTCACTTGATAACGTTCGCCGGCCTTTAGCTGTACAGTTGCATTTACCAGCGTTTCATTCGTTCCAGCGTCGCGTACGATCCCGGAAACGGTGTGCTGGCCATAGGCGATTGCCGTCAGCGACAAGAGCGTTGCTGTAAAACAACAACGCGCTGCAAAGTTTCTAAACATGATTGATAATTGGTTTAAACCTGCGGTGCACAGGGGAATGCACTCGCGTATGTTTAACCCTGCCCAGCTTCGGCAGGCATGCCTCCCTTCGGCCGCATTACCGGCATCAGGTTCTATGGGTATAATCTCAGCCCGTTGTTTTTAGGCACCCCTAACTCTTGTCTCAAAATGAGGACAGGCAAATTTAACGCAGTAATTCTTTAATAAGCAAATTAATTAAGACGATAGCGGCTGTTCTGGCGAAGTTCCAACAATAAACCTTGAATTATAACGGCGGAATTTTACTTTTGAGACATGTACAGTGTCCACGTAAATGATCAGGTTTTCGAAATTGTCATGTCAGATAACGAATTTCTCGTGAACGGGAAACCCATTCGGTGGGACGTCACCACCATTCGGGACGGATATTTTCACATTTTATTGGATCAGAAAAGTTATCGCGCGGAGGTAGTGGAAACCAATATGGAAACAAAGCGCTTTATCTTCAAGATCAATGGCAGGCATTATCCTGTGGTCTCAAAGGACAAGTTTGATTTGCTTCTCGAAAAGATGGGCATGAACGCCAATGCAGGCGCCAGGGTAAACCATGTGAGGGCGCCAATGCCGGGTTTGATCATCCAGCTGAAGGTGAAAGACGGCGACGTGGTAAAGGCCGGTGACACGTTGCTCATTCTGGAGGCCATGAAAATGGAAAATATCATCAAAGCACCCGGTGATGCCACGGTCAGGTCAGTGAAGGTGAGGATGGGAGAGGGTGTCGAAAAAAATCAGGTACTGATTGAATTTTAACCCTTCGTAATTTTATTACTTCCCTATATTTGCACAATTTGTTTAAAAACATTGATGCTGCACGCGACCGAAACCTGCCTGCCGGAGCGAAAGCACTCGCGCGGGCAGGCAGTCTTAAACTGGAAAAGTTCTAAAATAACCTATGATTAAATACAAACGTATTCTGCTTAAGCTCAGCGGTGAATCTTTGCAGG
>JBBEBN010000254.1:0-18888 GCA_040882305.1 Cyclobacteriaceae bacterium
GATCGATCTCCTTCTTCGTATTGTAAACGGCAAAAGAGGCCCTTACAGTTCCTTCGATGCCGTAGCAGTCCATCAGCGGCTGCGTGCAATGGTGGCCCGTGCGAACGGCAATCCCCCGGGCATCCAACATCTGGCCTACATCAAAGTGATGGATGCCTTTCACAGTGAAGGCGAGTACCCCTACTTTGTGGGCGGCTGTGCCGACAGGTGTCACTGATTCTAACTTCGATATCCTTTCGGTTGCATATTCCAGCAGCACCTGTTCATGGGCAGCAATATTTTCTCTTCCCAGGTCGAGGATGAATTCCATGGCATGACGGAAAGCAATGACATCGGCGATATTTGGCGTGCCTGCTTCAAACTTGTAGGGGAGGTCGTTGTAAGTTGTTTTTTCAAACCTTACTTCTTTGATCATTTCCCCGCCGCCCTGATACGGTGGCATTTTTTCCAGCAATTCTTTTTTGCCATACAAGATACCGGTACCGGTCGGGCCGTACATTTTATGTGAGGAAAGGCTGTAAAAGTCGCAATCGAGATCCTGAACATCGATGTTAAGATGAGCACCGGCCTGTGCGCCATCAATGAGCACCACCGCGCCAGCCTCATGTGCGAGGCGGATGATCTCCTTCACCGGATTGATGGTACCCAGGCTGTTGGAAGCATGATTTACCGCAACAATTCTCGTCTTTGAAGACAAATGTTGTTTAAAGACCTTCAGGTCAAGTTCACCTTCGCGTGATACCGGTATGACTTTCAGCGTCGCCCTGTTGGCTTCGCAAACGAACTGCCACGGCACGATGTTCGAGTGGTGTTCCAGGGTGGATATGATGATCTCGTCGCCTTCATTCACGAATGTCTTTCCGTACGTGGCGGCGACGAGGTTAATACTTTCCGTGACGCCCCGGGTGAAAATGATTTCCTCTGAAGACGCTGCATGAATAAAACCTCTCGCGGTCTCGCGCGTTTGCTCGAAAGCTTTGGTCGCCTTTTCAGCCAGTGTATGAATTCCCCTGTGAATGTTGGCGTTGTAACCGGAATAGTACTCCACGAGCGCATCGATAACCCTCCTGGGCTTCTGGTTCGTGGCGGCATTGTCAAAATAGACCAGGTCCCGCCCATTGACCTGCTGATGCAACACAGGAAATTCCTTCCTGATCTTCTCAACATCAATGGCACTGGTTACAGATGGTTGTGCTGTCTGCATGAATTCAAAAGTTTTTTTGGAGCCGTTCGCCGATGGCCATTTCGATATAATTCCTTATACCGGAGTGCGGGATCTTCTCGGTAATTTCTCCTGCAAACGCCGATAACATCATGGCGCGTGCGGCATCTTTGTGGATGCCGCGTGTTCTCAGGTAAAACAGTGCATCTTCGTCAAGCTGGCCTGTGGTGCATCCGTGGGAACACTTCACATCATCGGCCCAGATCTCCAGCTGCGGCTTGGTGTTCACCGTTGCTTTATCTGATAATAAGATATTCCGGTTGGCCTGAAATGCGTTTGTTTTCTGCGCCTGAGGCCGCACGAAGATCTTTCCGTTGAATACGCCTTTGGAATTTTCATCCATCACTCCCTTATACATTTCATTGCTATGAGAATTTGGCTTCTTATGGTCTACAACGGTATGGTTGTCTGCAAGGGTATTACCGGTTAGGAGGTAAAGACCATACATATGCGATTCAATCCCTTCGCCGTCAATGATCAGGTGCAGGTTCGTCCTGAGAAGGCAGCCCTGCAGGTTGAAGGTGTACGTATTGACCCTGCTTGAATTTTTCTGATAGACCTCAGTCTGTGAAAACTGGTACCGGTTTCCTTTATCGTTCTGAATGTTGTAGAAGTCCAGCCGCGCATTCTCTCCAACCACGATTTCATTAACAAGGTTGGTGAAGTGGTTGCCCGGGCCCGAGGAATTGAATTTTTCCGCGATGGTTACCTCGCTGTTCTTTCCGATCACCACAAGGTTCCGGTTTGTTGCAATTACCTCCCCGGAAGATGCGTCATTGATATAGTGGATGATGAGAGGTTTTTCGACCACCGCTTTGTCAGGAACATTGATAAACAGCCCCGATTTCCAGTCGGCAGTATTCCAGGCAGCAAAAGCATTGGTCTTAATGTTGATGTGTTGATTGAAATGCTCGGTGGCAATCGCATTCTTTTCCGCAAGCACTTCCTGCAGACTTCGGATGGAAAGTTGTGAGGAAGGGGAATGGATCACCGACAGGTCCGGACTGAAAACACCATTGAGAAACACCAGGATGTTTGCTTCAACGCCTGGAATGAAATATTCCTTTACGTCCTTCACCAGTGGCGCGGAAGCTACCGCTTGAAAGGAGAAATTCTTCTCCAGCTCGCGGGTGATGGGCGTGTACTTGTACTCTTCGTGTTTGTTTCCGGGAAGGCCAAGCTGTTGAAAATTTTCAAGGGCCGTGTTCCTCAGCGTATCAGACACCGTTTGCATCCTTCGTTGAATAAACGCGGAAATGTCTTGTGCAATATTCTTATCGGTTGTTGTCAGATTCATTTACTAATGCATAATGCCCTACCATCCCACCAGCCTGCGCTCAATTCCGTAATTTCTGCAATTCTGAAATAGGAAAATTTCATCTTGCGTACGATCTCCTGATGCCTAATGACTAATGACTGTTTCGTCTTTGATCCAATCATAACCCTTGGCTTCCAATTCAAGGGCGAGTTCTTTGGTGCCGGACTTCACGATTTTCCCTTTATAGAGGACATGAACAAAATCGGGAACGACATATTCCAGGAGACGCTGATAGTGGGTAACCACGATAACGGCGTTGTCCCTCCTCCTGAGTTTATTGACGCCATTAGCGACGATCCGGAGTGCATCGATGTCCAGGCCGGAGTCTGTTTCATCCAGGATGGCGAGCTTTGGTTCCAGCATGGCCATCTGGAAGATTTCATTGCGTTTTTTTTCTCCGCCCGAAAATCCCTCATTCAGCGAGCGGTTGAGAAGAGACTGGTCGATTTCCACCAGCTTCATTCTTTCCTTCATCAGGCCCAGGAAGCTCACGGCATCCAGCGGTTGCTGGCCGCGGTGCACCCTGATCTGATTCACAGCGGTTTTCATAAAGTTAATGGTGCTAACGCCAGGGATCTCGACAGGGTACTGGAAGGCCATGAATACGCCTTCCCTTGCCCTTTCTTCCGGCGCCATCGCCAGGAGGTCTTTCCCCTGGAATTCAACCTTTCCGTCGATCACTTCAAACTCTTCCCTTCCGGCCAGAACGGAGGCGAGTGTACTCTTTCCGGAACCATTCGGCCCCATGATCGCATGTATCTCTCCCGGCTTCACCTCCAGGTTGATTCCGTTGAGGATCTGGTTATCGTCAATTTTCGCTTTTAGATTTTCTATTTTTAACATCACCGATTTTTAACCTTTCAAACTTTTGCCTTTTCACTTCGATCCTCAAACTTCAAACTTTCCACTACCCAACGCTACCTTCCAACGTGAGGGCCAGCAGTTTCTGGGCCTCGACCGCAAATTCCATTGGGAGCTGATTGAGAACTTCCTTTGCATAGCCGTTCACAATAAGGGCTACTGCAGATTCCTCGTCAATTCCCCGTTGAAGACAATAGAATATCTGGTCTTCGCCGATCTTGGAGGTTGTTGCTTCATGCTCAATTTTAGCCGTATTGTTTTCCACATCGATATATGGGAAAGTATGCGCACCGCATTTGTCGCCCATTAATAAGGAGTCACATTGTGAAAAGTTGCGGGCGTTGGAAGCGCGCTTCATAATGTGAACCTGGCCGCGGTAACTGTTTTGTGAATGCCCTGCAGAGATTCCCTTTGAAACGATCCTCGACTTGGTGTTTTTACCAATGTGGATCATCTTTGTTCCGGTATCGGCCTGCTGGTAATTATTTGTCACCGCCACGGAATAGAATTCGCCAACGGAATTATCACCTTTCAAAATACAGGAAGGATACTTCCACGTGATGGCGGAACCGGTCTCCACCTGAGTCCACGATATTTTGGATCCGTCGCCGGCGCAAAGTCCGCGCTTCGTCACAAAATTGTAAATACCACCCAGACCATTTTTGTCGCCGGGGTACCAGTTTTGCACAGTGGAGTATTTTACGCGCGCATCTTTCATGGCATATATCTCTACGACCGCTGCGTGTAACTGGTTTTCGTCGCGCATCGGGGCTGTACAACCTTCGAGGTAGCTCACATAAGAGCCTTCATCGGCGACGATGAGCGTTCTTTCAAACTGGCCGGTATTGGCTGCGTTGATCCTGAAGTACGTCGACAGTTCCATCGGGCACCGGACACCTTTCGGGATGTAACAGAACGAGCCATCCGTAAAGACAGCGGAGTTCAGGGCGGCGAAATAATTATCTGCCACGGGCACCACCGAGCCCATGTATTTTTTTATGAGATCAGGATGCTTCTGCACCGCCTCGCCGAAAGAACAGAAGATGATCCCAAGTTCCCCCAGGGTTTCTTTAAAAGTAGTGGCTACCGACACGCTGTCGATAACGGCATCCACGGCAACACCTGTGAGACGTTTTTGTTCAGTGAGTGAAATACCCAGCTTTTCAAAGGTCCTGATCAGCTCAGGATCGACCTCTTCCAGATTTTTGATTTTTTCACTTTTTTTAGGGGCCGAATAATAAATGATATCCTGGTAATCGATAGGAGGATGCGTGACATTTGACCAGCGTGGCTCCTTCATCCTTGCCAACTGCCGGTATGCTTTGAGGCGCCACTCCAACATCCACTCCGGTTCGTTCTTCTTGGCTGAAATAAACCTTACAATATCTTCATTAAGTCCTTTCGGGGCCGAATCTGCCTCAATGTCGGTTGTCCAGCCATGCTCGTACTCTTTCGAAGTGAACTGCTCTAAAACCTGGTTGTCTTTACTCATATCACCTATTTAGACTAATTTTAATTAACACACAAATCTATAACAAAATGCTGATTTAAAGGTTCTTTTTGAAGGTTTTAACTCAGATGCTTCTGTAATCGATTGAATGAAACCTACAGTGCTAGGTTCAGGCTCCGGTCGAGGCTTTCCTCCAGTGAAATCATGGTTTCCGTCCTTTCAATCCCTTCAATTTGCTGGATCTTATCGTGTAGCACAGCTTTCAAATGGTTGGTATCCTTACAATGGATCTTCACGAACATGCTGTAATTGCCGGTGGTATAGTGGATGCTCGTGACCTCTGGAATGGTCTTCAAAGCGGTGAGAACCTGTTCATACAAAGCGCTTTTCTGGAGGAAAATACCAATGAAGGCGGTGATATCATATCCCAGCTTAGCATAATTCACCTATAAAGTGGTCTTTTCCACAATACCGGCCTCTTCCATTTTGGACATGCGCACGTGCACGGTGCCTCCGGAAACAAAGGCTTTTTTTGCTACTTCCGTATAGGGTTTCTTGGCGTCTTGCATGAGGATCTCCAAAATCTTGAGGTCCACATTGTCAATTTTAAAATTTTCGGCCATCTGTAAAATTCATTTTTAGCTTATCTTTAAAAATACGAAAAAAAAATAAAAATAATACAATATTTGAAAGAATTATTGTCTCGTATGGCAGTAATCCACGTACTTTGTTGTGTAATTTATAATCAACAACACCTTGTAGGGTGATGAAATTTGGCAGACATACCCTCCTGTCTCGGGGGTGGGGATTCCAGGATAAACACAGGATAATGGGTTGACCACTAATAAGTTTTCTTATGTCCTGCGGCTAACTGCCCCGTGGAGGTTCGAGCCCTCCCTCTACAGCAGCTCAGTTTAGGTTAATGAGTTATTCAGAGCTAAACCCACTTTTTCGATATGGATCGAAGGGTGGGTTTCTTTTTTTTTGCCCCAATGCCGCCTCCGCGATATTGATTTGCCCTAAACAATCGTTTGCTTTGGACTGGTGTTTTCACTAAAATCAACCGTGTAATTCCACTTCCACGTAGTTGCAGGTTCTTCAGTTCAAAAAAGAATGTCTTATGAAATCCTTCCCCTGGTTTAAAAGTTACCCAAAAGGTGTCCCCCACGAAGTGAAGCTTTACGAGTATGGATCGGTGATCGACCTCTTTGAAAAAAGTTGCGAGAAGTACCGCCAAAGGGTTGCGTTTGAGAATATGGGAAAATGCATGACTTACGACGAACTGGATAAACTGTCGCGGGATTTTGCGGCCTACCTGCAGAATGGTCTCGGACTTAAAACGGGTGACCGCATCGCTATTCAGATGCCCAACCTCCTTCAGTTTCCCATCGCTTTTTTTGGCGCTCTCCGAGCCGGTCTCATTGTGGTAAACACGAATCCGCTTTATACGCCGCGTGAAATGGAACACCAGTTCAAAGATTCGGGCGCTGCGGCAATCGTCATCGTCGCGAATTTTGCCAGCAACCTTGAAAAGATCATTTCCAAAACACAGATCAGGCACGTAATCGTGACGGAGTTGGGTGATATGCTTGGCGGAGTGAAGGGTGCGCTGGTAAATTTTGTCGTTAAGAAGATCAAGAAGATGGTGCCCGCCTACAACCTGCCGGCCTTTTCATTTAAGGACGTGCTGAAAAAAGGGAGGACCATGAAACTGGATAAGCCGGCCGTGAGGCTCGAAGATATTGCCGTTCTACAATACACCGGCGGAACCACGGGTGTGTCAAAAGGCGCCCAGCTTTCTCATGCCAATCTCGTGGCGCACAATACGATGATCACACATTGGTTCGATCCGTATTTGAAGGACGGCGGCGAAGATATCATCATCACCGCCATTCCCATGTATCATATTTTCGCGCTGACGGTAAACGGCTTGCTCATGTTCAGCACCGGCGTGAAAAATGTGCTGATCACCAACCCGCGTGACATGAAAGGGTTTTGCAAGGAGCTAAACAAGCATAAGTTCACCATCATGACCGGCGTAAACACTCTGTTTAACGGACTGATGAACAACCCGGCATTCAAAGACCTTGATTTCTCCCACCTGAAAGGCGCCATTGGTGGCGGTATGGCCGTGCAGGATGCAGTGGCTAAACGATGGAAAGAAATAACAGGTAAACCGTTGCTGGAAGGCTACGGCCTGAGTGAAACCTCGCCTGTACTTTGTTGTAACCCCCTCGACGGCAACCATAAAATGGGAACAATAGGCGTACCGATGCCGAGCACCGAAGTCGCCATATTTGACGACAATGGAAAACAGGTGCCCCAGGGAGAGACAGGTGAAATCTGTGCGCTTGGCCCACAGGTGATGAGCGGATACTGGAAGCAGGATAATTCGTCCGTATTTTATCCCGGCGGCTGGTTTAAGACCGGCGACATCGGTACGATGGATCCGGAAGGATTTTTCAAGATCGTCGATCGTAAAAAGGATATGATCAAGGTTTCCGGCTTTAATGTTTTTCCCAACGAGATCGAGAACGTTATCGCGGGACATCCGAAAGTCCTGGAAGTCGCAGCCATCGGTGTGCCCGACACGAGATCGGGAGAAGTGATCAAAGCGTTTGTCGTGAAACGCGACCAGAGCCTTACCGAAAAAGAACTGCTGGAATATTGCCATGAGAACCTCACGAATTATAAAATTCCGAAACACGTCGAATTCAAAAAGGAGCTCCCGAAAACGAATGTGGGCAAGATCCTTCGCAGGGCACTGAAAGAAGAGGAAGCCGGGGTAACCGTTCCGGGTTGATTGAGTGGCTATTGGCTATTGGCGATTGGCTGATGAAACCTCGTGAAGCTTTACTCGTTTCTCAGCGAAAATCCAAAAGCACTGATGAGCAACAACGATTGAACAAGAATCAAAATGATAGGTTTTTTCGAACACCAGTATTTATCATACAAAAAGAATCACCTCCGGAATCTGTTGGCGCTGGCAAAGGCGGACGGCAGCCTGCATCCGAAAGAAGAGAAGCTGTTGTACAAGATTGGCAGAAGGTATGGACTGAAGGACCGTCACATTAAGAACCTTCTGGAGAGTGAGGAAGAATATACCTTTGTCATACCGGACAACCACAATGATAAAATGAACCTCATCTACGATCTGCTACTAATGATCCATGCTGATGAGAAGGTGGTAAAGAATGAAATCGAATTCTTTGAGGACGCCGTGAAGAAGTTTGGCATGAAAAAAGAAATGGTTCATTGGTTGTTAGAGATCTTTGAAGTAAAAGGTACACCTCCACCTCCTGATGACTGGGAGGATATCAAAAAAGAAGCGGAGGAAAAATTCTACCTCCGCTAGTTCTGCTGTCTACCCTTTTGGGCTGCGGGACTTTCCTACGTAGGAGTCGCATGGACAAACTTTTCAAACTTTTGACCAAAAGACTGTGGGGCTGGTTACCTAGAGCTTCAAAGCTATATTCACTATTCCATCCGCCGCAATTCCGGGCAGTTCCATGTTCAACCTGACGCATACTTGCACGATCGGAAATAGCTTTACACCGAGGACGGTAGTCTGTGGATAAACATTTTATGCATTCGATACTTAACCTGGTATAATTATTATGGTATTGGAATCGTTTAATAGATTAAAAAATTGTCTGCCTTCAACCGAAGTAGAAGGCAATTCGTTAAATTGAGTGCGCTATCGTATCGTTATGGACGAATACAGGAAACTCACTACTCAGGAGAAAGCGCTCCGCATCAATCTAAGTAAGGCCATTTATGGGTCCTTTGCGGAAATTGGTGCTGGTCAGGAAGTTGCTGCAAATTTTTTCAAAGTTGGCGGGGCATCCGGTACCATTGCAAAGACCATCTCCGCCTATGATATGAAGTTCAGCGACGCCATCTACGGGGTGTGCGACCGCTATGTTTGCGAAGACCGACTGACGCAAATGCTTGATCATGAATACGTACTGCTTGCCGAGCGGCTGCCCCACCGGATTGAGACGACACGTTTCTTTGCGTTCGCCGATACCATCGAGGTCTTGAATTATGAAAGAACGAATCAGGGACACGGTTGGATGGGATTGCGTTTTCAGTTAAATGCCCTCACTGAACCCGACGAATGTGTGATCCATGTAAAAATGCATGATAATGATCCGCTTCAGCAACAGGTCTCCATTGGGATCGTTGGTGTGAATATGATCCATGCCTGTATGTTCATGAGTGAACCTGAAGAAATACTGATGTCGTTGACCGATGGACTGACAGGCAAGCGAGTTGAAGTCGACATGTTCAGGCTCTCCGGACCGGATTTCAAACTTGTCGACAACCGATTGATGGCACTCAAGCTTGTGAAGAACGGATTGACGAAGGCTGCCATGTTCGGGCCAAGCGGAAATGTGATGCAGCCTTCGGATGAATTGTACAAGAAAAATGTGCTCGTACTGCGGGGAAGATTTCGTCCTCCTACCAACGTCAACGTCGACATGTTGCTTTCTTCCCGCCGCCATTTTAAAAAGGAGCTGGATGTGGAGCGGTCGAAAATTGTCCTGATCTCCGAATTGACTTTGAACGACCTTAGCCCGGACGGGAAGATCGATGAAAGGGATTTTCTTCACCGCGCCGACATCATTTGTTCCCTGGGCCAGAACGTTCTTATTTCGAATTATTTCGAATATTACCGCCTGGTGGATTATCTTTCCCGCATTACAAAAGGGAAAAAGATCGGGATCACCATGGGCATCTTTGCCCTTCAAAAGGTTTTTGAAGAAAAGACGTATGAAAATATCCGCGGCGGTATCCTGGAGTGCTTTGCTTCACTTTTTGGAACCAATGTGAAGCTCTATATTTATCCAGCCCTGCGACAGAACAATACCCTGTTCACGCTAAAAGACTTTGAACAGGAACTTCCAAATAACCTGAAGCATCTCTTCCGGTACCTGGTCGACAACAATAAACTCAAAGACATCAATGATGCGAAGGTGAAAAATCTTCACATCATTTCTGACAACGTGCTGGCTATGATCAGGAAGGGCGAACACGGCTGGGAGAAATTTGTGCCCCATAAGGTAGAGGAAGCCATTAAAGAGCAAGGCCTGTTTGACTATCCGCTTACCGTGGAGCCGAAACCAGTGAAGCCGGTATCCGTTGCGGAATAGTAATTCCGGCGTAAAATCACGTTTGAGAAGTCTGAAAAGTTCGAAATGTTTGTTCCCGCATCGCGTTTACACCATCCCAACCTGGCGAAGCTGATCCTTCGGATAACCTGTGGGGGTTTGTTGATCCTGCACGGCTCGCACAGCGCCATTCACGGCATTCAGCACGTAAAAGATATGGTGACGCGCGCCGGGCTTCCGGAATTCATCGCCTATGGAAATCTTGTGGGTGAAGTGATCGCGCCGCTGTTTATGATTGCAGGATACAGGGCCCGGATCGCAGCGTTGATCGTTGCTTTGAATATGCTTATGTCAGTTTTAATCGCTCACCGTGACATCATGTTTATGCGCAACGATTTCGGTGGGTGGATGATCGAGTTAAATGTCTTTTACATGATGACCGCCATCGCCGTGTTTTTTGCCGGCGCAGGAAAATACAGCGTCTCTTCTCACGGAAATTGGGATTAATCCCTGTCCCGATAACTATCTGGATGCGTAAAGGGGACTTTACCGCGAGCCTCCTTCAGGGGTGGTTGGAGGGGGTTAACCGCCTAAAATACTCCCTCGCCTCCGTCATCACGCGGGGCGCGAGGGCAAATCCGGACAACATGGTGGGTATCGCCATGAGCGCAAACGAGATATCGATGATATTGATGACATCAAGCATAGGGATGACTGCAGCGAATACGATCGAGGCCAGGTAGATATAGTCGTAATATTTTCGGCTTGTCACGCCAAAGAGAAAAGACATGGCCTTCCCTCCATAATAACTGTAGGAGAACAGGGAGGTGACGGAAAAAAAGAATGCGCTGGTAAGCAGCAATATTTTTCCAGTGACGCCAAGGGAAGATTCAAATGCCATGTTGGTCAGGGTGACCCCATTTGCTGCTGAAGTTTTCCATACATCGGTTACCAGGATGGCGAGGGCGGTAAGAGTGCAAACCAGCAGTGTATCGATGGCAGGACTGAGCATCGAAACCAGTCCTTCCCTGACTGGCTCCCTGCTTTTGGATGCCCCCAACGCCAAGGGTGCTGTTCCGATCCCTGCTTCGTTCGAGAAGGAGGCCCTGCGCACGCCCGTGGCAATAAGGCCGCCGACCAGTCCACCCAGTGCGGGATTCCCCCTGAAGTGATCGGCTGAAAAGGCATCGGTAACGATCAGCATAAAATATCCCGGCACTTTTCCAATATTCAGAACAAGGATCATGAGCACAGAAAGAAAATACACGATGATCATAAGGGGCACCATGTGTCCCGCCCAGGAGCCGATGCGTTGAATACCACCGATTACCACCACACCGGCCAACACCATCAGTGCCGTGCCGATCATCAGCTTTGCTGCGCTGACCTCGTATCCGAGGATCGTGATCGTTGCTGTTTTGAAATCGGAGGGTACAACCGTGTCGACGAGGATCTGCGTCAACTGGTTTGCCTGAAAGACGGGCAGGCAACCCACGAGGCAGCATACGGAGAACAGAATGGCGAGCGGATACCACCGTTTGCCAAGCGCCTCGCGGATCACGTACATCGGCCCGCCCTGGATCTGACCAGCGGAGTCCTCTCCGCGGTACATAACGGAGAGGGTACTGGTGAAAAAGTTCGTTGCCATCCCGACAATGGCAGTTATCCACATCCAGAAAAGGGCACCCGGTCCTCCAATGGAAATGGCTGCAGCCACTCCCGCAATGTTTCCCATGCCAACGGTAGAAGCAAGGGCCGTCGACAGCGCCTGGTATGCATTGATCTGGCCCGGGTCACCCGGGTTGTTGTATTTTCCACGAAGTATGTCGATGGTATGACCGATGTATTTATACTGGACGAACCGCGAATACAAAACAAAAAACACCCCGCCGAGAATGATTAAAAATAGAACCGGCGTCCAGATGGCGGTAGCGACCGCAGCAATGGGTTCGTTCATTTGGAATGAGATTGGTAAACGGCGAATGTAAAATAGGCAATTTAGGACAGTATCCCTTATGCGGTGGTTTGTAGAGACGCAAAATCTTGCGTCTCTACAAACAAACCAATCACAATTGTCGTCAACTCACGCTGAAAGGAGATACTCCGTGATCGCCTTGATCCTCTTGTCCAGTTCCTGATTCTTCCTCTCAAATTGTTCCCTTGAAGACAGGTCGGTCCTGACGGCGATATAGAATTTTATTTTCGGTTCCGTGCCGGAAGGGCGGACGGAAACTTTTGTACCATCTTCGAGATAGAACTGAAGGACATCGGAGGCGGGAAAAGCCAGCTTTGTTTTTTTGCCCGTCAGGAGGTCTTTGTCGTCCAGGAACTTATAGTCCAGCAAACGCACGACCCTGCTTCCGGTTATTTCACCCGGAGGATTGTTCCGGAATTTTTCCATCATGGCTTTGATCTCCTGCTCACCCTGCTGACCCTTTTTCGTGAGGTTCATGAGGTGCTCTTTATAGAAACCGAATTCAACATACATATCGATTAACCAGTCGTACATGGATTTGTTTTCTTCTGTGCTGTTGGCGGCCATCGCCGCGAAAAATGCACAGGCGGAAACTGCATCCTTGTCGCGCACGAAATCCCCCACCATATAACCATAACTTTCTTCCCCCGCTGCGATAAAATGTTTTTTCCCCTCGAGTTTGCCCATCAGGGAGGCGATGTACTTGAATCCTGTAAGGGTATTATAGCATTCTACGCCGATCGCCTCCGCCATGGTATCCACCAGTTCGGAGGTGACAATGGTCTTTGCGATGTAGGCGTTTTGTGTGCTTTTCAGATTCTTCAGAATGAAATACATCATCAGGCTGAAGGCCTGGTTTCCATTCAGCAGGATAAATTCACCATCTGCTTTGCGCACGCCGATGCCGACGCGGTCGGTATCAGGGTCGGTTGCCATCACCATGGTGGCACCCACTTCTTTTCCTTTGCTGATCACCATTTCCATGGCGGATTGTTCTTCTGGGTTCGGAGAGTGAACGGTCGGAAAATTCCCATCCGGCTTTTGCTGCGCCTCCACGATGTGAATGTTAGTGAACCCTATTTGCCTTAAGCATTCCGGGACCATGGTGATACCTGCGCCGTGGAGGCTCGAGTACACCAGTGGAATATTTTTATGCTTTGCAATGATCTCCCGGTTGGGAATAAGTTTCTTGACTTCTTCATAGTAGGCTGCCTCCACTTCAGGCCCGATCGTATGGACAAGCGCAGGGTTCGACTTAAAGTTCACCTGCTCAAACGAAGTGATCTTCTTTACTTCTTCGGTGATGTTCTGATCGTGAGGAGGAACGACCTGCGCGCCGTCACTCCAGTAGGCTTTATATCCATTGTATTCCTTCGGGTTATGCGAAGCGGTGATCACAATACCGGAATCACATTTTAAATAACGGATGGCAAAGGACAGGAGGGGAGTGGGCCGTAACTCCGGGAAGAGGTGAACGTGGATACCATTTGCCGAGAACACGTTCGCTGTTACCTCCGCAAAAAAAGGACTGTTGATGCGACTGTCATAAGCGATCGCGACCCTCATTTTCTTTCCCGGATAAGTCTTGTTGAGGTAGTTGGCCAGTCCCTGAGTTGCAATCCCTACTGTGTAACGGTTCATGCAATTGGATCCGGCGCCCATCACGCCGCGCAAACCACCCGTACCAAATTCCAGGTCCTTATAGAAATTATCAATCAATTCTTTTGAATCCTGCTGATTCAGGAGTGATTTTACCAGAGCTTTCGTTTCCGCATCAATTACTGCGCTGCTCAGCCACGCGTTTGCTTTAGTTTGAACTTGTTCCAGTAATTCAGACATAATTATATATTTCGCTACAATGCTTTTTTAGCCACGAAGCCACAAAGACACTAAGATACACTAAGTTTTTCTTGAAGGTCGTTCTCTTACGCCTTTTGCCCTTATGCACTTTTTGTTCTTGTTTCTTTTTTTTTAGCCACAAAAACGCTGAAATTTCTTTGTGTCTTAGTGTCTTTGTGGCAAAAAGTTTTTGTGGAATCTCTACAAGTTCCCGCGAAGGGCTTGTTCTCGTTCAATGGATTCGAACAGGGCTTTGAAGTTCCCTTTGCCAAACGATTTGGCGCCATTGCGTTCAATAAGCTCAAAGAATAATGTAGGTCTGTCCTGCACAGGCCTGGAAAATATCTGGAGCAGGTAACCTTCTTCATCGCGGTCAATCAGGATATTCAGTTTTTTCAGATCTTTCAGGTCTTCGTCGATCCTGCCCACCCGATCCAATACATCTTTATAGTATGTATCGGGTACATATAAAAATTCCATGCCGCGTTTTCGCAGTTCCGCCACCGTGTAAACAATGTCGTCCGTGGCGATGGCGATGTGCTGGACGCCTGCGCTCTGATAAAACTCCAGGTACTCTTCGATCTGGGATTTCCTCTTGCCCGCGGCAGGCTCATTGATTGGGAACTTGATGTATCCATTGCCATTCGACACGACCTTCGACATCAGGGCACTGTATTCAGTGCTGATATCCTTGTCATCAAAAGTGATCAGGAGCTTAAAACCCATCACCTCTTCATAGAAGCGAACCCATTCATTCATTTTCCCCAGCTCCACGTTACCGACGCAATGATCCACATACATCAAACCCGTCGGCACCGGCGCAAAGGAACTTTTATGAGACTTATATCCTGGTAAGAAGGGCCCGCGATAATTTTTCCGCTCCACGAACGTGTGGATGGTTTCACCGTAGGTTTTTATTGAGGCCACCGCCACTTCTCCGAATTCATCCTGCAAAACCTGAGGCTCCCGGGCTACCGCCGCGCCGCGGGAGGTGGTTTCATAAAAGGATTTTTTCGCGTCATCCACCCATAAGGCCAGCACTTTCACTCCATCGCCATGCTTATGAACATGCTCAGCGATGTCCGAATCAGGCCTAATGGCAGTGGTCAGGACGAACCTTACCTTGTTTTGCTGTAACACATAGGAGGTGCGGTCTCGGATACCGGTCTCGGGTCCCGCATAAGCGACCAGTTCAAAGCCCATACAGTGTTGATAAAACAGGGAAGCCTGCTTTGCATTCCCCACATAGAGCTCAATATGGTCGGTGCCATTTATGGGCAAGAAATCATCCGTCATAAGCCTGTTGTTTCTTTCAAAATTACAGTTTGCAATCGAATGAACGAAGCATTCGATCAGCTTCTAATGCCGTAACTGTGTATTTTTAGATGGTGATTTGTAACGTTCCACTGAATGGTGAGACACCCCTCTCATATTCCTAAAGGGACCGCCAGCCCGTATATGCGGGGTGGGCCTCGTTAGACCCTTTTTCAATTAATTAGTAGATAACCAGGGCTTTATTATGGTATAATCTTTTTGTAATTCCTCTAAATCTCTAATATTTACGGAAAATTGAGCTATGAACGTCAAAGAACTAGATGCCGAGCTGCGGGAAATAGAGAAGAAAAAAGCGGAGTTGAGCAAGTTAGATTATAACGATCCGAAATACGACGACCTGGAAGAAGAACTTCATGACCTGGAGGATGACTTTCAGGATAAACACGGAGAAGGCCTGGAAGAGGAATTTCAGAAGATCCATGATCACCTTTGCCCCGATAATGATGTGTTGATGCCCATCGCGTATTTAGGGAAAGGCGTACCCGTGGAAGTCGACAAATATCCTGGAAAGGATACCCGCCTGATCCTTGTCACAAATCCTCCCAGGATTTTACTCACCATCGGAAAAGAGAAACGGGATGTGGTGTGGACTGCCGGGCAGGGGAATTAGGGAGCAAGGACATAAAGGCCATAGAGGCATGCAGGGATGAGGGCGTGGTTCTGCAAACACCCGTTCAACCGTAACCCAGTTTTTTTCTCACTCGCTCAAGCACTCCGCGGGCGATGATGCGCGCTCTTGCTTCGCCATGTTCCAGCTTTTTGTCTAGCGCGTCAGGATTGCTCATGTAAAAGTTGAATGCCTCCCTTTCGCTGGCGTAGCGTTTGACGATGAGCTCGTACAGTTCCTGTTTGGCGTGGCCATAGCCGTAATTGCCTTCAAGGTATTTTGCCCGCATCGATTCTTTTTCTTCCCCGGTGGCAACGAGGCTGTAAATGGCAAATACATTATCTTTATCAGGATTTTTTGGCGCCTCCAGGGGAGTACTGTCAGTAATAATTGAGAGAACTTCTTTTCTCAGCTCCTTGTCCGGAAGGAAAATATCGATGATATTCCCATACGACTTACTCATCTTCTGGCCGTCTGTGCCGGGAACAGTCATCACCTGCTCTTCAATCTTAGCCTCGGGCACCACAAAAGTCTCGCCATACTGATTGTTGAAAGAGGAAGCAATATCCCGCGCAATCTCAACGTGCTGACGCTGGTCTTTTCCCACGGGAACGAATTGAGCATCATACAGGATGATGTCTGCGGTCATTAACACAGGATAGGTGAAAAGACCTGCATTCACATCCGCCAGTTTTTCAGATTTGTCCTTGAACGAGTGAGCGTTGGCCAGCATGGGAAAGGGCGTGAAGCAGTTCAGGTACCAGGTGAGCTCGCAGACCTCAGGAATGCGAGATTGCCGGTAGAGGAAATTCCGCTCGATATCAAAACCAAAAGCGAGCCACGCTGCCGCTACTGCCCGGACATTGTTCACCCGGGTTTCTGCGTCCTTGATGGTGGTAAGTGAATGAAGGTCAGCAATAAAAAACAGTGATTCGTTTCCAGGTTGCTGCGAAAGCCTGATCGCGGGTATGATTGCTCCCAGCAAGTTTCCAAGGTGCGGGCGGCCGCTGCTCTGGATTCCGGTTAGTATTCTCGACATAGTTTTGCAAAGAAAATAAAATGTTGGCAACAAACAGGGAATATAGGCAGGTGTATCAAGGAAAATCAGTCAGGCCACAGGAAGAATGGGCCTAAATGAAATTAAATGCAGCATTTTATCGTTAATTTTGCACGGGATCATTTTCATGTTATGACTAGAATAATTTTCAGCTTTTTATTTATTACACTTTTTGCAACCTCTTTTGCCCAGCAGGCGAAACAACTTGCTTTCCGTGAAGAAACGCATGATTTTGGAACTATCGACGAGCAAAAGGGACCGGTTGCCCATGAATTTGTTTTCACAAACAACAGCCCGCGTCCGGTAAAGATCCTCAAGGTCCAGGCATCCTGCGGGTGCACGACACCGGGATGGTCTAAAGAAGTGATTCCGCCCGGGAAGGAGGGGTTCATTCAGGCAAGCTACGACCCTAAAGGCCGGCCTGGATTCTTTACAAAATCGCTGACTGTAACTACCGACCTGGACGCCAATCCCATCATCCTGCAGATCAAAGGGCAGGTGAGCCATCCCGAAGAACCTGTCCCCTCCGATTACCCTGTTGCTGTTGGCAATCTGAAGATGAGGGTATCATCTTTTAATATGGGCCGGGTCTTCATAAAAGATGAGTACGTAGTGCGTGAATTTCCTGTGATGAATGCAGGTTCTGATCCTGTTACATTCACTGGGAAGTTTATGCATCCCCAACATATCAAGGTAGATGTTCAGCCGATGACACTTCGTGCTGGAGAAAAAGCGGTTATCAAAATCCGTTATAACGGTGCATTGAAAAATCAGTACGGCTTTCAGGCCGATAATATCGAACTCGAAACCAATGATCAAACCAATCCTGTTAAGTCGTTTTCAGTGTATGCTACCCTCGAGGACTTTTTCCCAAAAATGACGGCCGCAGCGCTGGCGTCTGCTCCTCACCTGACCTTTGAGTCTTCCTCGCTTGACTTCGGCAACATTCCCGGCAACACAGCCACCGAAAAAGAGATCCTCTTTACCAACACAGGAAAAAAAGAGCTGGTGTTGAAGTCGATTCAGCCGAATTGCTCCTGTGTGACAGCCACCGCTTCTAAAATGATACTCAAGCCAGGAGAGGGCAGCACCCTCAGGATCACTTTTAATCCTCAGGAGCGAAGCGGTACGCAGAATAAAGCCATATCGTTGTACTCAAACGATCCTGCAAACCCTGTTCAACGCCTGACGTTTACGGCCTACGTGCCGTAGACCCGCGCATGCCTTCGCGCAAATCAGTTGACAATTGGCAGTTGACAGCTCGCACCAGGGAACGGTCACCGTTGAGTACAATTTCCTAATGCCTAATGCCTATTATTCAAAGGCGGAGATGCCTGTAATTTTATTTCCGAGTATCAACAGGTGGATATCATGTGTGCCCTCGTAAGTGATCACCGATTCCAGGTTCATCATGTGGCGCATAAGCGGATATTCGCCTGTTATTCCCATAGCGCCGTGGATCTGCCGGGCTTCGCGTGCGATCTCCAATGCCATGTGAACATTATTTCTTTTCGCGAGGGATATCTGGGCCGTCGTGCCTTTCCCTTCATTCATCAGTATGCCAAGTCGCCAGTTCAGAAGCTGGGCTTTTGTGATCTCGGTGAGCATCTCAGCGAGTTTTTTCTGAACCAGCTGAAACGACCCGATCGGTTTACCGAACTGGATGCGCTCCGTCGCGTATCGGCGGGCTGATACATAGCAATCCATGGCAGCGCCCAATGCTCCCCAGGCGATTCCATAGCGGGCGGCATCCAGGCACATCATCGGCGCGCCCAACCCGCTCTTGCCGGGAAGTAAGTTTTCTTTTGGAACTTTCACATTGTCAAACACAAGTTCTCCTGTGGTGCTTGCGCGCAAGGACCATTTGCCATGAGTTTCAGGTGTGGAAAAACCTTTTGCGCCGCGTTCCACAATAAGACCGTGTATCCTTCCTTCTTCATTTTTCGCCCATACCACCGCCACATCCGCCTTCGGTGAATTCGAGATCCACATCTTGGCGCCATTCAAAACATAATGGTCGCCCATATCCCTGAAATTTGTAACCATTCCGGAGGGGTTTGAACCAAAATCCGGCTCGGTCAGGCCAAAACATCCCAGCCATTCACCCGAG
>JBBEBN010000254.1:18898-22364 GCA_040882305.1 Cyclobacteriaceae bacterium
CCCGAGCCCAGCTTGGGTAAATATTTTTTCCGCTGCTCTTCACTGCCGAATTTGTAGATCGGATACATGACCAGCGATCCCTGGACGGAGGCTGTAGACCGCATACCCGAATCGCCACGCTCGATTTCCTGCATGATAAGTCCATAGCTGATATAGTCCAGCCCACCGCCGCCGTATTCAGCGGGAATCGTTGGACCGAAAGCTCCGATCTCACCGAATTTCTTTACGATCTCATAGGGAAAATGCGCCCGCTGAGCCCAGTCTTCTATGTAGGGCGATATTTCTTTTTTAACAAACTCGCGTATGGAACTTCTGATGAGTTTGTGCTCCTCCGTAAGCAGGTCATCGATCGCATAAAAATCAGGATGGTCAAAAACATCCTGCTTTAAGGATTTTCCTGATTTCGCGGCAGCGGGTTGTCGGTTGGGCATACTATTGGTATTCATTATTCCTTTAAATTCGCCTCCAAGTTAAACAGTAATTTACAATTAAGTGGCTTTGTATGAACGATGAACCGGTTGATCAAAACCTGCTGGAGCAGTTGAAAAAACTTCAGGCCAAGTACGATTTTATGGGGCAGGATATCTCCTCCTATCTCGACGGACTGCTCTACTCGGATTACCTTGCCTATTGGGATTATATCCACCTGGAAACGTTGCTCAGTCTTCAAAATCCGAAGACAAGTTTACCTGACGAAAAGGTTTTCATCATTTACCACCAGATCACCGAGTTGTATTTTAAGCTTGTTCTGCTGGAGATAGAACAGATCGCCACCCGCCAGAATATTGATGAGCAATTCTTTGTTGAGCGTATCGACCGCATTGTCCGTTACTTCAAGAATCTCGAAAATTCCTTTGAGATCATGGTAAAGGGGATGGAGAAAGATCAGTTTCAGAAATTCCGCATGGCCCTGCTGCCTGCCAGCGGTTTCCAGTCCGCTCAATACCGCTTTATTGAGATCGGTTCCACTGACATGATCAATCTTGTTGCGATGGATGAACGCGAGGCTCTCAGAGATGCGGACATTAAAGAAATGGTGGAAAAACTTTACTGGAAAAGAGGTGCCACCGATCTCAGCACCGGGTCAAAGACCCTTACCCTTCAGCAATTTGAAAACCACTACATGAAAGTCTTTTATGAGGCCGGCGTGAAGTATAAAGACAATAACCTTCGAAAGATATTTCAAAGAAAATTCGCGGACCGTCCTTCGCGCGAGGAAATTGTGCCGAAGCTTCGGGAATACGACATGTACGTCAATATCTTCTGGCCGCTGGCGCACATGAAATCGGCTGGCGCCTATCTCGTGAAGGATCCTGATGTTCTGAAGGCTACAGGGGGAACAAACTGGCAAAAGTATCTTCCTCCTAAATTCCAGAAACGGATGTTCTTCCCAGAACTGTGGAGCGAACAGGAAATCGCAGACTGGGGAAAGGCCGCATTTACCCACACGCCCTCCCGCGAACGATGATACGATACTGGCGCGCAGCGCTGGCAAGTCCGCTTTAGGGCATTTAGGGGCGACAATATCCCGCAAAATGACTATATTCAAGGCCTAAAATCCTTGAGGTGAAACAATTCGTCTTGTCAGCGCTGGTCCTCATGGTGAGCCACGTCTCATTCGGGCAGAGCTTTAGCCGCCAGACCTGGCATGATCCGGAGAAGAAAAACCTTAAGGAAGTTTATCAGGTAAAAGACACCATTCACAACGTCCTTCACGGGCGCTATGTTTCTTACTATCTCAACGGAAATATTGAATCCAAAGGGCAATTCACCAACAATGAAACAACAGGGGTCTGGGAATTCTTTTATGAAACTGGCAAACTCAAAATGCGGGGTATTCTGAAGCAAAATGCCAACCACGGCTTATGGGAGTATTTTTATGAAAGCGGGCAGAAGAGCATGCAGGGCATTGTCAACGGAAAAAACCGCGAAGGTGAGTGGGTCAGCTATTATGAAAATGGTCAGGTGAAGGAAGCGGGAGAATATGACAGCAATAAACGGCATGGGCTGTGGAAAAGCTATTTCGAAGACGGCGTGCTAAAGGGACAGATCGATTATGCGAATGATTTCGGGCGTTATACAGAATATACTCATTCGCGTAAAGTCCTGGCTGAAGGTCCAAGGAACGGTACCCTTAACGTTGGAAGGTGGCGTTTTTTTAACGAGAATGGCGTACTTGAGTCCGAGGGTGACTATTCCAATGGTAAAAAAGAAGGTGAATGGACGTACTATTATGCGAGCGGCAAACTCTTACGTCGGGGAAAGTTTGTGAATGATCAGCCAACTGGTTTATGGGAATATTTTTATGAAGACGGAAAGTTCAGTCGTTCAGGCACTTACGAAAATGGACAAAAAACCGGATCATGGAAATCATTTTATCCGGATGGGTCGCCGAGCAGTGAAACTGTTTTTCATTCGGAAGCAGGTGAGTACCGCGAGTATTATCTCTCCGGAAAATTAAAAATTACGGGAACGATCACCGGCGAAAAAAGAGAGGGAAAGTGGTTGTTCTTTTACGAAGATGGCCGGAAGGAAGGGGAGTGTGCGTATAAGGACAATAAAGGGATGTATTATGGATACTTTCCTAACGGAACACTTCAGACGAAAGGCAGCATGGAGGGCGAATTAAAAATAGGAACCTGGGAGATCTATCAGGAAGACGGGAAACTATCAGGTTATTACCGGCCTTTTTATGAAAACAGGAAACTGGGCGAGGAGATTATTGCTATTTCAAATTCTTCAAGCCATACAAAAAAAGTAAGCCAGCGGGGCAGGCGGCTCACGAATTTTGATCCGCGTGTGAATGAATTCCGCGGCCTGATCGTCGGTGGTAATCCGGTGATGGTCTTCGCCGGACGACTTCCCCTCGGTGTGGAGTTCTACCTGCAGGAAAGGCTGGGTCATGAATTTGAATTCATCGGCATACGCGATCCGTTCTTTAAAAATGACCTTACCGTCCCGGCAGGCGACAGGTTCGAGCGAGGATACGCGATTGCTATCAAGCAGAAACTGTACAATCCGTTGAAAATCGGAATGTGGTATTTCGGGCATGAGATCCGTTTTACAAACTTTGGCCACTTTATCAATCAACCCATCAGCGTGATGTCATCCGACCTGTTCACCTTCAGTTCCGTTGAACAGCGGATCGAATGGGGATTGTTGTTGGGATACCGCATTTGCAAGAGCAATGTGCGCGAAGGTTTTACCATCGACGCCTTTATCTCGGGCGATGTCGGCTATCGAGGCTTCGACGTCGATCCGAAATTCGCTCCCTATTTTGAAGACATCAATCAGTCTAAGATCTCGACAAGTTTCCATTTTGGCGTGAATTTTGGAAACGTGTTTTCCTTCCAATGAAAAAATAAATTTGTACAATTCTGCAATCAGCGGTGTCCGGGGAAAAATCTAATTGCATCAAAAACATCGAATGGATTAAACGCAGCCAGTATTTTTCGTAGTTTCCAAA
>JBBEBN010000255.1:0-22098 GCA_040882305.1 Cyclobacteriaceae bacterium
TCACCAGGTTTCTCCAGCCGATCTTAAAATAACTTTTGAACATACCATAGTTGTTTACAGTGTGATAACCGTCTGCTGGTTTGATGATGCCTGGCCTTAACAGCAATAAGACATCTATCATAAATTGTATATCCGCCTTTGTCTTACCGGACGCTTTCAACCGCTCCTCATACAATTCCATCAGGTCCCCTTCTATATATTTCTTCAACTCCGGATGGCAGAACCACCGGAAGAAGCGGAGGAAGATGCGGGGAGGGGAGGCGATGGTTTCTTTCATGAGGCTTGCGCGTTTTGATCTTATTCCATTTTCAAGGATTCGACAGGACTGCGACTCGACGCCTTCATAGTTTGTGATCCAATGGTGAACAAACCCAACACAAGCAGGAGACCTGTACCGACCCCTACAGTCCCTAGGCCAAATTCAACGCGGTTGGGAAAATTTTGAAGCCAAAGGTTGTTGAGGAAATAACTCAATGGCGCCGAAATAAGGACCGATATCATCAATAGTTTTACAAAATGTCTGGACAGCATCAGTGCAAGCCCAAAATTGGCGGCGCCCAAAACTTTCCGGATGGCAATTTCACGAGTACGCCTTTCCGTGGTGTAGACTGCCATTCCCAGTAATCCCAGGCAGGCAATAAAAATCGCGAGGACGGCAATGAAACCAATGATGGAAACCAGATCGCCAAGCCATTGATTAACCCTGACCAGTTGGTCATCAAAGAACTGATACCTGAACGGATGAACCGGGTCGACGGCGCCCCATTTTTGTTTCAGGCGCGTGAGCGTTTCGCGATAGTCACTGGAAGCTACTTTTACGTTAAGGTAGCTGAAATGTTCAGGTTGATTCCGGTAAATAAGGGGGGTGATCTTGTCCGCCATGACGGGCGTCTGGAATTGGAAATCAGCCATTACACCAATCACCTCAACAGGTTTATCATAGGGATAGACGTCCAGAATTCGACCCACCATGTCGGAGGGAATTGCGTATCCTAACTGTCTTGCCCCGGTCTCATTTACTAAAGCAAATCTATCTGCGTTGATGCCTTCAGGGAGGTTTTTTCCGGCGACAATCCGGAGCCCGAGATTCTCAATGAAGTTTGCATCCACGCGTGATTGTTCAAATGATATTACGTCTTCATTGGCTGCCTTCCGAACACCAATTCCGGAGGTCATGGCTGTTGCGGGTAAAAACTCGCAGGCCGAAACCTTTGAAACTCCTGCTATTTTGCCGAATTCGGCAGAGATCAGCTCGTAGTCGTTTCCCTGTAGGGGGATGTTAATAATGTTCTCCGAATTAAAACCATATTCAAATTGCAGGTAATGTTTAAACTGTCTTCCCAATAGAATCGTCGTAATAATAAAAAACAGCGAAATGACAAATTGCGAGCTGCTCAACACATTACGAAGTCCTACTTTGCCTTGTTTTTCATGATGTATTTTTTTCAAAATCTTAACCGGAGAGTATCCCGATAGATGAAAAGCGGGAAAAATGCCTGCCACCAGTGCAATGACAAACGCTAAAGCAAGGAAAGCCAGATAAACATAGACGTTTGCGCGCAGGTCAAAGCTGAGGTGTTGATTCACCCAGAGGCCTCTGAAAGAGGGTATAATAACAATGAGCAACAAACCCGCTATGAGCAACGCGAGAAATACATGGATGACTGACTCGCATAAAAACTGCACCACCAGGTTTTTTCTTTTTGCACCATTGACTTTCCGGACACCTATTTCCCTGGCACGCGTAAGGGCGCGCGCGATGGACAGATTTGTATAATTCATGCAAGCCGAAATCATGATCACCATCGCCAGTAATCCAAGGACATAGTAAGCTTCAACAGGAAGATGCAGGGATGGCGGGTTTCCAACAAATTTGCCTGGCGTAATATCCAGGAGCTTTTGAGGTATCAGTTTAAAGCCCTTAAGATCTTCAAAACCTCCATAGTGATTTTTTATAAGATCATTCAGGGAAGCTTCCAGCTCCCGGTCGGTTTTTTCCGGGGTAAGGACCACATATGTGTAACAATACGAGTACCATCGCCAGTCGTTTGTAGCGTTGGCAATTTTTTCCTGATGGTATAGATTCTCGAGCGACGCCGTGGAGACGAGCGCATCGAATTTGAGGTGTGATTTAAATTTTTTGGTATCTATCACGCCAGTAACGGTGTAGCTACCCCAACTTACGGGTTTTGAGTCTGTTTCATTCCCGAGACCCATACTTATGATACGCAATCCGCGGTCAGTAAATTCGATGGTTTTCCCGACCGGATTTTCATCATCGAACAGGAGGGAAGCCTTTTCCATTGATAGGACAATGGAGTTAGGTGAAACAAGGGCTTTGAATTTGTTGCCCATGACCAGATCGAAACCGAATACATTGAAAAACGAAGAATCTGCAAAGTAGCCCCGTAACTCAGTGTTTTTCTCTTTGCAGGTGGCATCTCCCCCGACACCAGGAACAAGATGCGTGGAAGCTTCAATGATCGGGTAATCCTCCTTTATGGAAGCCGCGAGCGGAAATGGGCTGGAGGCATTTGCTGTAGCTGAATTCAGTCTTTTGGAAAGTATGCGGTACGTCCGGTTTTTATTTTCATGGAATTGATCGTAGCTTATTTCCTCGGCGAGCATCAGGATAAGGAGCATGCACACACACATGGCCATGCCCAGGCCCCAGATATTTATGAAGGAAAACATCTTGTATTTCAGCAGGTTCCTGAAACCGATCTTGAAGTAGCTTTTGAACATAGATGCGTTGTTTACATGTAGGTATCCCTTAGCGGGCCTGACGATCGCGGGTCGGAAAAGAAGTAGGACGTCCATGATGAATTTTATATCCGCTATTTTTTTTCCAGCTATCTTCACCCGCTCGTCGTAAAGCTCAATCAGGTCGCCTTCGATATATTTCTTCAAGTCGGGATGGCAGAACCATCGAAAGAAGCGCAGGAAGAGGCGCGGAGGTGTCGTGTCAATTTTTTTCACGTAGTCATTCCCTGGTTTCGTGTTTCGTGCCGAATGTTGCTATCATCTTCAAATCTAAAGCCACCTTCGGAATAGCGCGCCAGAGCGCCTCGCGCGTGTTCTTGGTATATTCCATAGCTTTTTTGCCATAGGCAGTGATGGTGAAATACCGCTTTGGTCTGCCCGCGCGTTCCTGTGTGCCCTCTCCTTCAAAGGACTTCAGATAGCCCTTCTGTTCAAGTCTCCTCAAGGCAGTCTGAAGCGCGCCCACACTCACCTTCCGCGAAAGCCTGGTCTCAATTTCCTTCTTGATGGAAACACCGTATGCGTCCTTATACAGTATCCCCACCGTCAGCATCACGATCTCCTCAAATTCTCCCAACGGGTATTTTTTCATGTTAAAAAATGTATTCGGCAATTGGCTAAATCCGAAATTCCAAACACCACCTCAATCCCTTAAATCCTGCTAATCAATCCGACAATCCCTTAATCCGACGAATCCCGGTTTAAATTCCTATTCGTAGTATTAATAATTATGCCAGAATAATAATCCCATGAACTGATATAAAAAGGCGTTTTTCATTTGGGATGAGTGTTCACATCCGTACAATTGTTGAACGGATATGGCCAACGGCGCTATGTCGTGTAACTCCGAGATTTAAATTCAACCCTGTCAGGGTTGGATTGCTCCCTTTCCTCTGACCCCAGGTTGCACCTGGGGCTACTCAAATTCAATCCCTTCAGGATTGATCGTTTCAATAGTCGGCAACAAGCGAAAAGAAGTAATGGCACAGGAAATGACCTGCGAAACAAAGTCAGAAATACCTGCTAACCAGAAAAATGAATGAAAACTTTTTGATTACAGAAACCTCAAACCTCAAACTTCAACTTCTGCCCATCCGCGAAATCCCAAAATCCGCTTAATCCGCGATCAGCAGCGAACTATCCCCATAACTCAAAAACCGGTAATCATTCTTCAGCGCCTCTTCATAGATCTTCCTCCAGTCTTCGCCCACAAAGGCCGCGACGAGTAAAATGAGGGTGGAGGCGGGCTGGTGAAAATTCGTGATGAGTGCCTGACACACTCTAAAAGCATATCCTGGCCTTATAAAAATAGAGGTTTCTCCGACAAGCGTCTCCAGCTGGTTTTTATCCATGTATTTCAGAACGGCGCCGATCGCTCTTTCCAGCGGGGGCTGATTCTTTAGCGTATACGCATCCCGTTGGCCAATGCGGAATTCACTTTCAGGGTCAAGCAACAACTTGACGCCATACCAGTAGAGGCTTTCCAGCGTGCGCATGGAAGTAGTGCCTACTGCGGTGAAACGCCTGTTGGGTGTTAGCAGGTTTTCCACGTTTAGCCGGGAGACGATGACCTGTTCTTCGTGCATAATGTGTTCATCAGGATCCTGCGCCTTGATGGGTTGAAACGTTCCTGCGCTCACATGAAGGGTTAGAAAATCATGGCCGATATTTCTTTTCTTTAATTTTTCAAATACTGCCGGGGTAAAGTGGAGCCCGGCGGTAGGGGCGGCAACAGCGCCATCGAAGTGAGAGTAAATGGTCTGATACCGTTCGATGTCGCTCGCTTCCGGCTTGCGTCTAATGTAGGGTGGAAGCGGAGTTTCACCGGTGTGATGGATGATCTCTGCGAACGTATGGCCGCCGTTCCACGTAAATTCAACCAGGCCTTCTTTCCGGTCAAGGAGCGAGGCAAACAGGGTTATGCCTTTTATCTTTTTCTCAAGAGTAATTCCCTCCGTCCATTTTTTTAAGTTGCCGATGGTACATTGCCAGCTGCATTGGTCCGCGGCAGCCATTGTTTCCGCCAGCAATACTGAAGGCCGGCGGGGAGCAAGCAAAAATATTTCGATGTGAGCGCCGCTCTCTTTTTTAAAGTGAAGGCGGGCCGGTATCACCCTCGTGTTGTTAAAAAACAAAAATGCGTTTTCCGGTAAATGTTCTGACAGGAATTCGAAGATTGAATGCGAAATTTGTTTTTCTTTATACACTAAAAGCTTTGATGTATCTCGCTGTGGCAGTGGATAGAGTGCAATTTTGTCCTGCGGAAGATCGTAAGTATAGTCGTTTGTGTTCACGTTCCTGAAACTAACTGAAAAGTAAATATTTTCCGCCTGCCTGTCATTGCCTTGTTTATGTTTTGAAAATTTTATGACCCTTCACGCCAGTTTTTTTAAAAAAGTATTCCACTTCAATTTTAAAGCCCGTACCTCCAGGGGGCTGATGAAAGATAAACCTTCCTGGTTTATCAGACTTGAGTCCCGCGAGAAACCCCACGTTTTCGGATTGGGTGAGTGCGGTCCTTTACCAGGGTTAAGTGTGGATCACGTGCCCGACTTTGAAACAACACTCGTTGAGCACATTGAAAAGATCAATGCATCAGCGTTGAGAATAGCCGACCTGAAAGATGTGAGAAAGCTCGTGCCGCCGGGATTTCCTTCCATCCTCTTTGGACTGGAGACGGCTTTGCTGGACCTTAACAATGGGGGCACTCGAATCCTATATAACAATTCTTTTGTTCGTGGCCAGCCTATTACTATCAACGGGCTGGTCTGGATGGGCGACATGGATTTCATGATGGACCAGATCAACAAAAAGGTATCTCAGGGATTTACCTGTCTTAAGCTAAAGGTTGGAGGATTGGATTTTGAAAGGGAATGTGATATCCTTCGCTACATCAGAAAGAGATATTACCGCCAGGAGATCACCATCCGGCTGGATGCAAACGGCGCTTTTAAAACCGACGATGTGCTTTACAAACTTGAAGAGATGAGCAAGTTCGGCGTGCATTCAATTGAACAACCCATAAAGCCCGGTCTTGAAGAAATGGAGGAGCTCTGCCGGAAATCGCCGATACCCGTTGCCTTCGATGAGGAGCTTATCAACGTGAACACCGGGGAAGAAAAGTCTGCTTTGCTTAAGAAATTGAAACCGCGGTTCATCGTATTGAAGCCGACCTTGCATGGAGGATTAAGCGGATGTGAAGAATGGATCTCCATAGTGGAATCACAAAACATCGGCTGGTGGATTACCTCCGCCCTGGAATCAAGTATCGGCCTCAACGCCATCTGCCAGTTCACCGCTAATTACAATCCCTCCTTGCCGCAAGGGTTGGGAACCGGAGAGATCTATGACGACAATATAGATTCACCGTTGAGGGTACAGGATGGCAGGATATTTTATGACTTACAACGAAAATGGGCCGAGCCAATCGAGTAAAGCTCATCACTAATTTGACAAGGGGTTTACTATGCTGAAAATTTCTTAACTTCAGGCATCATAAACACCCCCGTTATGAAATCCCTTCCGGCTATTGTTTACTGGACTGCCAGGTTGTTGGCCGCCCTCATCATGCTGCAAACACTTTTCTTCAAGTTTACCGCCTCGTCAGAGTCAGTATATATTTTTACCACCGTGGGAATGGAACCCTGGGGACGCATCATGGTCGGGGTTTTGGAGTTGATCGCTTCTGTCATGCTGTTGATCAACCGCATTGCCTGGATGGGGGCGTTGCTTGGCCTGGGCCTGATGTCGGGAGCGATTGTAATGCACCTGGCGATATTGGGCATATCGGTGCAGGATGACGGCGGTCAACTATTTACCTACGCGCTACTGGTAAGCGCCTGCAGCGTGCTGGTGTTGATCATTGATAGAGTAAAAATCATCAGGAAATGGAATATCCTTTTTCCTTCCTTAAGAGTGAGGTGAAGGCATCATTGCCTGGTCGTCTCTTCGATAGCTTCTTCAAGAGTTGCCGTCAACCCCGTGCCCTTGAGAGAATTTTTCAACCCTTCGAGTAAGAAGTTCGGGATTTTCTCCTGTTGTTGTATTTTTTTCCGGATCTCGCTGATCATTTCGAGGGCATTGGCCTTTTCACTGAAATCTGCCGCTATCACTTTTTCCTCCAGCGAATCCCACGCGCTGATCTGAATGGTTTGTTCCTGGCGATTGGCGATCTCTTCTTCATGGTCGACGGTGCGGCTGTCAATACAGGCATTGTAGGCATTCACCAGTTCCGTAAGATTTTTTTTATGGAGCTCGCCGTCCTTGATCCTCTGGGCTACGGCAGGACAATCTTCGAGAAACTGGCCAAGATATTTCTTAAAGCCAAGGTTGGGCACAACCATGTGATCGCCATCGAGTTTTTGCAGAAAAAGACCGTCAAACCGGTGCTGGTTTTCGGGTTGATATGCATAGAGAGAAAGATAGCCTTGCTGTATCAGTTTCATAAACATATATCCCGTCTCGCCCCTCACCGGGTGGTAGATCTGACCGTCGCTGGAGAATGCCCGGACCTCAAAAAGTGAAAGCGTATTCTTTTTCTTATCCGGTCCAACGATCTGAACTTTCTTTTCCGGCCCGAAGAGCAAAGGTCTTACTTCCCCCGTGAGGGAATCGCCCCGGGTGGTCAGCACATAATCCTGTGCGTCAACGATTTGATACACAAGCATCAGCAGCAGGAACAACAGAACATGGATTACATCAAAATTCTTCATAGCGGATAAATGGACCTGAAAGGTACGGATATTCCGAAATTGGTAAATGTTTTATTCTGTTTTTCCTTTTGATTTTATTCTGCCGGAATCCTTCAACGCTTTACTGATCAGCCATTCGATCTGGCCATTCGTACTTCGGAATTCATCGGCAGCCCACTTTTCAACTGCTTTCATGACATCCGGATCCAACCGTAACACAAAGGGTTTCTTTTGTGCCATTTCACATTAGTTCATGTTCGGGGATTAATCCTTTCGCGGCCCACTCCGGGCCTTCCGGGTAACGTGATGCCAGATTGATTCTATGCGTTGGTCTTTGGTTTCTGCTCTTATTCATACAGTAATCGTGGCATGTCAATGAGTGAGTGTGCCCGCATTTACTATTGTAGTGGCGTCCTTGTCGCCACAGAGCACTACCATCAGGTTGCTTACCATCGCAGCTTTCCGTTCCTCATCCAGGTCGATGATACCCTTTTTGGAAAGCTCCTCGAGGGCCATATGCACCATACTCACGGCTCCTTCTACAATTTTGAACCGCGCGGCCACTACAGCGCTGGCTTGTTGCCTGCGCAACATGGCGCCGGCAATTTCGGGGGCGTATGCGAGGTGTCCGATCCGCGCTTCGATCACTGCAATGCCGGCCATGTCCAGGCGGTTGCGCAAATTATCTTCGAGCGCATGATTCACTTCTTCATTGCCCGACCGCAGGGTCACTTCTGAATCGGTATCAAAATTATCGTAAGGATACAATCCGGTGAGTCTGCGAACGGCGGAATCGGTCTGAAGCTTTACAAAAGTTTCGTAATTATCTACCTCAAAGCTGGCGCGAAAAGTGTCCTTTACCTGCCACACGAGGATGACGCCGATCTGAATGGGATTGCCCACCTTGTCATTGACCTTGATCTTGTCACTGTCAAAGTTTCGCGCCCGAAGGGAAATGGATTTTTTGATGAAGAACGGGTTCACCCAGAAAAATCCGTTAGACTTCACCGTGCCCTTGTATTCTCCAAACAACACCAACACAACGGAATTGTTAGGGTTTATAAAAAAGAACCCCGGAAAGAGTGCTATAGTCAACAGTATCAGCAAGCCGAATGCACTGATTCTCAAGCCAATGAGCCCCCAAAGTGCAATCGCCAATAAAATGATTACTACCGTAACCATGATGTATCCCGACACGGGCGAGTTTATCTTTTCCTTCGTCATAGCAGTGATATTAAAATGATATCATAAAGATATCATTTGCCGTACAACATCCAAAAGGTTTTTAATTTTATTTCGGAACCTTTTTTCACTTAATTTGCGCCACTAACGCACCCCAATGGTTTCATACAACCCCAAGACCTGGTTTCAGCTGATCTTCCATTCCTATAGCCGCCAGGTGATGAGGACCCTGACGCCCACCCTGATTTTTATGGCCATTTATTCCACCCTGGTATGTTATCTGGCGCTTGATTACCTCACGCTTCCTGAAATAAGCTTTCACCCTTCCATAGCGATGCACTCCCTGTTGGGCATCGTCCTCGGCCTGTTTCTCGTTTTTCGAACAAACTCCGCGTACGACCGTTGGTGGGAAGGCAGAAAGCTATGGGGCGCACTGGTGAACAGCACGCGGAATATGGCGCTGAAACTCAATGCCTATGTCAGCCGGGAAAATCATGAAGACCGCGAGTGGTTCGCCAAAATGATTGGAAATTTTGTCTTCGCCACGAAGGACACCCTGCGGAAAGGTGTGAAGACGGATGACCTGGAACCCGTTTCGGAAGATTTTATTGAAAACCTCAAGAAGTATAAACACAAGCCAAACCGCCTTTCGGCGATGTTATATGAGAAGGTAAATGCGATGTATAAGTCGGGCCAGATCACGGGCGACCAACTCATCAACCTCGACAAGGAGCTGAAGGAGCTGATTGATATCATGGGCTCCTGTGAGCGGATCAGGAACACACCCATTCCTTATTCTTATATGATGTATATCAAAAAATTTATCTTCATATACATCATCACGCTGCCTTTCGGGTTTGTTACCGATTCGGGTTACTTCACGATCCTCATCGTATTGTTGATAACCTTTGTGTTGATGAGTGTGGAACTGATTGCCGAGGAGATCGAGGATCCGTTCGGATATGACCAGAATGATCTTCCCACCGATGAGCTTTCATTAAAGATCAGAGAGAACGTCGCTGAAATACTGCTTTAACTGTGGGTTCAATCGATTGCCGTTCGACTTCTTCTATAAAAACAGACTGACTATAAAGTACAGAATGATCAAAAGGATCATCACGCCGTACATAATGAGGTCAACTCTCACATAGGGTTTGAACTCTTTATATAATTCCCTGATTTTCTTAATCATTTCTTGGATTCCCGGCTTTTCTTTCCAACAAAGGTAACCATTTACGGTGGTTTCCGTCTGAAATGGTGTGTTCACTATGCCCCAAAAATATTAAAATGGAAGGGGGTAAATGGGAACATAGTTGTCTTTACCATGTAACAACCCATATTGATGCTCAGAAACTTACTATTCGCCACATTGCTTGTAATCTGTTCCGCGGCGGCGGCTCAGGAAAAAGTTACGCTCAACGGTTATATAAAGGATGCCGATAACGGAGAGGAGTTACTCGGTGTGACTATTTATATACCATCCCTGAAAGCCGGTACCGTAACAAACGATTATGGTTTTTATGCCCTCACTTTGCCGAAAGGCTCTTATGAGATCAGATTCAGTTACATAGGATATAAGGAGCAGGTTCGCACGCTTGATCTTCAGGGCGATGTGACCCTCAATCTTGAAATGCAAACAGATGCGCAGGTCATTCAGGAGATCGTCATTGAAGAAAAACCGCTGGATGAGAACGTGGTAGCCGTGCAGATGAGCAAGAACACGCTCAACATGAATCAGGTGAGAAAATTACCTGCTCTTTTCGGTGAGATTGACATCATCAAAAACATCCAGATGCTGCCTGGAGTGATCACGGCGGGCGAAGGGAGCTCAAGCTTTTTCGTGCGCGGAGGAAGCGCCGACCAGAATCTGATATTAATTGATGAAGCCCCGGTATATGATCCATCTCACCTCTTCGGTCTGTTTTCGGTTTTCAATGCTGATGTGATCAAAGACTCTGAACTTTACAAAGGCGGGATTCCTGCGCGTTTCGGCGGCCGCCTTTCTTCTATCCTTGAAGTGAGGACGAAGGATGGAAACAACAAGGAGTTTGATGTCACCGGCGGAATTGGAACGATGGCCAGCCGTATTGCAATCGAAGGTCCCATTGTACCGGAAAAAAGCTCTTTCATTGTTTCTGCACGCCGTTCGTATGTTGATTTTATTCTTAAGGCGGCATCGCAGGATAACCTCGTGCATTTTTATGACGTAAATGCAAAGTTCAACTGGAAATCAAATAACAGCAACCGGTTCTTTCTGGCCTTCTATACAGGAAGGGATGTATTTAATTTCGATGACAACTTCGGCTTTGAGTGGGGAAATATGACCGGAACCTTCCGCTGGAACCATTTGTTCAGCGAACGGCTCTTTTCCAACACGTCGATCATCATCAGCAATTTTGATTACAAGCTGGGACTTCAGGATGCCGTCCAGGGATTCCGATGGATCTCCAACCTTCAGGAGTTCAGCTTTAGGGAAGACCTTTCTTATTCCCTGAACACGAACAATGAACTTGCATTCGGCTACCATCTGACAGGAAGAAGGTTTTCTCCTGGAGAAATTTCACCCACCACAACCAGCTCGATATTTGAAACTGTGGAACTGCAGCATATGTATGCGCTTGATCACGCACTTTATCTCAGCAACCTTCAACGCCTGAGTGACAGGATCACCCTCGATTATGGCGTGCGCCTTTCCATTTTCCAGAACATCGGACCAGGTTCAGTATATCTTTACGAGGATCCAAAAGATAACATTGACATCCACCGCACCGATACGCTACATTTTGACAAAGGGGAGGGGATCAAAACCTATATAAATATAGAGCCGCGTTTAGCCGTGCGGTACCTTTTGAAGGAAGGCCAGTCGCTTAAGTTTTCCTATAACAGGATGGTCCAGAATACCCACCTGATCTCGGCGGGAACGGCGCCTGTTCCTTTCAATACCTGGAATCCCAGCAATTACTACCTGAAGCCCCAGGTTGCCGATCAGGTTGCCGCGGGTTATTTCAGGAATTTCAGGCAGAACCAATACGAATTTTCAGCAGAGGCGTATTATAAGGATATTTCCAACGTGACGGACTTCGCCGACAACGCGCAGATCTTTTTCAATGAGGACCTTTCAACAGAGTACCGTCAGGGTGATGCCTGGGCGTACGGCCTTGAACTTTTCCTCAATAAGAAAGAGGGGAAGTTCACGGGCAACGCCAGCTACACATGGTCAAAAACCATGCGGAAAGTGGAAGGTGTCAACTTAGGAAAGGAGTTCCGCGCCAACCACGACAGGAGAAACGTTTTTAATATCCAGGCTGCCTATGACCTCAACGAAAAATGGGTTTTTGGCGGTGCGTTTACTTTTAGTACAGGCCGGCCGTTGACCCTTCCGGCAGGCAAGTATGAATACGGTAACTATAATCCTGATGTGCTGACAGAAAGGAACGGATACCTGTTGCCGTCCTTTCACAGGCTTGACCTGTCCGTAACTTTGAATCCGCGGAAGAATGCATCGCGCAACTGGAAAGGACAATGGGTCTTTTCGGTATACAACGCCTACAATCGTAAAAATCCGTTTACCATCTACACGAGGACCAGGCAGGATGAAGATGGGAACATCCTCGGGGATGGCTCAGAAAAGGAAGCACGCCTGATCTACTTATTCCCGGTTCTACCTTCCGTTACTTATAACTTTAAATTCTGAAAACAACCATGCAACGTTATATAAAAATATCACTGTTGGCCATTGCACTGATTTCGTGCGAGGAAACAACCGATCTGGACCTGAAACAAACGCCTTCCAAAATTGTGATTGAAGGTCTGCTGACAGATCAGCCCGGGTATCAAAGCGTAGAGATCTCGCGTTCGACTGGTTTTTACGGATCCGGTCAAACGCCCCGGGTACTGGACGCCACGGTAAAGGTAACCGATGATGCGGGTCTCGAATTCAACTTCATTCACAACCCGCGAAACCATCCCGACTCAGCAGGGATCTATATTCCAGAGGTCGGTTTTAGCGGTGAAGCCGGCAGAGTTTATACCCTTCATGTAACCGTTGACGGTGAATCTTACGAAGCTTCCGACAAATTGTTAAGCGTCGCTCCCATTGATTCCCTGAAATTTCAGATCAATGAAAATGAACAGGATGACCCGAAGGAAGAGGGCAAGTTCTATGAACTGCTCGTATATGCACGCGAACCTCAGGACGAAGAGAATTTTTATCTTTTCAGATATTACAGGAATGACAGCCTGATATTTTACAATCCTTCAGATGTCTATTACAGCGATGATGAACTTCTGGCTGAAAAGATTGACGGGGTACCCTCACCGGTATACTATGCGTCCAACGATAAGGCGCGTCTGGAATTTTACAGCCTCACCCGGAATGGCTACGTGTTTTATAATGACCTCTCCACGATCTTGAACAATGATGGTGGAGGAATGTTCGGACCGATCCCCTCGTCGCCACGGACAAACCTCAGCAACGGCGCGCTTGGCTTCTTCCAGGTGAGTGCTGTGCAGGAAAAGGAAACTTATATCGAGTAAGCTGCTGATCCGGTCTCTCGTCGGGGCGGTGGCCGTCCGGATTCATCTCCAAAAATTCTAGCCGGATTCATCTGAATTTCCTCTATTTTTAGAGTCCAGATGAATCCGGTCATTGCCGGTTTCATGGCGTAATCCAGCAGTATGAAAAAACCGGCCTTTTTTTTAATCCTGTCCTTCATCTTCATATCGGCATACGCGCAGGAGGACGTCTTAGAAAATAATCCTCCTTCTCTGAAATGGTTTCAGGTCAACACTCCTCACTTCCGCGTGATCTACCCCCGCGGATTTGACACGCAGGCCGAGCGGGTGGCCAATTCACTGGAACACATCCACGAGGTAGAGGCAAAATCACTTGGCACAGCGCCGCGTAAGATCTCTGTGATCCTCCAGAATCAGTCCGCAATATCAAACGGCTTTGTATCGATCCTTCCCCGTCGATCGGAGTTTTATACCATGCCTACGCAGGACTATAACTTCATCGGCACCAACGACTGGCTTGAGCTGCTCACCTCCCACGAGTACCGCCATATTGTCCAATATCAGCATGCCATCAGGGGATTCAATAAAGTGATCTATTATTTATTCGGATCCATTTCACTTGCGGGTATGGCGCAGGTTGCCGCGCCATCTTGGTTTTGGGAGGGTGACGCTGTGGTAGCGGAAACGGCTTTTACTCCCAGCGGAAGGGGTAAGATCCCCAATTTTGGCCTGGTGATGAAAACAAACCTTCTGGAAGGAAGAAAATTCAATTACCACAAGCAATATCTCCGGTCTTACAAGCACAATATTCCCGATCATTATGTGCTGGGCTACCACATGGTAAGTTATCTGCGCAGAAAGACGCGCGATCCCGACATTTGGGGGAAGATCACCGCCCGCTCCTGGCGCGTTCCGTTTATTCCCTTCGCCTTTTCCAACGCCATCAAAAAAGAGACGGGCATGCACGTCACGGATCTTTATAATGAGATGGCGGATGAACTTGCATCAGAATGGAAAAATGAATTGAGTGCTGTCGTGCTTACACCATTTGTAAGGATAAACCCCCGACGTCAGAAAGCCTATACGGATTATCTTTACCCTCAACCCTTAGCGGACGGAAGCATCCTGGCGATGAAAAAAGGAATAGGCGATATAGAGCAGTTTGTCTTACTGGAGGACGGCGAGGAGAAAGTATTTACCCCGGGCCTGATGAATGATACCGGTATGTTGTCGGCCGAGGGCAACACGGTAGTATGGAATGAATACGGGTTTGATCCGCGGTGGAGGGTGAGAAATTATTCACAGGTGAAGACCTTCAACCTTGCTACCGGAAGAAAAAAACGTATCGGCCCGAAACGAACCCGTTATGCCGGCGCGGCGATCACCGCACAGGGAGATAAAATTGTTACGGTTGAAACCGATACTGAATATAAAACCAGCCTGCTTGTTATCGATCCTGTGACAGGCAAGGTTATGAAGAAATTTCTGAATCCGGAAAATGTTTTTTATTCCATGCCGCGATGGAGTGATGATGGAAAAAATATTGTGGTACTGAAGACCACCCCGGAGGGAAAAACAATTTCGCTTGTGAATTTCGAAAGTGGAACTTTCAGGGACCTTTTGCCCATCAGTCAGGAAAATGTGGGATACCCTGCTCTTCACCGGAATCATCTTTTATTCAATTCGCCTGCCGGTGGTATAGACAATATTTTTGCGCTCGACCTCAACACGGGGAAACGCTTCCAGGTGACCAGCAGTCGTTTGGGCGCCTATAATCCTGCAGTATCTGAAGATGGCCAAACGCTCCTCTATAATGATCAGACGAAGGATGGCCTTGACGTTGTAAGCACGCCGTTCGACGCCGCGAAATGGAAGCCTCATGAGAAGGGGAGAAGGGCCAGTTTGTTCTTCCTTCACCTCGTTGAACAGGAGGGACACCCCGATATTTTTAAAGATGTGCCAGCCACGCCAAGGCAGCCTGTTCCTTACAGGCCTATTAATGGAATCTTCAATCCGTACAACTGGGGGGTTACCGTTGATAATGATCTCCGGGAAGCCAGCATCGGGATCCTTTCGAAGGACATTCTCAGTACAACTTCGCTGAGCCTGGGGTATTTTTTTGACATCAGCGAACGCACGTCCGCGGTAAGAGGACAGATCAGCTATCAGGGGTGGTTCCCGATCATCGATATTTCCGTATCGATTTCAAACCGGTCTGTTAATGAAGGGGAGGCGAGGTTTTATGACACGCTCGCCGACCCTGTTACCAGCGAACAGCGCGACGTCATCTTTAAATGGAAAGAGAAAAATATTCAGGCCGGGCTACGTATACCGCTCCTTACGACGTCATCGAAATATCACGGAGGCATTACTATTGGAAATTCTGTGGGCCTGACGCAGGTGTCGGAATTCGAGAATAATATTGATGAGGGCGGCCGTTTTGTTCCATCCGGAAATGCGAGCTTTTATCCCTTCTATGAGTATGCAGATAACGGGAACCTCGTCTATAATAATTTTAACATCCATGCGTACCGGTTGCTGAAGCAGAGCAGGCGGGACATCTATAGCAAATGGGGGCAACAGCTGGAGATTCAATCTTTTGAAACCCCTTTCGGCGGCGACTTTGAGGGCCGCCAGTATTCCGTGTTTGGTATATTGTATCTTCCCGGGTTTGCCCGGCACCATTCCCTGTGGGCGTATGGCGGTTATCAGTACACGCAATATGACGAAGCCTTTACGCCGTCATCGCAAAATTATGTTTTCAGGAATCAGATCCCCGTGCCACGGGGGCAGTCGGTGAGAAGGTTTCAGGATTTTTATTCTCTGTCGGCGAATTATACCCTGCCGATTTGGTATCCTGACATCGCGCTAGGTCCCATCGTGAATTTCCAGAGGCTGCGTGCAAGTTTCTTTTTCGACTATGGCTCGGGGCAGGGCCCGTCTTTTTTTTCTGAAAAAGGGAAAGACTACAGTTCAGTGGGCGTGGAGGCGAAGCTCGACATAAATATTCTCAGGTTCTTGCCTCAGTTCGATATTGGTGTGCGGTACACGAAAGGACTCCTACCGGCTACCGCGGAGTTTGAAGTGCTCTTCGGCTCATTTAATTTCTAAAATGGACCAGATCTTAAAAAACCCTTGAAAATCCACCCGAATAGCCTATTTTTGGAGGCTTATTCCGGGCGCCCGCGTCCGGGTAATTTTCATTAAAACTTTAATTTACAAATGGCAGAAATCGTACGAATGCCCAAGATGAGCGATACCATGACAGAAGGGGTTATCGCCAAATGGCATAAGAAAGTTGGGGACACAGTGAAGTCCGGAGAACTGATGGCAGAAATCGAAACCGATAAGGCGACGATGGACTATGAATCGTTCAATTCCGGGACAGTACTTTACCTTGGCGCCGAAGAAGGCCAGGCCATTCAGGTAGACGATGTGCTGGCCGTTGTGGGAAATAAGGGTGAAGATTATAAAGCATTACTTGCCGGCGCCGGAAAATCAGCCGAAAACGGTGGCAAATCCAAAGGGGATGAGAAGGCCCCTCAGGCACAGTCGGCCCAGCCGCAGAAGGAAACACAAACCGCCACCGCCGTGGACACCTCCGGGATCAAGGCAGAGATCGTCCTGATGCCCAAGATGAGTGATACCATGGAGGAGGGTGTCATTGCAGCGTGGCATAAAAAGCCGGGAGACAGTGTCAAAACCGGAGAGCTCCTGGCCGAAGTCGAAACGGATAAGGCCACCATGGAGTATGAATCATATAATACGGGTACGCTTCTTTACGTCGGTGCTGAAGCCGGCAAAGCCATACCTGTCGATGGTGTCCTTGCCATCATAGGGGAAAAGGACGCCGACTGGAAGACCCTGCTAAAAGCCCATCAATCCGGTGGCAAGGAGCAAAAAGCGGCAGAAACTAAAGGAGAACCTAAAAAGGAAACGTCGCAGGCGGCTTCAGCCCCCGTTGCAGAGAAGGTTGACGCAAAAGGAGAACATGGATCGAACGGAAGGATAAAGGCATCACCCCTTGCAAAAAAACTCGCCCGCGACAGAGGTCTGGATATCGGCCAGATCCCCGGCTCCGGCGATCAGGGAAGGATTACGAAAAGGGATGTGGAAAACTTCAAGCCGTCGGAGCAAAAAGCCGGGGAGAAGGAAGGCAAAGCGGGAGCACCTGTATCACTGCCCAAAGTAGTGGGAGAGGAGAGCTTTGAAGACATCGCTGTTTCGCAAATGCGGAAGGCGATTGCCAAGCGACTGGCTGAAAGCAAATTCACCGCGCCGCATTTTTATCTCACCATGGAGATCAATATGGACAAGGCCGTCGAGGCGCGCAAGAGCATCAATGAGATCAGCCCGGTGAAGATATCCTTCAACGATATGGTTGTTAAGGCAGTAGCGGCGGCGTTGCGCCAGCATCCCGACGTAAATGTTTCCTGGCTCGGGGACCGGATGCGCCGCAATCATCACATCCATATTGGCGTGGCCGTGGCAGTAAAGGAGGGTTTGCTTGTGCCGGTGATACGGTTCGCTGATAATAAATCGCTTTCTCATATTGCTGTTGAAGTAAAGGATCTTGCACAAAAAGCCCAGGATAAAAAACTGCAGCCCTCCGATTGGGAGGGGAGCACGTTCACCATTTCCAACCTGGGAATGTTTGGAATTGAGGAATTCACCGCCATCATCAACACTCCCGATGCGTGTATCCTTGCCGTGGGCGGGATCAAGGAAACCCCTATTGTCAGGGATGGTCAGATCGTTCCGGGCAACGTTATGAAAGTGACCCTTTCCTGCGATCACCGTGCCGTTGATGGCGCCGTCGGCTCGGCCTTCCTGAAAACCTTAAAAGGTTTGTTGGAAGATCCTGTGCGGATCCTGATCTAGACAAAAAAAATTGAATGATGAATGTCGAATAAGGAACCTGCCTGCCTGCCGGTTTCGAATATTGAAGGAACTCAAATCGAAATTCGACATTTGCATTCTGGTCTATGCTATAGATAAAACAATAAATTGAGCATTTCAATGGAGAAAATACACTCAACAACCATCATCGCCGTAATGCACAATGGACAGGTAGCCATCGGCGGGGATGGGCAGGCGACCATGAGCAATTATGTGGCAAAAAGCAACGTAAGAAAGATCCGCAAGCTGCATGAGGGAAAGATCCTGGCGGGATTCGCCGGCTCCACCGCCGACGCTTTTACGCTGATCGAGCGGTTTGAAGAGAAGCTTAACAGCTATGGCGGCAATATGAAACGTGCAGCCATCGAGTTGGCAAAGGACTGGCGCATGGACCGTTTTCTCAGAAGGCTGGAGGCGATGTTGATCACTGTCAATAAGGACGAATTGTTATTGTTGTCCGGTACCGGCGATGTGCTGGAGCCCGACAATCAGGTGGCCGCCATCGGGTCTGGAGCGATGTATGCGCAGGCTTCGGCACTTGCCCTGAAGAAGCACGCATCCCATTTGTCTGCGGAAGAAATTGTTCGCGAAAGTCTCCACATCGCCGCCGATATCTGTATCTATACGAATCACAATATTATTGTGGAGAAACTGTAAGGCAGATTGAAGAATTCACTGCTTCGAAATAGATTACCCAAGCTGAGAGATTTAAATTGAACCCCTTCGGGGTTGGGTGCGTTCTCCCACTTATAGCCCAGGTTTCACCCGCATGACAATGCGGGGTAACAGAGTGGGAGCCATCGAACCCTTAAAGGGTTTAATTTAGATTTACGACGCTAGTTTCCAAGGTGAACGTGCAAAGAAAAGTGACGCATAGAGTTGTCCCATCATTTCAGGTCCATCTTCTTAGCTTTCTTTTTCAATGCCTTAACGGTTGGCGTGTGCTCGGTGGGATCGTTCTTTACTTCCTTGCTATCGACATCTCCCAGCAGAATAACGAAAGGTTTTAATCTCGATGAATAAGCGAGCATGATCTTCAGAATGCCAATGGCAGGTACGGCCAGGATCATTCCAGCGATCCCCAGGATCTTACCTCCGAGGAGCAAGGCGATGATCGCGGCGAGCGCGTTGATACTGACCTTCGATCCCGTGATCCGTGGTGTGATGAAATTCCCTTCCAGGAACTGAACGACTGCAAAGACGGCAATCACACCGGCCGCATACCACGCACTGTCCTTGGTAATTAACGCCATCATAGTGGGAAGTAATGCTCCGATAAAAATTCCTATATAAGGAATGATCGTCAGGATGCCTGATATGATGCCGAAAAAGATAGCATGGCTGACACCCAAAAGGAGGAGGCCGACGGTGTTAAGGATCGCCACTATAACTGTCACCAGCATAAGCCCCGATATATAACCCTGTGTCACATTTTCAATATCCTTCTTCCATATCATCTGGTTATCGTTCGAGGGAAACAGGCTGAGAAAGAACCCTTCAAACTTGTCGCGATAGATCAGGAAAAGAAACATGTAAATCGGGATCTGTATGATGGTCCCAAGCGTATTTCCCGTGGTGACAAGAAAATCTCCCAGGTAAACACTCACGCTCTTCAGAAAATCCTGCGCCATCTGGTTAAGTTGTGACTGGTTGATCTTCAATTCTGTCCACGCCAGACCTTTGATTTGACTGATGAACTTGTTTGTACGGTCCTGGAGATTAGGAAGATCATTAACCAGATAAATGATCTGGTTAATCAGGAGCCAGCTCAATAACCCAAGGACGATCATGCCGCCCACGACTACAATGGTGACGGCAAAGGTCCGGCCAGTCCTGCGTTCAATTCTCTTGACCAGTGGGAGCATGACCATTGCGAAAAAAATACCAAACGCCAGGGGTATGACTATGTCGCGCAGGAGGATCACCGTTAGAACGGTTAAACCTGTGATCACCATTACCTTGAAGACGTAATCAAGTCTGTTCCAGGATGTCGATTCCATACAAATATTTTAGCTTTTATTGATAGCGTCGAGGATCACCTCACACGATTCTTTTATCTGCTCCGAAGTAATGGTAAGGGGTGGTGCAATCCTGAAGCTGTGCGGGTGTGATAAGAACCAGTAGCAGATCACACCGTTCGCTTTGCAGTCGTGCACGATGGCGGAAACCTTTTCAGCCGAATCAAAGTCCACGGCAAGCATCAACCCTATACGCCTTAGTTCCTTGATGGAAGGGTGCATGAGGTATTTTTCAAAAAGACTTCCTTTTTCTTCCACCTGGGCGATAAGGTCTTCCTCTTCAAGAACCTCCAAAGTTGCCAGGGCGGAAGCGCAGGATACGGGGTTTCCCCCGAAGGTGGTAATATGACCCAGCATCGGATCATACGTCAATGTCTTCATCATCTTCTGATCGGAGATAAAGGCGCCTAAAGGCAACCCGCCGCCAAACGCCTTTGCAACGGTTAATACATCCGGCGCAATACCGAAATGTTCAAATGCAAATAATTTCCCTGTCCTTCCCATCCCGCACTGGATCTCGTCAAGGATAAGAATCGTGCCCGTATCATTGCACCGCGCCCTGATCGCCTGAAGATATGCTTTCGCAGGGATCCTCACTCCGGCATCGCCCTGGATGGTTTCCATAATGACACAAGCCGTTTTTTCCGTAATCAGTTTTACGTCTGCCGGGTCTCCGAAGTCTATAAACCTGACGTCGGGAAGCAGCGGCCGGAACGCCTGTTTCCTGACCTGATTTCCTGACACGCTGAGAGAACCATGTGTGCTGCCATGGTAGGATTTCCTGCACGAAATGATCTCCGTTCTCCCGGTATATCGTTTTGCAAGTTTGAGCGCGCCTTCATTGGCTTCCGTGCCGGAGTTCACAAAATAGCAGCAGTTCAGGTTGTCGGGCAACAGGCTGGTAAGCCTGACCGCGAGCAGATTCGGGGTGGACTGGATGTACTCACCGTAAACCATTACGTGAAGATGTTTTTCGAGTTGGGCTTCAATGGCTGCTATTACTCTAGGATGCCGGTGGCCGATAACACTCACTCCGATGCCAGATATGAGATCGGTATAGCGTTTCCCTTCCGGGGAGTACAAATAAATTCCTTCGCCCTTTTCAATGGGAATCAGGAAAGGGAATGGGGAGGTCTGCGCCAGTTTGTTGAGAAAGATCTCCTGATCGAAGTTCATCCGGTAAAGCTACGGGAAATAGGGGATAAAGGCATTGCTTTGCCCGCCTCCTGCGCCCCGACGCGTCGGGACTTCGGCATAGGCAGGCCGGCAGGCATAAAAAAGCCCCGCTTGTGGGCGGGGCCTTCGAAACTAATTAAATCAATTAACCCAAAATTCTAATTGCAGCAATACTGCCAAAGGGCCGATCGCTGAAAGAGCTGTTAAAAATTGATGGAAACGGATAGGAGAATTCCGACCACCACGGCTAAAAAAAGTACGAGGACCTGCCGTAACCTTGCGGCCATGGGGGCATTTGCGATTCCTCTGTAAGCTACTCGGTTCATAATAATAAGGTTTTTTTGGAAGTGACTACTCTTCAAAGATGCTAAAGGTGTGAGCGCATTACCGTTAAAATGAGCATAAAATCCTACATCCGTATCCTCCCTGGAGAAAAAGTAATTAGGAGAAGAATGGCGATAAGGAAATAACGGAACGACCACTCAAGAAGCATAAGCCTGACCGACTGACCACAGTTGGCATGGCTTGTTCCTTTTGTCCGGCGTGGCCATCTGTGCATTTCCGTTTTAAAAATGTTTGTTTCGGTGGAAAGAATTTTTGATTCTTACATCAGTGGCGAAGGTCAGGCTTCGTTCAATCTCAGGAAATCTATCACCTGTTGACGGACATCTCCCTTAGCGTTGCCGTCGGAGTCTGCGGTGACGATGGAATTTAACAGCTCGCATACCAGGGAATTTTTGAAGCCGAGTCTCTCGGCATAGAGGGAAGCCACCTCCAGTTCAACATCCTCGACCACCTTCTCCAGAGAGATCATGTAGACAAGATGATACATCGCTTCCACCTTTTCCGCTTTG
>JBBEBN010000256.1:0-22018 GCA_040882305.1 Cyclobacteriaceae bacterium
GAGTCTACTTCTGGAAAGTCGAGTATACTGACATCGAGAAAAAGGCGCATATCTTAAAGGGGACGGTGACATTGCAGAGATAAGAAGGACCCGCCCCCAAAAGCCTTGGACGGTTCCGAACCAAAGTTGTCAATTTCCCGATAATTCTTCAACTACTATCATATTCCAAAGTACTAGCTGTTAATTAACCAACTGGGCCGAAATACTTCTCCTTCAACGCCCTCATATCCTCACTCACCTTCTTATCCACAATCTTCGCGTAATGCTGAGTCGTCTTCAGGCTTTTATGGCCTAACATCTTACTTACGGTCTCAATAGGCACACCATTCGTCAAAGTAACCGTTGTCGCAAATGTGTGCCTGGCGCAGTGGAAGGTCAGCTCTTTGGTGATACCGCAGAGGTCGGCAAGTTCTTTAAGGTAGCTGTTCATCCTTTGGTTGCTCATGACAGGTAGCAGCTTACCTGATCGTGAGGTCAGGGGATGGTCCGCGTACTTGTTGACGATGGAGTTTGAAATCGGAAGCAACGGAATCTTTGATGGTTTGTTGGTCTTTGCCCGGTTGGTGAAGATCCATCTATCACCATCGACACCGATCACGACATTTGCTTTCGTGAGCTTGGAAACATCACAGTACGCAAGTCCGGTGTAGCAGCTGAAAAGAAAAATGTCGCGGACTTGTTCGAGTCGTTTGATCGCAATCTGCTTCTCAGCAATTAGCAGCAGTTCTTGATCGTTGAGAAACGTTTTGTGCGTCTCATTCACCGACATCTTAAAACCGATAAACGGACTGCGTTCGATCCACTTCTTCGCGATGCACTGGTTCATGATCTTCTTGATCTTCTTCAGGTAGTCCACCGCTGTATTATGACAACAATGCTTAACCGATTTGAAATAAATCTCAAGGTCTTTGATGAATTGGTAATCGATCCGATTTAATTCGACATCATTTAGTGCGTATTGGTACCTCAAGAATTCAGCAACATAAGTTTTGATCGTTTTGTATTTCTGGAGGGTTCGATACGAAAGACCTTTTCCGACGAGCTGTTCGAATTCTCTGTTGTGCTCCTCATAAACTTCCAGGAACATGTGCGGCTTCTCAACATCGAAACCCAGGTAACGCGCCTTTATCTTCTCACCGTCAAAGCTTGCTCCTGTTGAAATGAAAGTCTGAAAAATGTCGTAGATCTTTAACTGAATCGCATCGAGGTATGCGTTGAATGATTTTACTTCTTCCGTCTTTCCGCTAAGCCGGCCTTTGTCCGAATCCCATCGATCCGGATCACACTCTCGTTGTAACGACAGCTCGGTTCGAGCACCATCGACTGTAATTCTCAAGTACACTAAGGTTGTAGCCCTACTTTTTTGCTTAACCTTTCTGATAATGAAATTTTGATTGAATGTCTTCTTCATCGCTCACCTCCACATGGTTTAAGTTACGGTGAATGATTACTTCCAATCAAGATGTTCATTCAATGGACAAGCTTGATTCTCATTGAGTTAGACGATTTCCGGTGAATGAATTTTAAAATTATTTTCATTCACCTAATCGCTCACCCATGAATTGACTTTTGATGAAAGTTTTGGGTAGGCTCTAAAAACAAAAACCGCCCATCCGTACGAATTAAGCGGTTTTGATTTCTTTTGATTGTTCTGCTGTTCCCTAAAGCAGATCTCCTGCGTCGATCGCTTTAGGGCAATAAAGCGACCCTGAAGCAGATCGCAGATCGCTTCAGGGTCTGCTTTATTGGTAGCCCCGGCAGGAATCGAACCTGCATCTTCAGAATCGGAATCTGAAATTCTATCCATTGAAATACGGAGCCAAAAAATCAGTAGGCAGCAGCAGGCAATTGACAGTTGACAATGCGCCGCCCTCTGAATATGTGATGTCCTGCCGCCTGCAGAATGCCACTCCCGGACCTTAGAACACCAGGTTCCGGTTAATTAAGATGCAAAAATAAAGGAAAGTTGCAGGGTAAAAAACTAAAAAAACGCTATTTAATCTCCTATCCTGGACCTGGACACCCCTAAATCTCCTGAAGGCGACCCGATGTCATTGAATGTCCTTCAAGGCAGATTCCCCGTCACCGGCTACCCCCGTGAAGAGGCACACTTTTTCATCGGAGGATCAATTATTTGAAAATACAAGGGAAGTTATTCTCCATTCACCATCGTTCTTTAAAAAACTGAAGACATCGATGCCCGACCATTTCATCAGGCTATCCGGTTTGCCGAATTCCGCATTGTATTCCACCCAGGCGGTGGCAAGATCATGTTTTATTTCAATGGAGGCGCTTTTCATTTGTTCACGGAACACGGGTTGGCTGTCGGGACCCCGAGGTGTCTCCTCAATGAATTCATCAATGGTGATGACATGAACCCGGACGGCTGAGTCTCCCGGCTTTTGCCAGGCAGTGGTGATAGTGGCGTCGTCCCAGAAATATGTTCGATATTTTTGCCAGTCGCGCGCACTCATGTCATCATAATAAGACGCCAGAAACTTTTCAACCACGGCATCCTCCGATGACTCGTCAGGTTTTTTATTCCCCGGCCTTTCCTGTATGCACGAGATTAAAACGACCGGGCAAATTATTTTCAAAAGAAATCGCGCCATTTCGCTAGATTCGGAGTGCTAATATAAAAATTTCACTGGGATGATAAACCCCTTTCATCAGGAGATCCTTACTCTTATTAAAAAAAATTCCGGGAAACCCAAAGCGGACCCTTTTTTGAATTCTTACCTGGGAAACGAACATGTCCGCTATCCTATTAACAATCCCACCCTAAGGGAGATTGCAAAGGATTGGATGCGTACGCATAAGGACTTGAAAGTGGATGAATTCAAGAAAGTCCTAACAAGTCTTATTGAAGGCGAGTCCTGTACAGAGAAGATGATGGCGGGGATCCTCATGGGCTATTCTTTTAAGAACCAAAGAACGTTCGATCCGATGGCTTTTGATCAGTGGCTCGATCATCTTGTAGGGTGGGTCGAGGTTGATACCCTGTGCACAGGAGATTTTATTACCACACAGCTTCCGGCAGAGTGGCCAAAATGGAAAAAGCTCATCATCAAACTTTCCAAAGACGAGAACATGAACAAACGCCGCGCCTCGCTCGTGTTATTCTGTTCACCGCTGGGGCGCGTGAAAGATGATGATATTGCGGAAGTTGCTTTTAAAACCGTCGAACGCTTAAAAGCTGAAAAAGACGTCCTCATTACCAAAGCCATCTCGTGGGTACTGCGAACCATGATCAAACATTATCGTGAAAGTGTCGCCAGTTACCTGGAAGAAAATGAAGGGACCCTTCCTAAAATTGCAGTACGGGAAACGATGGTGAAGCTAAAGACCGGAAAGAAGACGAAATGATGCTGAACTGGTCAGCGCAATCGTCAATCGTCAATCGTCAATCGTTAATCGTGAATCGTGAATCGTGAATCGTGAGTGGTGAGTTGGCTCCTGCGACTCATCGCCAGCCGCTTTGTTCATATTTCTGCATTTTAATTCGGAGAATGGCGATAAACTTTTGCACCTCTTTTACTTCTCGAACTTTTTAAGCTTCCCACGCCAGACCTTTCAACCTCTCAACCTTTCAAACCCTATCCCCTCATGCCCCAACCGACTCAATCCATATCCTCTCCTTTAATCGACCTGATAAAGTCCAGCGACGCATTACCCACATGCTTCTTACTTCTTTCTATCTCGCGACCCATTCGGATGAAGCGAAACACACCAAAAGCCGTGATCAGTACACCCACTATAACAATAGGGGAGCCCATCAGATTCCAGAAACGCGTATCAATAAGATGACCCAGCGTCGAGCCGGCGACAAGGAAATACAACCCTGTGCGGATGTAGGTTAAAAGGGTCCTTTCGTTGGCGAGTTTGGTCCTTTCGATCGCCAGGTATTCGCGCAAAACAAGATCTTTATTCATGTGTATATTCTTTTTAGAGAACGCATTTATAGCCACCATAACAGGTAGCCAAGGGCGGCGCCCCCCAACACGACAAATCCGGAATTCAATTTCCTAAAATGAAACGTAATAACAAATCCCAGGATCGCGATGACCACCGTTCGCCAGTCCAGAAAAGTCTGTTTTCCCATTTCCACGGCAACGGCAAGAATAATGGCAACGGAGGCGATGTTGACGGTGTCGAGAAAAGCAGACATGACCTTCGACCTTCTCAAGAGCGGGATCAGCGGATTGAGAAACGCTACTAAGAGAAACGAAGGCAAAAAAATGCCGACCGTTGCTGCCGTTGCCCCCCAGAAACCACCCAACTGCCAGCCAATAAAAGTGGCTGCAGAAAAAACCGGTCCGGGCGTGAACTGTCCTACAGCGATGGCGTCGATCAGTTGTTGTTTGGAGAGCCATCCTTTCATTACCAGCTCCGCATCGAGAAAGGCAAACAGAACATATCCGCTTCCGTAAAGAATTGAACCTACCTTTAAAAATATCACAAACGTCTTCCAGTTTGTAAGCTCCGCGGCTTGATGGATCGCCAGCAGCACCGCGGGAGCAAACCCATTTACCGTCTGACGTGGGGTAAACAGGTAGAGCACGATCCCCACGAATCCCGCGCCGAACAGAACGTAGATCTCATTCGCTCCGAAAAGTGTGAGGATGGCCGCAAGCGCGCCTATGACCCCAAGCGTTACAGACTTGAGCGCTTTCCGCCCGAGGGAAATCATCAGCGCCACGATCACTGAAATGATCGCTGGCTTAATACCATAGAGGAAGGGTTGCACGTCTGCGAGTCCCCCGTATTTCTGATACGCCCAGGCAAGGATGGCCGTGATCACCACTGCGGGGAAAATAAAACACACACCGGCGACGACCAGCCCTTTCCAGCCAGCGCGTTCCTGTCCGCAATGCATGGTCATCTCCGTTGAGTTTGGTCCGGGGATCAGGTTGGTTGCACCGACCAGATCAAGAAAGTGTTCACCGCTGATCCACTTTCTTTTTCTCACTACCTCTTCCTCCATCATAGCAATATGAACAGCCGGGCCGCCGAAGCCAATGCAGCCTAATTTAAAGAATACCTTTGCGATCTCGGAGAGAGAAGTGCCTCCTTTTGCATTTGATACTGCATCCATATTCAGGGTTCGGATAAACTGGTATTAAAAACGAATATAAATGAATTTAAAGGGATAAAGATTCCTCCTTTAAATGGTAATATTGCAGTAACATAAAACATCATATTTTATGGGCAATGTTGAATCGGGAGAACAGGGAACTTTGCTCAAAGCACTAACAGATACTGTCGCGCGATTGATAAATGAATTTGACCGGATTATGGAGCGGGCCCTGAGATTTCTAACTACGCCTCGAAAGAGAAGGAGGTTCGATTCGCTCTTGAATTTTCGCCGAAATGGAAATTGTCGCCATTCGATCGAGCTGGTTGTTGGTACTGGAAATTTCCAGATACCAACAACGGGCCGATTTACTTCACCAGAAGGCGTTTTGAGGATCGCTTGCCATTCGAAATGAGGTGCACGAGATAAACACCCGGCGTAAGTTGGGAATCAACCGGCAAAACAAATTCACCGCAGTTACCTTCACAGGAGAATTGCCACGAATAAACAACTTCACCTGTAATATGCTGAATCTCCACTGTGGCGTCAAAGGATTCATGCGCATCTCCATGTCCTGAGATCGTCAACCCATCAACACCACTCGACGCCGGATTGGGGAACACCTCAAGCGATGCTTCATCGTTTTCAGATGTCTCCGCCATCATGACGTTTTCTTCCTGCATGTCGGAAGTCACCGTCTGCATCATTGTGGCCTCGCCGCCGAATGCAGTCATCGCCGTGGTCTGCGATTCAAATGGCGACAACCTGTTGCCTGCTATGGGCCTCTCCTGGGTGCCATTGGGCAATTGCCATCCCACTGCCATGTGATCGCTACCGACGCCCTCCTTGTGCAAGGCCTCGACGTAGTATCGCTGCCCCGCAATCATATTGATCACCGCGGATTTCTGACTTGCGAACTTGGTCCATTCCCTTACATTGGTGTACCCGGTGACCCAGGCGATGCGTGCCTTGTTGGAAGGATTTGCATCGGTGCTCAACCACAATTCACTGTTATCGTTGCTCGAGATCCAGAAGGTGTACGCTCCCGTAGCGGGAACGCAGAGATATCCGCTTACCCGGGTGCCATAATTATCTCCAACATTAGTGGGATCTTCAAAGATTGCAAGCTCACTGATTCCGTCAGGTGACTCATGTAAAGGGATCGACGCCACATCGTTGTACTGGATTCCCGTCCAGACCTCTCTCAGGATCGTTCCTGTTCCGCTGCACGCGGAGCCTCCACCACTTGTCACCACAATATCGACCGATGCGGTGGCCGAGCTACCTGTATTGTCAATGGCCTTTGCATTTACGGTATAATTGCCGGCAGGCACATTGTTCCACGCAAAGGAGTACGGCGAAGCAACATCTTCCCCGAGCTTAGCCGTACCATTATAAAATTCCACTTTCACAATAGTTCCCCCGCTGACGGAAGCATTGGCGGCAATGTTTACCGATGCCGGCGCTGTGAAACTTTGACCGTCAGAAGGACTGGTAATGCTGACAACGGGAACCGGTGAAGTCCCCGAGTCAGTAAAGGGTATTAATCGCATTCCGGGTATGGGCCTTTCCAGCGCGCCGCCAGGGAGTTGCCACCCTACGGCTACATGGTCTGTGCCAACACCTTCCTTGTGCAACGCTTCAATATAGTATTTCTGATTGGCGACAAGGGTGATGGCAGCCGATTTCTGACTCGTGTATTTATCCCACTGTCTCACATTCGTATATCCGCTTACAAAAGCGATCTTTGCTTTATTGACTGCGTTGGCATCCGTGCTCAGCCAGAGCTCGCTGTTGTCGTTGCTCGAGATCCATAAAATATAAGTACCTGAAACGGGTGTACAGATGTAGCCGCGTATGCGCCTTCCATAGCTATCACCGATGTTCGCAGGGCCTTCAAAAAGAGTAAGGTCAGTGACCGATGCAGGGGTTTGATCCACCGGGATGGAAGAGATCATGGTGCCGGAGATACCGGTCCAGAGTTCCTGCTGTATCTTTCCTGCACCTGCGCAGGCTATACTGCTCGTCACAACAATATCAACGGAGGCGGTACCGCTTCCACCGTCATTGTCTGTGGCTTTCGCGCTGAGCGTATAATTTCCGGCTGCGACATTGTTCCAGGTATAGGCATAAGGTGAGGTAAGATCCTCTCCCAGCTTCGTTGTACCGTTGTAAAACTCCACTTTGGTTACATTGCCATCTGTATCGGAAGCAGTCGCCGCAATATTGACGGATGCCGGCGCGGAAAACTGCTGATCATTTTGGGGACTCGTAATATTCACAACGGGAAGCTTATTCGTTGTTCCTCCTGCGGTTCCACTGGTCAATGCTGCATCCGGAATGTACATCTTCAGGTTGTCGGTATCAGCCCCCTGGTATCCCACCGATAAATACTGACCGGAAATGTTTTCAAAGAAAATCACCCGGATATCATGCGGTCCGGCACTTAATGGAATGGCGGCAGACCTGACGCCGAAGCCTTCGTTGGCTCCGCTTTTCTCGTGCACTCCGTCAAAGTCCAGCACCTGGTTCCCATCGATGTAGATCCTGCTTCCGTCATCCGAATTCAAATAGAAATAATAGCTTCCGGTCGTCTCTATATATAGATACCCTGTGAATTCGAAGTTAAAGTATTCTTCCTGTGTCCTTGGCGCGAGCGTGAAGTTCGGAACCCATCCCGTGAATTCCGGATCATTCCAGTTGGTGATCTGATCGAGATCGGTCCACGCGCCCGTACTGTGACCATACCATAATCCTTTGACAGAGGTGGTGCCTGTCACCTGGTTACTGGCAGGAGAAAACAATCCTGCATTGTCCACGGCTTTTACCGTGATGTTGTAACTGGTATTCATGGGGAGCCCAGTGAGCGTATAAGAAGGGTCCGCTGAGTTTGTCACCTTCGATTGTGATCCATAATACACCACATAATGTTTGATGGACCCGTTGTTATCGGTGGACGCTGTCCAGGCAAGGGAAATGGAACTGGTAGTGTTCTTTACCATTTTCAGATTTGCCGGTGCGGCTGGCGCATTGGTGTCATTGTTTGTGGTTACAACCAGATTGGTGCTCACATCATCACCGGGAGCATACCGGCTTCTTCCCTGGTTGTTCAGCGCCCTGATCTTATACTCGTAGGTAGTGGAGGGAAGTAAACCGCGATCGGTGAAAGACTGTTCATTCGGTTCCGTGCGACCCACCATGATGAAGGTACCCCCCGGAGCACGACGCCAGATCTCATAGGCACTCTCGATGGTAGAACGGTCCTGCCAGGCAAGATTGGCGGTGGACCCGCTTGCGGCAACAAGCGTGAAAGATCCCGGTACATTGCTGTCGGCAAGGTATGGAGCCGAATTATTGAAAAATAAATTTACGGCATCTGAAGCAGAACCGAGACAGCCATTCATTGTTCCCGCCTTAAGGGTGTAGGCGCCGTTGTAGGTGGTGGACGTAGTGGTAATAGTGTACAGGCTTACCGTATCATCCTGCGAATTGTAGGGGATATCTATCAATGCACCGTTTTTGTACCAGTAATATTTGTCTGCTTCTGTTGAGGACTTTAGTTGAATGGTGTTGACACCGGCATTATCCGGCCCCCGCAGATGTGTTGTCGTCAATGGAATGATCTCAGGTTTTGCGGGCACTCCAACGGTGACGGTAACTGCCGGCGACCATTTCTCCCATTGCCCGGATCCCGGTGTTTTGGAAATCCTGCTAAAGCGGGCACGATAGACCCCAGGTTGTGTAGCCACATACTCATGACCTGCTGCTCCCGAAATGATGGCACCGTCCTTCTCCCATTGATAGGCAAGAAACCCCGCCGAGAACCCAAGTTTAACGCCCTGCCCGGTACTGCCGCATACGACCGGATTGCCATAGAAAACATGGATCTTATTTTTACTTTTTGACCGCATCCAACTGAAGAATTCTGGTTCGGCATAGGCGGTGTTCCAGGTTCCGTGTCCAAGATTTTCGTATCGACTGTAACGCACCTCCGCGCCAACCTGCCTGAATATCTTAACATAACTTTCTGTGCGCCCCGGCGCAGGTTCCGTATCCTTTCCTCCCTGAAACATCCAAAATGTAATATGCGCGACTGTAGACTGAAGGCCTGCACTGGTGACGCCTGCATCGGTCGGAGCAGACATGGGAAGCGCAGCAGCAAACAACCAGGGTGCGCGCTTAATAGCATCGTATACCGCTATCCCTCCATTGGACAATCCATGAATGTAAATACGGTCTGGATCTACATTATGCTTTTTAGTCACCAATCGAACCAGCTTGATAAGGTCCTGAGTGGTTTGCGTATCCCAGCCATTGAGGTTTTGCGCGAATAAAACAAATCCAGGAAAGGCACGTGCCGCCAGGGTTGGATCATCCGGCAGTTTCGTCCCGGCAAGATTGCGGGCATCAAGATGCTGTTTGCCACCATGTGAAAGGTTATGATCATTGTTCAATAACTCATGGTCGATGTCAGTAGGCGCCGGCGGAGTGTTGGATGATGGCCTCCAGGACGCGTCAGCCCAATGGCAACCGAACTTCCAGCAGTTACCACGTTCACCCGCACCATGCATCATCACAATCATGGGATAGCCTTCCGAATGATTGGGCTGATAGCCCTGGGGAAATAACAGCCGGTAGTTCATGATAAACGCGTCTGAAGTTCCGTTCTTTTCCCGCATGTTTCCCTCCGAATAGGGAGAGGAATCCCATGATGTCATATCGCGGTAAGTGTTTGTCTTTACCCCAGGCGAATTCTCGCGGAAACTGATCGTTTTATCTTCCTGCAGATAATAATAACGCGTTGCAGATTTGGCAATGCGGATGTCCAATGAGCCATATGGCGTACTTGCCTTATAAATGAAACTTGTATCCACCTGGCAAAATGCTGAAAGGGGAACAGTAATGAGAAGAACAAGAAGAAGGTTTTTCATAATCAGAATTTTGCCATCGTAAGCAATTTGTTTTCGAGTTATTTTTTACACACCTCAACTGTGCTGCTATTAAAATAATGCCGGCAGCAACGGGCCAACATTGACGAACAGCGCCTTCTTTCCAAAGCTGATAAACGCGCCTGAACGAATTATTGATGGGGCAATCTTGATAGCTGAAACGCAGCGTGCGGACCTTTTGGTCAAAACAAACGGCTGGTTGCAGGAGACTTTGTGGTAAAGATTCTACTTCTCACCGGATGAGAAATGGGCGACTTGCTTAAATTGAGGGATGGAAATTGAGGGAGGTTTCAGGGCGTCCTGCAGCCGCCCTCAGGATTATACCAGTTTTTCCTGCACCTTTTCTATCAGCGTCTTTAGTGTGAAAGGCTTTTGGACATAACCATTTGCACCCGCTTCCTTACAAAGCTGATCAACGTAGGGGTTAGCAGAAACCATTATGACCGGAATATCTTTCGTTGATGCATTTGACTTCAATTGTTTACCAACCTCCACGCCATTGGCAAAAGGCAGGTCAACATCCAGTAAAATGATATCCGGTGACGGCCTTTCTTTCATTGTGTCCGTGATCGCTCCGTCGAAAAGAGAACGCACCTGAAAACCACTTTGCTTCAACGTGACTTTCAGAATGGTTTGAAAATCCCTATCATCGTCGATAACCAATATGATTTTTCCTGCTTTCATGGTTTTCTGTTGGACAATAAAATTAGCATCAGGTCAGAAGGGATTGCGATGCGCTGGAAGGAGTATTTCCGATATCGCCGAAGACCGACGATTATCTTTACAACTATACGATCAACAATACGGCTCACTATTTTACCTTCCTCATGGTTAGCTGTGTTTAAATGACCTGCCGGTTGCCGGGTGCGGCACTCTTGGTACGATGGCAAATCACGGAGGATTATTTCTTCGCCGGGCTCTTCCGTTCGTTCTCGTAATTCACCTCGCTTTCTTCGAATCTATTTACGTAGCTACAGTATTTTGTGCCTGATTTCTTCCCTTCATTCCTTTCCATACACTCTATATTCAATGAAAAGAATAAAAACTTATGCCGTGGCCAAAATACCGACAAGCGGCCGGGCAACACAGTCGGTTAGAAAATAAACCAGCAGAAAATTTTAAGGTTGGAAGGTCAGTGGGTTCTCCCTTCGAGGATCAGTTCAGCGGCGGAAATACCAGAAAAAATTTCTATCCCCTGCTTATGCATTTCCTCCGATGAGTCGGGAATTGCCTCCAATGAAGCAAGAAGTTCCACCGAATGATCCTGCATAGCGTCTTTATAGATCGTCTCGGGGCTGAAGTATTGAATAATGGAATAAGGTATCTTCTGAACTTCCAGAAGCTGTTTAATCGTTCGTTTCCAGTCGTAAACCATAAAATGGAAAATCTCCGAATTGTGGATTGACCGGTTCTTTTTGACAGGCTGGTTCTCGAGCGAATACACAGAAAGTGTCCAATGCAGATTATGGGCGCTGCTCACAATAAAACGTTTTGGAATCAAAACTTCAACGCATTGAATGTTTGATTTCCGATTTTTGGTATGTTGATTGCTCTTTCTCATAATCCCCGCGGTTTTGTTCCTGAAGAATAATTTAATAAATATTACAGGAAATGCGTGCGGAACCAATAGATTTTTTTTCCTGAATCGATCACCTAACGAAATCCAGAGTTGAAACGCCGGGGATGCGAGACCATTACGGCTTACTGTAAGCCCGCCGCTGGCTTCGTAAAAATGTTTGAACAAAATATCCATCCGATGACAGATATTTTTTCTTGTGGCAGCTAATGGCCCGTGAAGGACCTGTTAGTCGCACCTCATTGCCCCCAAAACATGAGAGAGTTTTCGATCATTGAACAGCCAAAACGACATCATTGGAATGAACAGATTCAGAAAGATCTTCCACAATTGTGTCATAATACAGTGTGTCGGGCGAAAAATAGTGCACGATGGTATAAGGGATCTTGCGGTCTTCCAACAGGTTGAGAATGGTCCGTTTCCAATCAAAGATCATAAAATGGAAGATCGCGGAATGGTGAACCCCCGGATCATGCTTCACCGGATGGTTGTGTAGCGAGTAAAGAGATAGCGTCCTGAACAACGTCTGGCTGCTGTTGGAAATGAGAATCTTTGGTATCAACACTTCAACGCATTGAATGCTTGATGGTTGGTTTGTGGTAGTTACTTGTGTCCTTCTCATAGCTCCTGCTTTTGGTGATCCGATTTTTAGCCGGCCTTTATTACAGAAAACTGTTGGCACGGTAATGCATCCTGCACCACATCTGTTTAGGTCGAAATAAGCCAATAGAGCGTACGGCCGACATGATAAAAGTCATGAAAGTTGATGATTGTGGTCAGCTGCAAGGTTTTTATATCTGGCCGTGGCCCGAAAGGCCCTGTTTAGGAGACAAATAACTAGCAAAAAGGTTTCCGGGCAGACACCTGCAGAAGGCGTCAGGCCTGTGATCTCCCGGAGACATCATTAAAGGACGGCAAGTAGCCCACCCGTAGAACATTCAATGGATACGTTTCCCGGCAGCAAACTTCGCCCCTCGGCAGGCTCGGGGACCGGTTGCGTCGTGTCGGAGGGTGAGACTTCGGGAGCGGGGGGCGATCGACTAATGGTACGGCGGACGTCTGGATTAATGAGATGGAGCAAAATGTGTAGGGGTGCCCTCCGCTCCCGAAGTCTCACCTGCGTTTAGTTTAAGACTCCGGTCCCTGCTGGCCGTGACCCTGCCGAACGGAGCTTGCCGAAGGGCGCAATTAGAGAAAATGTTTCCCGGGACAACAGTGACTTCAACCTCGAACTTCAAACTCTAAAGCCCTGCACTTGCACCCGGATCATACTCCCCATATACGGCATCGCGAAATTTCTTGTGCAATGGGCGGTCGAATGGCATGATCTGAACGAACAGCACGGCAGTGAGTTCATTTACCGGGTCCACCCAGAACAGTGTGCTGGCGGCACCATCCCAGAAGAACTCGCCGGGGATACCATGGTTTTCTTCCTTTGATACAGGCGGACGAAGGCGCACAGCGAAGTCAATACCAAAACCTACGGAACCCTTACTGGGAAGCCACATGCGCTCTGTCACGCTGTCGGCCAGATGGTTGGTCGCCATCAGCTTTACAGTTTCAGCCTTTAAGATGGTGGCGCCTTCAAGCGTACCTTCATTGACGAGCATGCGTGCAAAACGCATATAATCGTCTACGGTAGATGTTAATCCGGAACCTCCTGTCTTAAGCGGCCAGTCTCGCGTATGGTAGGAATTAGCCTGCTCATCCGGCACCTGGTTCAATTGACCATCGTCACCGCGACGGTACAGGACAGCAAACCGGTTCATGTCAACTTCGGGCACAACATACCGTGTCTCCTTCATTCCCAGCGGGTCAAAAATGGTTTCCTTAAGATATTGATCGAACGGTTTACCTGAGATCCTTTCCACAAGGAAAGCCTGTACATCCACTGACGGTCCATAAGCCCACTGTTCACCAGGATGAAACATCAGGGGAAGACTTCCCATTTTTTTCGCCATTTCTTCCAACGTGTTTTCACGGTTCATCGGATCCGTTTTCCTCACCAGTTCTGCAAGGCCCGGCGGCAGGTCACCGGTAGGAAATCCCGCTGTATGCCTCGTGATGTCGCGAATGGTAACAGGACGTTTCGCCGCCTCCAGGATCAGTCTGCCCGAAGCATCAACACCTTTATAGACTTTCATTTCAGAAAATTCGGGGGCGTATTTGGAAAGAGGATCGTCCAACTGGAACGCGCCCTTTTCATACAGGGTCATGAGCGCAACACCTGTGATCGGCTTGGTCATGGAATAGATCCGGACGATGGTGTTGCGGTCCATCGGGACCCCTGCCTCGCGGTTTGCGTAGCCGAACGCATTGTAATAGACTTCTTTATCTCTTTCAAAGATCAATGCCGACACACCGGTAATGTGTCGTGAGTCCACATGTCCTTTTAGGGTGGCATCGATACGCTCTTTCACGGAATCGACGACCATCAAACGCAGGGTGTCACTGGATTCGGCGGTGTGACGTGTCTCGCAGGCACTGATGACGAGAAGTACGAACAGAAATGCCAAAATACTTTTAGTCATTGTTTAAATTTTTAGTTTCACTTTTACTCGTATCGGTTTCCGGCCGAACGAGAAACGACTTCGGATTTAAAAAACGATCTAAGATAACGGTAATTCGGGAGTTTCAAATAGCATTACCCGCAGGGGAAGTAAAGGGTAAAGCGTCCCACTGGAAACCTTTCCGATCGGCAGAAGAAATCTGCCTGGTATTTGGCATGCCTCGAACGCAATGATGCCAGATCAGTACACCGAAGCCAGGGAAATATTCCTCATCAGGACGATGTGTCAATCGTCAACCTTTATCCCGTGGATCCTCGCCATCGTAAGGCCATAACATTTTGCCCTGGTCTCTTCTGAAACATCATTGGCGTCCAGCACCTTGTTAAAGCGCCGGAAGTTTTCTACGAGTGCATCGGGATTTTCATCGGAAGCAAATACAATTTTTTCAAAAGCCGGGACCAGGTCTTTCGGCATATGCGGTGTGTCCTTGCCGACATACGGTGTCCACCAGAGATATTGCTTCCATATTCCGGGGTCATTTTCTTTTTTTATCAGGGAGGAACCGGAAAGGTCGAAATACAGATTGCGATTTCTGCGCGCAGCCTCCCCTGCTTCGTCGTACCATGGATTTCCAAAGTGCGCCCCGACAATAAACAGGTCAGGATGTTTGGAAGCGATCGTTGCGAGATACGAAGGACGAAGACGCGCCATCATTCCATTGCTCAGGTTGCCCGTATGGGGAGCGAGCGGCATACCCAGTTCTTCAGCGAGGGTCCACAGTGGTTCGTACTTCGGATCATCGTAATTCCATTCATTTCGCGCAAAGAATTCACCGAGCCCTTTGTACCCCATCGCATGGACCTTCCTTACATCTTCCAGCACTGTGGGCGCATCAATGTTGATCATGGCATAGGGAATGATCCGGTCGGGGTTGGATTTTGCAAAATTGATACCCCGGTCAAGATCGTCCATCCGCACCATGAGACAAGCCATCGCATTATGGCGTTTGTAAACCTCCAGGAATGATTTTTCCCAGTCATCCTCCGCCCTGTAATGGACGTGGGCATCGATTATAAAAGCAGGGACGGAGACCCCGGAACTTTGTGTCTCATCTTTCTTTTGATCATTTGTATTTTGATCGCATCCGGAAAAAAGCGCCAGAACAAGGACTGGAAAAACCAATTTTACTTTCATCGCAATAAACAGGATTTAGAACAGGGGAATACTAAAAATAGCGTAAAAATTTCGGGAAACCCAACAGCTTATAAATGTTTGAACGTTGACGGATATCGTTCAACTCAGAAGCAGCAGAATCCAACTTACTCACCCAGCAATTCATTTTTCAAGAAAAGTTTACACGGCTACAGGTTTCTGCCGACCTGACTAATCGAAAGCCCGGTAATTATAAAGCATTTTGTTAAATTTCAGGTTCTATTGATTTTCAGGGCCTGATGCTTAAACGAATTCTTCTGTTATTATTGATCCTGCATTCAGCGCTGTTGGCGTTCCCACAACATTTAGCACAGCCCTCAAATCCCAAAATAGCTCCTTCCCTAAAGAAAAATTACAGACGCCTCCCGGAACTTACGATCGAGGTATCAGACTCGGCAAGTTTCTTTTCATGGGTGAGAAAAGAACATCCTCAGTGGTTGTTTAAAAGCCACAGTTCAAAACTCTTTATTTTCTCCAATCCGGAGGAAGATGCGATCGATGAGCTGATGCAGGCAAAGAGTGTTTTATATGTCGACAACGGCGGACGCATAGCGAGGGAGGAAACGGTGCTCGGCGATTTTGATATGACCATGAATTCAGCATCGGCCGTGCACGCATTGCATCCTGACCTGGCAGGCGAAGGTATCATCATCTCAATAAAGGAAAAACCGTTCGATATCAATGACGTGGACTTAAAGGGTCGGGTGATTTTAAATGAAAACTTTGATGAGCCGTCAACATTGCACGCCACAATCATGGCTACGGTTGCGGCCGGGGCGGGAAATACCTCGAGCTTCGGGAAAGGAGTCGCCTGGAAAGCCTCTGTCACGTCATCCGATTTTGAAAACCTCCTCCCCGATCCGTCAGCTGATTTTCTCGCAGCCGGCGTTTCTCTCCAAAATCACTCTTACGGCGTTGGGGTTGAAAATTATTATGGCATAGAAGCTAAAGAATACGATCAGTCGTGCGCTCAGTCACCGGAAATACTCCATGTATTTTCATCGGGTAATGAAGGCGAATCATCACCGGCCGACGGTTACTACCAGGGCATCCCCGGACTGGCAAATCTTACGGGTCAGTTCAAGGCTTCTAAAAATACGATTAGCGTAGGGTCATCCGACCGTTATGGAAATGTAGTACCCATGAGTTCGAAGGGGCCCGCCTATGACGGCCGCGTGAAACCGGAATTAATCGCTTATGGAGACGGGGGATCTTCGGAGGCGTCCGCTGTCGTGACCGGTGTCTCGGCATTGCTCCAGCATGCCTACAAAAATAAATACCTGCGTTTGCCAGACGCCGCGCTGGTAAAAGCTACACTGGTAAACAGTGCGGATGATGCAGGCCGTCCATATGTGGACTTTGAGACAGGCTTTGGAAATGTGAATGCATTACGGGCCGTCCGTACAATCACGGAGGAAAGAATCCGAGCCGGCGAACTTACTGAAAACGAAGAACTCGTTTTTGATGTGGACGTCCCCGCGAATCAGGGATTACTAAAGGTCACGCTGGCATGGAATGACCCTGCGGGCGAGCCGTTCTCATCAAAAGCTTTGGTGAATGATCTGGATCTCTCCGTGTATGCCGGAAGTACGTCGGAAACTTTTTTACCCTGGATACTGCAAACCGAAAACACGTTGACTGCGCTGCAATCTCCAGCTCAAAGAGGAATTGATACTCTGAATAATATTGAACAGGTGACCGTTGTAAATCCACCTGCCGGCGTCTACCAACTGAAAGTTAAAGGGTCTGCAGTGCCGCAAGGCCCACAATCGTTTTACCTGGTGTTTGAATGGGCATCGGGATTTGAGCTATTGTACCCTCGTAAAAGGAATGCGCTGCGCTCGAATACCACGAACATTATCAGGTGGTCCTGGTTTGCCTCACCAGTGCAAGGTAAACTGGAATATAAGTTTGCTGACAATGACCAGTGGCAGGTGATCAGTGAATCCGTTCCGATGCAACAACGCTATTATGAATGGATTCCTCCCGATACCACAGGATTATTACAACTGCGATTCAAGGTTGGAACTGAAGGTCTGGAATCCGACACCATTGCCCTGTCCGCTCCTCAACGATTACAGGTAGGCTTTAATTGTGACCAGGATGTACTTTTTCTCTGGCACCATGACCCGTCAGCTACCGGTTATATACTATACCGGTTAGGTGAAAAATATCTTGAACCCGTTGCCATCAGTACAGATACCTTTGCCATTGTCAGCAAGAATGATCAGGGAAGTGATCTTTATTCCATTGCACCATTATACGTAGATCAGGCAGGCGTCCGGGAATCAACGATAGATTTCAACTTGCAAGGTGTCGGATGTTACTTCAAAAGTTTTTTACCGCTGGAAAATATCGTGACCGATAGAGCCATTTTTGCTGTTGAACTGGGCACGACGTATAATCTGGAATCAGTTGCCCTCGAACGATATGCCGATGGCGCCTTTGAAACAATAGAAGTTATCAGCAACGGCATAAACCTCGCCTTCACCTTTACGGACCCGGATGTTCGATCAGATCTTCAGTCTTACAGACTCAGGCTGAAAACAAAGGACGGAACGGTTGCCTACAGTTCAGAGGTGCAGGTCCTTTTTCTTGGGATCAATGAAATATATGTTTATCCAAATCCCGCGCCCGCAGGGTCAAACGCAAATATTATTGTAAATGAGGACACGCCAACGCTCATCAATTTATATAACATGCATGGTAAACTCGTGAGACAGTTCGAAGATTTCGAAATACTGAAGACCATCAGTACATCGGGATTGCCAGGGGGAACTTATGTATTGCGGATGCGACTGCAAAACGGAAAGATCCTGACAGCAAAACTAATTCTTCTGTAAGGGTACGACGAAAAAAAAGACCATCCTGAAAAGATGGTCTTTCTATGCAAGACTAATATAGATTAATATAAATAGTCTAGAGCTACTCTATCATTGGAGTTGAAAGGGCGATTTGTTGTGCTGCTTAAACAGGACAACATCCATGAAGCATTGTCGGGTCCGGTAGGAGTTCCGGGAATATGCACGGCGCCAACACCCGAAGTTTCCTGTCCTTCGTTGCCACCGCTTCCACAGCTGTAGGCTCTGTTCATGTAGTCAGTATGGCGGAATCCGATACAGTGACCAATTTCATGCGCTAACACAGTTGTCATAAAGCCGTCGCTATAGTTAGAATACTTTTTAGCGTATTTGACTTCACCATATGGATTACCCTGGCTATCAGGAAATCCTGCGGAGGCAATATACCTGCCTGTGTTAACGATTTTGATGACGATATCACCGCCACTGGCTACGCGTTGCATGGTAATGTTCAAGTTTTGAGCATTGTACCTGGCAATCGCATTATTCACGGAATTGGAGAATGCCGTACTTACAGTTCCGCTCACACTCACAGTAATTGCGCGGGGAAGGCTTTTGACGAGATTGAAAGTATGGTACTGTTCAACCTCCGCAATTCGAAGCGTCCTTCTTTGCGCGGATCCATCCAGTTCCCGACGCCGGAGAATGATATCCCCCTCGACAAGATAATCTCCATCGACAATCTGGACATTTTCAGTATTGAAACCCAATTCCCTGATCTTGGTCAGGGCTTCCTGGGTAACTTCGTTGCCTGGTTGTAGTCCGTCTTCAGTTTGGCAAGACAGGATACCACCCACCAAAGCAATGGTGGCCATTGAGAGTAATTTCTTCATCATAAGTTTTGTTTAGGTCAAAATCGATAGTTCTAAAATAATGAAAAAAACGATGAGATAATTCCAATTGAAAGAAATCTGACAAAATATTCGTGTGAATTTATTTATCTTTAAAAGAAATCATACTGAATTAACGATCGCCTGATCAAAAATTAGTTGGGATTCCCCGTATAACAGACCGATAAAAAGGCATATCCATAAGGGCATGATCCACATCGTTGATCCACCACCTGTCAGTACTCAAACTCAAGAGGGTCTACGTCGTGAAGTGGGCGTTTGGGGACTTGGCTCAAACCTCATCAACACCGTGGTGGGCGCAGGAATTTTTGTCCTGCCCGCGGTCGTGGCGAAGGGCCTTGGCTCTGCCGGGATAATCGCCTATATATTCTGTGGTATATTGATCACAATGGTGATGTTGTGCTTTGCAGAAGTGGGCAGTAAAATAACCCTGAGCGGAGGTGCCTATAATTATATTGGAATCGCTTTCGGAAAATATTTTGGATTTCTCACGACCAACATATTTATTTTCGGATGCTCGTTGCTCGCAAATGCAGCCGTAGCAAATGCCCTCGCCGACACGCTTTCCTACCCCCTTCCGCTTTTTAATAACGCAGTATTCCGCGGATTTTTCTTTGTGGCGGTTTATTCCCTGTTGTCTATTCCAAATATCAGGGGTGTCAGCAAAGGTGTAGCGCTGATCAAGATAACCACACTGGCTAAATTGACCCCGCTTCTCACCTTGCTGGTATTAGGCGCGACCCACGTATCCATCGATAACCTGACATGGGAAACTGCACCCTCTTTCCACGACATAGGCGAAACGTCCCTGATCTTGTTCTTCGCATTCCAGGGAGCTGAAAACAGCCTCGGCATCAGCGGTGAAGTGAGGACTCCAAAAAAGACCATTCCCAAAGGAATTTTGATCAGTATCCTCATCGTTGTTTTGTTGTACGCAGGAATCCAGTTGGTTTCACAAGGAATTCTCGGAGATTCGCTTCCCCTTTTCGGGAATGCTCCCCTGGCCGAAGTAGCCAACCAGATTATGGGACCGTTTGGGGTGACTTTGATGATCGTTGGAGCGGCGATCTCGATGTTCGGATACCTGAGTGGGGACATCCTGAACATGCCGCGGGTAATTTTTGGCGCAGCAAGAGACCGAGTGATTCCCATTCCAGCATTGGCCCGTATTCACCCCAGGTTTGCAACTCCTTATATGTCCATTATTTTATTTGCCGCACTCGGCTGCGCATATGCCATTTCCGGAGGATTCACCCAACTGGCAATACTCTCCAGCGCATCATCACTCCTCATTTATCTTGGCGTTGCACTCGCTGTAATTAAATTGCGGCTGACGAAAGCTCGCGACCCTAAAACTTTTAGAATACCGGGCGGATACACCATTCCGATTCTCGCCGTCATCGCTATTGGCTGGTTTCTTTCCAACTTAAGCATGAACGAAAAAATTGGTATGGCGATCTTTATCGGAATCCTGAGCGTATTATTTCTTGCCGTGAACTGGCTGAAGAAGAAAGGGCGCGATGGAGAACATGCAGTTGAGCAAGAAATCAATAGACCCTGACGGGAATAATTAAATTACTTTTCCTTCACCTTCCTGAATTCCTTCTTGCTCATCTCCTTTCCAATGATCGCTGGCGGATGTTGCGCTTTATCACCATTTGAAATTTCTGAAAACGGGATTATGGAATCCTGATTTACATAAAACAAAATTGTCATTTTTTTTAGCTCTTCATCCTCCACGCGATACAGGGAGACAAATAATTCTGAAGACCAGCAAGTACCTAAAGGTTCGCCGGGGTATACAGTTTCGCCAGGTTGAATAAAACCGGTCGACGGATCAATACCTTCATAAACCATTATGGTACCGTCCATGTGTCTTATCTCAATCGAATTTGAAGCGATTCTTTCAATCGCCAGGGCAGTTGCAGGCAAAGCGGTCACTAAGCCTTTACGCATGGCATGGACTGTATCCCCTTTCTTTAAAACAAATACAGGCTCCATATCGTGAGTGTCATTCAAATTTCCTGATAGAAGCGCCACAGATCTGTTTTCACCAATAGGCATTAAGTAAGGAAAATCCAGGATCGGTTTTGTCCCAGCATCACCAATTTTCTTATCGACCTTAAAATTGAAATCAAAATTTTGCGAAGGCTCGAATATCCTGAAAGTCATTAAGACTCTAATACCAGGATATAAAACGAACGTCATCGAATCCGGGTCCGGTAGCAAATTTCTGATTTTATTAAAGCGAAATTTCAGTGTATATGGATAGAAGGAAGTGTTCTTGGCAACCAAAGATACTTTGTTAATTTCCCTTCTAACATCTACGATTACGGGTTCAACCGCCCTTTTTTGAAAAAAAATACTTTCAGGTATTTCATTCTGATTGTTGTCCGATGAAATTAAAGGAGGCAGCAAACGGTCTTCTTGTGCGTGGGAATAGCAAATTGAGCTGACTAAAAAAATAAAAGTCAATCTTGTTATCATTAAGCGTCAATTACTGAGTGTTATCGTTCCGGCGAGAATTGATGAACTCCTCGTCCATTTACTGAAACTCGAATAGCGGTAATAGCATTTATACTGTTCAAGATACTTTGGCGAAACGGCCATACCCAAAGAAGTACCAGCCCAAAAGTATGCATTGTAGTTAACGTAAGGTATCCGATCACCCTCTACGTCGCTGTATTCCACCGTAATCAATTCCGGATGCCGTTTACGCCAATTTGCGTACTGATGATGAAGGTATCGACGGTCTTCCTTCTCAAGGTCCATTCAAAACCCAGATAAAACGGACCATCGATCATGATATAATGTTTTAATAAATCTATCTCAAGCCATCCCTTCTTTATTCTGGAAGTCTCAACAACGCTTTTATTCAAAAGATCTTTGCCGGGCAATCCGGTTAAGGAATCGACGGAATAGACCCTGACCCGGATCTTAAACTCTTTAAAGGTATTTTTTGCTACTCTGACAGAAACCTTTTCG
>JBBEBN010000257.1:0-21800 GCA_040882305.1 Cyclobacteriaceae bacterium
TTACCTCTGCGGATGACGATCTCACCGTTCAGGAAGCCGCGGATACTGAAGAAGAACTTCATCCACGTGCTCCAATCGTTACCATCATGGGTCACGTTGACCATGGTAAAACTTCCTTACTCGATTATATCCGCAATACGAAAGTCACCGCCTCAGAAGCCGGTGGTATTACACAGCACATCGGCGCATATAACGTGACGACGAAAAGCGGGAATAAGATTGCCTTCCTCGACACGCCTGGTCACGAAGCGTTTACCGCCATGCGCGCCCGGGGCGCGAAGTTGACAGACATTGCCATTATCGTAGTGGCTGCCGACGACGATGTAATGCCGCAAACAAAAGAAGCGATCAACCACGCATTGGTGGCTGGTGTACCAATCGTTATTGCCATCAACAAAATTGATAAGCCCACCGCGAATCCCGACAAAGTGCGGGAATCACTCTCCAAGAGCAACATCCTTGTGGAAGAATGGGGTGGTAAATATCAATCACAGGAAATATCAGCAAAGACAGGAAAGGGTATTGACGACCTGCTTGAAAAGGTTTTGCTCGAGGCGGAGATACTTAATCTGAAAGCCAATCCCAACAGGTCCGCATCCGGATCTGTCATCGAAGCTACACTAGATAAGGGACGCGGCTATGTTGCCACGATGATGATACAGAACGGAACTCTACGAGCGGGTGATATCATACTTGCTGGCCCTCATTACGGACGGGTAAAAGCGATGTTCGATGATACGGGCAAGAAAGTAAATGAGGTAGGTCCTTCGACCCCGGTGGTTGTGTTGGGACTTGACGGAGCTCCGCAGGCAGGAGAAAAGATCAACGTGATGGAGACCGACCGCGAGGCGCGCGAGCTGGCAACGAAACGCAATCAGTTGCTCCGCGAACAGAGCATGCGTACGAAGAAACACATCACACTGGATGAGATCGGAAGACGCCTTGCCATCGGTAACTTCAAACAGCTCAACGTTATCGTGAAAGGTGATGTGGACGGCTCGGTAGAAGCTTTATCAGATTCATTACTGAAGTTGTCAACTCCTGAGGTGCAGGTGATCATCATTCACCGTGGTGTAGGTCAGATCTCTGAATCGGATGTGTTGCTTGCCTCCGCCTCTGATGCCATTATCGTCGGCTTCCAGGTACGTCCTTCGCAGGCCGCGAAGCGCCTGGCAGAAAACGAAGAGATAGAGATTCGCTTATACTCCATCATTTACGACGCCATCAACGAAGTCAGAGATGCGATGGAAGGTATGCTTGCACCACAGGTGGAAGAGGTCATTGTCGGAAATGCCGAAGTGCGCGAAGTGTTCCGCATATCGAAAATTGGAACCATCCTCGGTTGTATGGTGACCGATGGCACGATCAAACGCTCGAATCCGATCCGCCTGATCCGCGATGGTATCGTTGTCTATGCCGGCAAACTTTCTTCACTGAAGCGCTTCAAGGATGACGCGAGTGAAGTGCGCTCAGGCTTCGACTGTGGTATTGGCATTGACGGATTCAATGATATGAAAGTAGGTGATGTGATTGAGAGCTACGAAAACCGCGAGGTGAAGCGTACGTTGTGAGTTGCTGTCCCCGCCACAGCTATCTTAAGCAAAAAAAAGTCCCGCTTCCGCGGGACCCCTCTCTAATTGCAAGCAGAGAGAAAAAGATCTTATAGTATAAACGGCGTAAGGATCATTAAAATTCCACCTTCGGTGCATCCTGCGCTTCGGCGGAAGCCTGAAACCCGGTCTTGGGTGTAAAATCTTCTCCTCCTCCAAACATATTCAAGGCCATTCGCTTAAAATAACCGCGCACATAAGAATTATATTCCCTGATGGCGTCATTGTAACGCTGCCTTGCGACATTTATTCTATTCTCCGTACCCTCAAGTTGCGCCTGAAGATCCGCAAAGTTTGCAACAGACCTGATCTGCGGGTATGCTTCGAAAGCCAGGTTGATGGCCGTGTTGATCCTGCGGCCCGCAATCTCCAGATCCTCGGGAGTCTGTGCGCCTGTAATGCCGGCGCGCGCCTGCGTTACCTCTATGAGTATTTTCGTTTCCGTTTCCGCGGCACCTTTAACGGTAGCCACCAGATTCGGAATCAAATCCGCCCTCCGCTGATATGTTGCCTGAACATCAGCAAATTCTGCATTCACCCTTTCCTGTGCCTGGATGGCGCTGTCATACACGCCTGTCCCCCACATAAAAAAGCCAAAACCAAAAACGACGATAACACCGATGATCACCAATGTTATTAATAAACCCTTGCTCATATTTTGTTTTTAAATTTGAAGGTAAGTTAGCGAAAATGATGCTAAACTTTTCTTCCTGCCACAACGGCAGCAAATCGGTTGCCTGTTACCAGCTTCCGCTTGGCAGGAAGTGACCGTCACCTTACCACGCATGGTACATGCCTCATTGAGTGTGACCAACGAAGATTGAGCACATCAATGCGCTATCAATCCCGGCTAACTGGCGACTGGTACCCAGGCAACTATTTCGCCGCTTCCGTCATCTTCTCCGCACTGTCAGCCATGCGCAGCTGCTCAATGAAATCGTCGATTTCCCCATTCATGATGGCTGGAAGATTATGCTGCGTATACCCTATGCGGTGGTCAGTCACGCGGCTCTGGGGATAATTGTACGTCCTGATCTTTTCAGAGCGGTCACCCGTGCGCACAATTGATTTTCTTGCAGCACCGATCTCGGATTGCTGTTTGGAGAGTTCTATCTCGTAAAGTTTTGTTTTCAACATCTGCAGGGCACGTTCGCGGTTTCCGTGCTGGGAGCGTTCCACCTGGCAGGTGACCACAATGCCTGTCGGCTTGTGGGTCATTTGTACTTTGGTTTCCACCTTGTTAACGTTCTGCCCGCCCGCGCCGCTGGAACGGGCCGTCTGTACTTCAATATCCGCGGGATTAATTTCAATTTCAACGTCCTCGACTTCGGGAAGCACGACTACTGAAGCGGCGGAGGTGTGCACCCTGCCCATCTGCTCTGTTTCCGGAACCCGTTGCACGCGATGAACGCCGGATTCAAATTTTAACAATCCGAACGCCCCCTCTCCGGTCACGCTGCTGATTACTTCTTTATAGCCGCCAGCCGTTCCCTCAGTAACGTCAACAACGGTCATTTTTAGTCCCTTCCTGTCACAAAACCTCTGGTACATCCTCCATAGGTCGCCGGCAAAAATGGCGGCCTCATCGCCCCCGGTTCCTGCGCGGATTTCGAGCAGCACATTTTTATCATCGTTAGGATCTTTGGGTATTAACAAGTCTTTCAGGTTGAGACCGAGATTTTCGATTTTGCCCTGGAGGTCGTCGATCTCGGATTTGGCAAATTCGCGCATCTCAGGATCTTTCTCCTTGTCCAGTATTTCCTTCGCTTGCTGTAGGTGCTTTTTTGCTTCCCGCAGCGCATTGTACTTGACAACGATCTTTTCCAGGTCGCGATATTCCTTGCTGAGCTGGGAAAACTTCTTCATGTCTTTCACCGTTTCCGGCTGCGCCAATAGCTGCCCCACCTCCTCAAACCTGAGCTTAATATCTTCTAATTTTCCGTTCATATTTTTACAGTCTGCAAAGGTAATGATAACACTGCAGCTTTGGGATGTCGTTACCCCAAAAATGTGCGTGGAATAGCGAAGGTGATTGAGTTGGCACTGTTAAAAAGCCACTTAAACCGGCGACAGTCCCCGGATATTTTTCCAATTTGCAGTGCGAAGACTACAATCCTTATTCAAACGGCTATGAAAACAACAGTTTTTCTGAGTTTTGTCATTCTCTTTGGATGCGGCGGATCACTTTCGGATGAGCAGCGCAAACAGATGCGGGAAAAAATGGAGATGAATAAGATCGTTCGCGTAACGGAAGTGGAGATTACAGAAGCTGCCTTTGCTGAAGGCCGGAAGATCATCAAAACCGTCGAGGATTTAAAAAGTGATACTGCAGAACTGGATTCGTTCCTAAAAATAAACGAAGGGAGGATCCGTTTTATTCATCCCGGACAAACCAACATGAGGGACATGGAACGGCAACTCATCGAGGCGTATCTTGCCGATGAATCGAATTCACCGCAGGACGATGTTCAGAAGGTCCGCAATAAAGAAGGCGACTTTGACTCGTTGTTATACACAAAACCTGTCACCAAAAAATCAGGAGATGGGAGTGAACGATTCGAAGGTGTCTGGAGTATCTGGCTGTCGAAGAGGGCGCTGGTGTTGGCGATTGGAAGGAATAAATAGCCAGCGCAAGGTTTTCCGGAAGGTGCAAATTTCAACTCAGGTCTTGTAACAACAGGCTAACGGGTCTTTTAAAATTGGTATAGGGATTACTTCCACATTGATGGCGAATATTTCTTTATATTAAAACGGTTTAACTAATCCTCAGATGAAGAAAAGCTTTGCTTTATACGTCGTCCTGGTATTTTCCTCGCCGCTTTTCCTCTCAGCGCAGAATGATCAGCGCGACACCATCCTTTTGTCGCACCTGAGGAGGGAAGGCCTCGACCGGTCGGAGGTGATGGACATTCTTTCCATGCTGACGGATATCAACGGTCCGCGGCTAACAGGTTCAAGAGGATATTCCGCAGCAGCAACGTATTCTAAGGGTCTGCTTGACTCGTGGGGAGTGCAGAATGTTCACTTCGACATTTGGGACGACAAATTCGGAAAAGGATGGGAATTAGAAAAATTCAGCCTGGCTTCCACGGCGCCGACATATGCGCCTTTAATTGCCTATCCGAAAGCGTGGACTCCGGGCGTGAGAGGAACATTGAAGGCGGAGGCCGTTTACCTGGACATTCAGAAAGAATCGGATCTCGCGCGTTACAAAGGCAAACTGAAGGGCAAGATCGTTTTATTCAGCCTTCCGGCTCCCGTCAGGCCTTCATTTAAAGCGGATGCATGGCGGTATGCAGACTCAACGTTGGAAGAGATGGCGCGGGCGAAAGCCTCGGCAGCGTACAGAGGTCGCAGGTTTAGCGCTCCCTCAGAACCTCAGCGCCTTGCATACCTGAAATGGGATCTATGTCAGCAGGAAGGTGCCGCCGCCGTGCTGGAGGCAAGCTCGCGCCTGGAGGATGATGGCACACTCGTTGTGGGCGCCGCTACCATCCCCTATCCCGCGGAAGTGCCTTACGATAAAAGACTTCCGGCCTGGGATGTAGACGCCCCCAAAATTCTTCCGCAGGTAGTAGTGGCCGCAGAACACTACAACCGGATGGTTCGACAACTTCAAGAAGGCATAACCGTAACGTTGGAGATGGCGATGCAGGCTGACTTCACGCCCTCGGAACCGGGGTTCAATGTTATCGGAGAAATTCCTGGGTCAGATCTGAAAGATGAGGTGGTCATGATCGGCGCTCATCTTGACTCATGGCACAGTGCGAACGGCACGACCGACAATGCCGTCGGCTCGGCGGTAATGATGGAGACAATGCGTTTAATAAAATCGCTCGGGGAAAATCCGAGGCGCACCATTCGCATTGCCCTGTGGGGCGGTGAGGAACAGGGATTGTTAGGGTCCCGGTCGTATGTGAAGCGTAAATTCGGTGAACGACTCGATCAGGCCTACCCTTATGACTCCATACAGTTGACGGATGCCGGAGACAAATTTTCTGTTTATTTCAACATGGATTATGGCGCAGGAAAATATCGGGGCGTCTACCTTCAGGGGAATGAGAATGTGATACCTGTTTTCCGGGAGTGGGTGAAGCCCTTTGACAATGACGGTGCCGCAACTTTAACGTTGCAGAACGCCGGTGGCACTGACCACCTTTCCTTCGATGCGATCGGCCTTCCCGCCTTCCAGTTCATTCAGGACCCGCTTGAATACGGTACGCGGACTCATCATGCGAATATGGATCTCTATGACAAGGTCGTCGAGGCAGACCTTAAACACAACGCCGTGATGACGGCATTCTTTGCATGGATGGCGGCGAATATGGATGGATTAATCCCAAGGGCCGGAGAATAAAAAATTTTATGGGACATGTCCAGTCTTTCCAACCTCAGACATCATGTGCTGAGAACAAATTTAAGACAACATGAAACCCGCAATCAATGCTTACGAAAAGGTGCTTTGTGCATTGGGTGGATACGTTTAAAAGTCACCCATAACTATATTACACTTCTTGTTCCTGAAACGATGATCCGACTGTTCAGAAACAGGCAATTTGCAAAAAAAGTGAGTATGAAGAAATATAGACTGAAGAAAAGCATTCTCATTTACATTGTTTTCGTTATTCTTTCGGGATGCAAAACCAAAACCGACTCGAATCTTCAGACGTTTCACAACGAAGATTTTAAGTGGACTATAACCATACCGGAAAAATTCACAACAGTGAGCCCGGATGAGTGGGGGAAGTTGCAGAATAAAGGCGCCCAGGCTGTGGAAAAAACCTACAGCGAAAAAGTAGAGAACCAGTCCACCGCAATCTTTGTATTTAAGAACGGCGAATACAATTATCTGGAATCCAACTACCAGCAATTCGATCCGGAGGTGGATGGTGATTACCGGGAATCGTGTAAAGTCGTCAATGAGATTGTGTACGAAACCTTCAGGACGCAAATCCCCAATGCGAAAATTGACTCTGCATCTTTTGTTGAAAAGATCAGCGGGCTGGATTTTCATACATTTAAAGTAGCTCTCGATCTGCCTAACGGGATGAAAATTCACACCTTTACGTACAACAGGTTATTTGGCAATAAGGATTTCGCGATAAATATTACTTATGTTGACGAAGAAGCGGGCGAGCGCATGAAGGAAGCGTGGTTTGGGTCGAAGTTTAAGTAAGTTTGTCCAGGGGTGGAGAAAAGTTTGCGAAGTGTAAGAAGTTTAGAAGTAATGGTAATAACGGGAATCATCTTTTCTTGGCCATTCGGTGCAATTGCAATTCTTCGTAGTCCAGTTCCTTTTCCAGCAGCCTGATGGTTGATTGATTGAACGTTCCGCTCTTATGGAAGTTGATGAGCAGCTGTCGCTGAAACTGGTGGATCTCTTTTCGTGCGTCTGCCAGCGTGGAGCGGTCACCTTCGGGATAGACTACTCTATTTTCACTATTGTTATTCTTTAGTTCCTTCGAAAGCTTCCGTGTGATCTCAGTATAGGGCCTCTTGACCTGTGATTTCACCTGGTCGTCGATGCTGTCTGAAAGCTCATGGTCAATAAAACTGATGACATTGGTGGCGAGCAGTAAACGGAGGTCGCGTTCTTCTTCCGTATGAAGCTGTGTTTTGACTTTAAGAAGTCTGATGAGGATGGGAAGAGACAATCCCTGAACCACCAGGGTTACGAAGATCACGGCAAAGGCAAGAAAAAGGATCAACGACCGATGTGGGAATGCGGCACCGCTCTCGAGTGTCAGGGGAAGGGCGAGGGCGGTGGCAAGCGATACCACGCCCCGCGTACCCGTCCAGGCAACGATCAGTACATTTTTCCAGGTGTCGCCTTCGTCATCCGAATGCTTGTTTTTAAAAAAGGAGTATGATGCTCCGAACACCCACAGAATGCGGATTGCAATGGTTACGCCGGCGACGATGCTCCCATAGAAGATCAGGTCATTCATCGTGTACTCACCGAGGTCACCGAGGATGGAGGGGAGCTGCAATCCGATGATGATGAAGATGAACCCGTTCAATAAAAAGATGACAGTATCCCATACAGCGGTGTTCCTTATTCTGGTCTCGTAGGAAAAAATTTCCGAGCTGCGCCAGGAGACCATCAGTCCCGCGCTAACTACAGCCAGCACACCGGAGGTGTGGTAGTGCTCGGCGGTGAGATAAGCGACGAAAGGTGTCAGTAACGTTAAGGAGGTCCCGATCATGGAATTGTTTGGCATGAGTTTGTGAAGCAGGATGAATACGGAGCCTATCACAAGGCCCGCCAATATTCCGCCACATACTACCACAAGAAACTCAAGGCCCGCCTGTTGAAAAACAAAAGTCCCCGTTCCTATTGCCGCGATGGCGAAGCGGTAAGCGATCAGCGCGGATGCATCGTTCACCAGACTTTCCCCTTCCAGGATCGTCAGAACTTTTTTATTCAATCCCATTCCCTTGATGATGCTTGTTGCCGCTACTGCATCCGGCGGCGAAACGATAGCACCGAGCACAAAGGCCAGCGGCCAGGTAAAACCCGGGATGAAATAATAACAGGCAATGGCCACCGCGCCCGTGGTTAAAAAAACCAGTGTAATGGCCAGCGTCGAAATCGGTCTTATCTCGGATTTGAAATCATGCCATGAAGTATGAGAGGCGGCGTCGTATAAGATCGGCGGCAAGAACAGCAGGAAAATCACATCGGGATTCAGTTCCATGGCGGGTAAGCCAGGAATAAACCAAAGGCTCAATCCTACGATGACCAGAAGTACTGCGTTGGGTAACCTGATTTTGTCGGCAATGGCCTGGAGACCCAGGAGAACGGCGAAGATGATGAGGATGATTACCAGGTTGTTCATTCGAATGATACTTGCGATGGAGCCGAATTTAATCAGAATTCGCAGAATTCATGAATTTGCAAAATTAATGCTTTGCTTTCTTCACTGTGCGGTATGTAATGTCTGGATCAGAATTGATCAGTTTCAGACATTATTCGTGACAGAATTCAAGGAATATAGAAGCGCGCGTTTACAAGGCATAAAAGATCTGAATTCATATCATCAAAGTCTTCGGTGTTATCTCGAAGCCACAGTCTTTTTCAACCCGCTTAAATATTCCACCAGATCCACCAGCTCCTGCTGACTTATTGACGAGTGTAAATTCCCCGGCATGAGTGAAGTTTCCATCTTCGTTCTCGAAACCACCTGCGACTTCTCGAGACTTTGCTGGCTCGTCATATACTGAAGGTCAATTTTTTCTTCAGTTTCGGAAACGATCTTTCCCATGGCCATCGAACCATCCTTTAACTGAAGACGGTACCCTTCGTATCCGAAACTGATTCCCTGGTCAGGGAACAAAATGGAATTGTATATCGCTTCCTTGGAAAGTTTCGCTCCGATCTCGCTTAGGTCAGGCCCGAAGTTGGTGCCCTCATTGTTGACCTGGTGGCAGTTGGCGCAAAGATTCTTGAAGACTTCTTTTCCGTTGTTTGAATTTCCCTCACTGTTGACAAGCACAGAAACTGCAGGGAGCGGTGCGCCTTCCTTGCTTCCGGGAAGTTTGATGTATTTGGCTCCTTCCTCACGGATGTCTCCCCGCCACGCTGCCTGAAACACTCCGCCCGCCGCGACGTGCAGATCTTCCGGGATCTTGTTTGCTCTCGCCAGTTCCAAGAGACGGTTTTCGGATTGCCACGGTCCGGCGAAGGCGCGAACGGCAAGCGTGCGGACTTCCACATCACGGGCACTGTCCATGAAGATGTCCTCCATGACCAGCATGGTCTTCGGGTCATAGATGTGCGGACGCAACGATTTGATGAGCGCAACGGTTTCATCCTTATTGTTGGACGCCAACACTTTTTCGAAGAGATCCTGGCGGTCCCAGTCTAAGAGGACCTTGGAAGCCTCTCTGCCAGAAGCGCTGTCAGGGTATTGGAGGGCGACTTCCAAAAGATCCGCGGCCTTGTTTTCGAGATTGTATAAGGCGACGAGTTCGACAAACTCAAGTTGACCTTTATTTTTATCGAGTACGCTGTTGAGCTTGGTGCGCACGGCTGGGGTCATTCTAAAGTTTTCAGCATCGACGTGCTTCAGGGCGTAAAGAAGTTTCGCATCTTTTGAGGAGGTGATGAGTGAGGTCAGCACGTTCTGTTTCGACGGGTCGGTGTGAAAATCAAAGGCGCGGAAATACCTTAACATCTCCCTGTCATCTGCGTGCGTAATCAACTGTGCGAGGAACGGCATCGCTCCCTTGCTTCTGCTGCGCCAGACAATGTTTCTGTTTGTCGGGGTGTTCCAGTCTTTGCCCACTTTCTGAAGCCAGGTACTGAAATACAGATCCGGGTTGGTGTCGGCGCTGATACCGAGTGCTTCGAGATACCAGCGGTCTCTGCCATCGTATTGTGTGGCCAGTACGGTCCATATGTTTGCCGCCTCCGGAGAATTGTTTCCGCGGATGGCGATGGCAACTTCCCTTCTCACCTGCGGCGATGGATCGTTCATCAGTTTTGATGCGCTATTTAACACCTCCCATTTCAACTGTCGGGCAGCGCGGAGGGCCGTGATGCGGATGTTAGGGTCTTCATCTGTCAGCGCCTCATTAAAGTATCGATCGCGCTTATCTTCTAAACGAGTCAGCAGCCAGAATGCTTGTGCGCGGTGACGGGGATTTTCTCCTGTCCACAATTTTTGAAGTTCGGCCCCGGCTTCATTGCCCATCTTTATCAGTGCCTGATAACCCTGATAACGTATATCCGTGTTTGGATTGAGCAACGCTTTTACGGCACCTTCCGCTGAAGAAAGATCTACTTCGGGGATTGCATACCTGGTATCGGGAGGGGTTACACGATAGATCCTTCCTCTGTCGAGATCGCCCACCTGGTGACCACCGACGCCGGGATCGTACCAGTCTGCAATAAAGATGGAACCGTCAGGGCCGGCGGCGATATCACTTGGACGGAACCACTGATCTTTTTCCGCTTCAATCAGGTTCACGATGTCTGCCTTGTAACCTGCCCCGTCATTTTCGACAACATATGATCGTACAACGTTATGGCCAGGCTCACAATGGAGAAGCTGTGAACGGAAGACTTCAGGCAGCATTGTTCCTTCGTACATCAGGATGCCCGTTGGCGATCCGGAGCCAGTCTGCAACAGATTGGGAACCACACCAGGGTCGTTGAGGTGCCAGTGGCGCAGAGGAATCTCTTTCTCCATGTTCGTGCGATGGGCCCGCCATCCTGCCCCCGTCATCTCATCGGTGAAGCCATAATTTCCCTGTTCCATAACATAATTGATCCGGACTCCCTTGTTGCCGTCGTCATCATTGTCGGATTGCCAAATGGTTCCGTAAGGATCGACAGCAAGTTCATAGTTATTCCGGAAATTGTGTGCCAGTACCTCTACGTTTGAACCATCCATATCCATCCGCAATGCCATCCCCTGGCGGAAAGGTTTACCATTGGTGACAACTTTGCGTCCGTGTACGTCTACAACGGTATCACCGGCGGCGCCCAACAAAAGTTTGCCTTCGTTGCCCATGTTGAAGTACAATCTTCCGTCGTGTCCGAAAGTGAAAGAATGCATCCCGTGGTCGTGCTGTTCGCCTTTGATCCCGGTAAAGAGTATTTCCTTTTTATCCGGTACATCATCACCGTTCTCATCGGTAAAAACAAAAACATTGGGACTGCAGGAGACGTAAACTTTGTTGCCCAACACGCAGATCCCCAGGGCAGCGTTTACGTCTGTACCCTGGTAAAAAACTTTGCTTTCATCCGCTGCCCCGTCTCCATCCGTATCTTCCAGTATCATGATCCTGTCGCCTTCTTCCTTCACAGGATTCTTCGGATTCAGCTGATTCCTGTAGTTATAAGCCTCGCACACCCACACGCGCCCGCGGGAGTCGATAGAAATATTCGTTGGGTTGCTGAACATGGGTTCCGAAGCAAACAGCGCCACTTCCAGGCCGTTGTAAACTTTTAGGTCGGCGAGGGAAGTTTCCAGCGAGTGTTCGTCCGTGGTTTTCTTTTCTGAGCAGGAAAGCACCAGCAGTAAGACGCTGGCGAGGAGGATAGTGCTTTGTTTTATCATAAACTTGCGATGAAAAAGAAAGGTAAAGAATGCATGTCATATTGCCAAAGTGTTTTCTTTTGACCGCGGCTGGTTGTTGCGCCCTTTCTGTTCGGTAGGTCGTCGTATGATTGTGCCATGTTTCAAAAAAGATATATATTGTACGAGATGATTTCATAAGAAAAGATATCATGAAAAAACGAATCGTTTTGCTGCTTCTCCTCGGCCTTTTTACCACAGCCTTTCAGGAAAAAAGATCAAAGACCACCGTATCCATCAAAGGTGACGAGTTTTACATCAACGGAAAGCCTTCTTATCAGGGTCGTTACTGGAGGGGTAATAGAATTCAGGGACTGTTGCTAAATTCCAGAATGGTACAGGGAATTTTTGATGACCTCAATCCCGAGACCCGCGAGCGATTTGTTTATCCCGACACCAAAAAATGGGATGCCGGCAGAAACACACGTGAGTTTGTGAATGCCATGGATGACTGGTACGACTATGGGTTGAATTCTTTTACTATTAATCTTCAAGGTGGTAGCCCGGTGGGGTATGGCAATCAAAAAAACTGGATCAACTCCGCCTTTTTTGAGGATGGAAGGCTGCGTCCGGAGTTTATGGGACGACTGGAAAAAATTCTCAGACGTGCGGACGAACTGAACATGGTCGTGATCCTCGGACTGTTTTATTTCGGACAGGATCAAAATCTGCGCGACGAAAAGGCCATTAAAAGCGGAGTGAAGAACGCCATCGACTGGCTCTTTGAAAAAGGATACAGGAATGTTCTGATTGAAATCAACAATGAATGCAATATCAGGCAATATGACCATGAGATCCTGAAACCCGATAGAGTGCACGAGTTGATAGAGATGGTAAAAGGCATGAAGAAAAACGGATACCGCTACCTGGTAAGTACGAGCTACGGCGGGAATACTGTGCCGAAACCCAATGTGGTAAAAGCTTCCGACTTCATCCTTATTCATGGCAACGGCGTCGCCAGCTATGAGGTTATGCAATTACTTATCGACAATACGCGAAAAGTTGATGGATACCGAACCATGCCTGTGGTTGTGAATGAAGATGACCACTTTGAGTTTGAAAAAGATAAAAACAATTTTGTCGCAGCCGTTGAGAAGTATGTTTCGTGGGGATATTTTGATTACAGGAAAGACGGCGAGGATTTTGAGGTGGGTTATCAGACCGTGCCGGTGGATTGGAGAATTAACTCCGACAGGAAGAAGTCTTTCTTTAACAAGGTCAGAGAGATAACGGGAGGACACGAATAAGTTGCCCGCCTTCGCCGTCGACGCAGGCCTACTCACGCTCCGGCCGGCGATGCCAGTTACCCGGTCGCCGTCTTTTGGGTTTAGTCATCCCGTTTTTTGCCGGCGAGGTCATTAAAGAGGCTGTTAAAAATAGAGAGTATCAGACTGAACAAGAGCGCCCACCAGAATCCCCCGACCGTAAAACCGGTGACGAGGTTGTCCACAAACAAAATAATGGCGGCGTTGATCACCAGCAGGAATAACCCCAGAGTAACGATGGTGATCGGGATGGTGAGAATGACCAGTATCGGTTTTACAAGGACGTTTACGATCGCCAGTATAAGGGCAACGATGAGGGCGGTTCCATAGTCTTCCACGGAAACGCCGGGCAGGATATACGCAGTGAGTACAACCGCCAATCCATTGAGCAGCAAGCGAATGAGCCAGTTCATAAGTCGTTCGTAAATTCATTATTTTTAAGTTATGGAAAAAGCGGGTGCCGATTTATAAGTTTTTGGGACAGGCTGACAATCAAGGTCCTGTAAATAAATTCCTATTGTAACGACCGGGCCCTTGCAGATGTGGAAAAACTTCAAAAACTTGTAAGCCGGAAGCAAGCCGAATAGCAATGTATGCGATTGTTGACATCGAGACGACAGGCGGTTACGCAGCGAATCATCGCATCACGGAAATAGCTATCTATTACCACGATGGCATGCAGGTAACGGATAGTTTTCGTACATTGATTAATCCCGGCCGGAACATTCCTTATTACATCACCGGACTCACCGGAATAACATCGGAGATGGTTTGCTCCGCTCCCACCTTTAAAGATCTTGCACAAGACATCCACAGAAAACTTGAGGGTAAAGTGTTTGTCGCTCACAATGCACATTTCGATTATTCCTTCCTTAAAAAGGAATTTGAACAGGCTGGCATTCAGTGGCAATCAAAAAAGCTGTGCACAGTTCGCCTCAGCCGGAAGATCATTCCCGGATTGCGGTCTTATAGTCTTGGAAGTCTCGCGGAAAGCCTGGGTATCGACATCCAGAACCGTCACCGCGCTGGGGGGGACGCTGCGGCTACAGTAAGGATCTTTGACCAGCTTCTGCAACGCGACCGCGATAATCACATTCTCAGGGCGCTGAAAAAAAATTCAGGAGAAACGATCTTGCCGCCGAATCTTTCGAAAGAGGAGTTTGACAAGCTCCCGGCTACATGCGGCGTGTATTATTTTCACGATGCCCGGGGTAACGTTATTTATGTCGGCAAGGCTGTGAACATCAAAAAACGGATTGCCGGTCACTTCACGGGTGATGCACGTGAATGGAGTCGTTCGAAGATCCGCAATGAGATCCACCACATCAGCTATGAGCTAACCGGCAATGAGCTGATCGCGCTGATCCTGGAATCACAGGAGATCAGAAAGCTATGGCCAAAATATAATCACGCTCAGAAATACCGCTCCGAAGAGTGGGGAATATATGACTACGAGGACCGCAACAGTTTTTTGCGTTTTTCGGTTAACCTTGTTACGCGGGGGTCTCATCCATTGATCCGCTTTTCAACGAAAGGGGATGCGTGGAATTTTCTGTGGCAGAAAGTGAGAGAGAATAATCTGTGTCCGAAATTGTCGGGGTTGCAGGTGTCGAAAGGTCTTTGTTTTGAATACCAGACTGGAGGATGTAAAGGCGCGTGCCTGGGAGTGGAAACGGCGAAGAAATACAATCTCAGGATAGAAAATGCCATCCGTTCGTTTCATGAAAAAGGAAGCAGTGTTGCCATCATTGGAAGGGGCCGCCACCAGGATGAGCAATCGGTGGTTCTTGTGGAGGAAGGTAATTATTTCGGTTTTGGTTTCTTTGGCCGCGATGCTTCTATTTCCGATATGGAATCGGCCAGGTCGTACGTGCGAAAAAGTATTGAGACACCTACTGTGCAAAATCTAATCAATTCATACCTGATGAATCCGCGAGGCTCGGAAGTGATCACGTTTGGGTGATTTTTTTGCCAGCAATTTCATTTCCTTTTCCTTCCTTCAGTTCCAGGATACAGCAAAGGCACCGGGTCGCTGGTAAACGTTTCCTTTGTCTCGACATCCATCATTGATAACACACCAGACCATCCGGCGCCGGTATCCATAAGCCATATACCCAATGACATGATGGGTTGGTTATACGGGATCGGTGTGTGCCCGATATAGATCTCATCAAAGGTGGACACTTTTCCTTCGTCTGAATCTACGTATCGGTTCAGGGCGAGTGAAGCCAGGGATCTGTCCCATAGAAAAGTATTCTCGTCCTGTTCTTCGAGGGGTCTCCAGGGGTCAATGCCCGCATGAACAAACAGCTTATTCTTATAAACATAGTGCATGATGGCATCGGATAAAAACTTTATGTGCGACGGAGGAATACCGTCCCTGTAAGAATCGACGGTGGCCTTTCCACCCTGGCTGAACCACATCGGTTCGATTTTTCCAAGCCGCATCCACGCCAGGGTCCACCAGTCATGGTTGCCGAGAATGTAAGTGAGATTTTTAACCCGCATCAGTTCATCGATGGAAAGCTTGGTTTCAGGCCATCCGTCCGACACGTCGCCAAGGCAGATTAAATGATCGCTTTCATAGTCGAAATGCGACCGTTCCAGACACTGCCGCAAGGCGCGGTAAGCCCCATGAATATCCCCTATAACGCATACCCGACTCATTGTACCTTTTTGCTTTGTTCCAAAACGTTCTGTCAAAAAAAACTGAACCCACGCCTCGTCCGTAGCTTACTGCGATATGGCCGTGTAAGTCATTGATTCATATGGCGTAAGATCAAGAGTTAGGTAATCTAAGCAATCGGCGAAGTAGTATGTTTCGATAATTACACTATTTTTGGCGGATTATTTAATCAGTATAAAAATGGATGTGGTAGAAGTCGAGAAACACCAGGAACACAAAGAAAAGATCCGCCAGGCAATTTCGGAGGTAGGTAAGGTTGTTGTTGGCCAGGAATACATGGTTCACCGTCTGTTAATAGGATTATTTACCAATGGGCATATTCTGCTGGAAGGAGTGCCCGGGTTGGCAAAGACCCTCACCATCAGCACCCTGGCGCAGGTTCTGCACCTCGATTTCCAGCGCATTCAGTTCACCCCCGACCTGCTGCCCGCTGACCTGGTGGGAACGATGATCTACAACCAGAAAGAGGGAAAATTCGAGGTGAAAAAGGGCCCCATCTTCGCCAATATTATCCTGGCGGATGAGATCAACCGGTCACCGGCAAAAGTTCAATCGGCTCTCCTGGAGGCCATGCAGGAAAAAACTGTTACCATTGGCGAAACCACTTTCCAGCTGGACCGGCCATTCCTCGTAATGGCGACCCAGAACCCCGTTGACCAGGAGGGAACTTATCCTCTTCCCGAAGCTCAGGTCGACAGGTTTATGATGAAGGTGTTCGTCAACTATCCGTCCAAAGATCAGGAAATGGAGATCATGCGCCGGATCTCGAACATGAAATTTGATTTTCACGTCAATACCGTCTTGACCAAGGATGACATTTTCAGCATCCGTGATCAGGTAAACAGGGTACAGATCTCTGAATCGCTGGAGCGCTATATCATTGAACTTGTCTATGCAACGCGCAAGCCGCTAGAATACAAACTCAACGAACACGCACACTACATTCAATTTGGCGCATCGCCTCGTGCAAGCATCAATCTAAACCTCGCCTCCAAGGCCCTGGCGTACATGGAGGGTCGGGATTATGTGCTTCCGGAAGATATCAAGGAAGTAGCCCTTGATGTGATGAACCACAGGATCCTGTTGAACTATGAAGCGGAAGCAGACAATGTGAAGACACCAGATATTATTAAGAACCTGTTATTGAAAGTGCCGATCAATAGGTGAGCCTGCTTTTTATATTTCTGGCATCGCGAATTCGCAGTAACCCGGGGAAGAGCACAAACCTCCGCTATCAGATACTCACCATTGACCACTGACCACTGACCACTGACCACTGACCACTGACCACTCGCGGTTGGTGAGTTGCGAGGGATGCGTGTTACTTTCCTGATTCGACTAAAACTACATAAAACGGCTGTGCACTTCCGATGGAAAAACAAAAAAAAATATTGATCACAGGGGGAAGCGGAATGATCGGCAACAGGTTAACAGCTTTGCTGTTGAAAAAAGGTTATTTGGTTTTCCATCTGGGCAGGGGGAGAAAAAGGGTGGACATCAGGACTTTTCTCTGGAACCCCTACCGAAAACAAATTGAGGATGGCGCATTAGTCGATACTGATGTAATTATACATCTGGCCGGGGCGGGTATAGCGGATAAGCGGTGGAATGAAAGATGGAAGGAGGAGATACTGATAAGTCGCACTCAAACGACACGTTTCCTGTGCGAGACACTGTTAAAGGAGAAACATCACGTCGATGCATTTATCGCTGCATCGGGAATTAGCTACTATGGTCTGGAAAATGAAGGAAGGTCTTTTGCGGAGTCCGATCCTTCTGCGGAAGACTTTATGGCACGGGTAACGTCCGCGTGGGAAAAAGAGGTGGATGGCGTCCGGAAAGCAGGGCCGCGAGTAGTCAGGATCAGGACAGGTGTAGTGCTAAGCAGGAGTGGCGGGGCCCTGAAGAAACTTGTGACACCCATAAAATTTTTTGTTGGCGCTCCCCTGGGGTCCGGGAGACAATACGTCAACTGGATTCATCTTGATGACCTTTGCAGCATTTACATAAAAGCGATCGAGGATGCTACAATGGAAGGAGCTTACAATGGGGTTGCGCCTCAACCCGTCACGAACCGAACCCTGACGGTGGAGATTGCAAAAATTTTGAAAAAGCCGTTGTGGTTGCCTCCGGTCCCTGGGTTTGTTGTAAAGCTGATTGCAGGCGAAGTGGCTGAATTGGTATTGAAAGGCGGTAAGGTCTCTTCAGGAAAGATAGAGAGGGCAGGTTTTCGATTTCAGTTTTCCACAATAGGGGAGGCGTTGAAAGATTTGCTAGGCAGGTAGGTTGCTGTAGTCACCATGCCAGTTGCTTAATACGATCCATAAAATTTCCGCAATCCCCATTCCGTCGTAACGAGAATGAGCATGATCCAGAAAACCCATTTGATATTGATAAGTGAATCATAGGTCTCTTCGGAATGTATAACGCTCTTTGCCTCTGTTTTCTGGAGGTCAGCGATCAGCCTGTCCATCTGTGAAGCGGTATTAAAAGTTCCCCCCGTGTTGTCGGAAAGGCGTCTTAACAAATCAAAATCGGCAGTAAGGTTCTGCAATTCTGCCTGCCTTTCCACCACGGCAAACTCACCGCGAACTTCTTCCGTTTGTCCATTCAGTAAAGTTCTCGACCGGTAGCGGTACACGCCCTCCTTCAATCCCCCTATCTGATAACGAGTATTTCCGGGGCTGATCACATAGTTGTAGTTCGTGCGTTGACCATCCTCGCTGGTGATATCGATTTCCACTGTGTTGCCATACACTGGTTCGAAGATATCGTTATAGACCTGACTTTCGAATACCACGGGTTCTGTATCCGAAAATTCCTGACGGACGGGATAGCTTCTGAATTTTCTCTTGTCTTCCGTGGTACTAAGAAACTGGATAAGTTTTCCAAAAACCTCGTCGAAATAAATTGTGTTTTCTGTTCTGTCGAATTCATTCAGTCGCCACCGCCAGAGTCCTTCCCCCAGCATGAGCCCGACCTTCTTTGTGTCGTCACCCGAGAGCAGGAGAAGAGGTTTCTCGGTTGTGACACTGCCAACTTTTTGAAATAAGACTGTGGGGACACCTGCGGGTATTTGCATTTTTCCAAAATGCACAGAGACCGGTGGAAAATTTGAAAACATCGAGCTCGCCTCCGCAGATATGCTGAAATGCGTTAAAGCCGGGTTCACCACCGGAGTGACCTCATCATATTCCCGCGGCGGTGTTTCGAACCGAAGGGGGAGGTTATGCCGCGCAAACTGTCTGAGGTCTGTTTGATGTCCCAGGATCACCAACGCGGACGTTTTGCTCTGCATAAAAGTTTGGAAAAGTGCGGTGGTCTTTCCGCGCAGGTCGGGAGATTGATGAAAGATGACCAGGTCGATCTTATCTGGCGACAGGACACTGGCCTGCTGCTGGCTAATGTCCGGGATATGAAGGATAAACTCGTAGTTGGAATTTTTTGTGATCACCTCGCGCAGTGCTTTGACGTCGGGATGGGGTGATGCGGCTACGCAGAGGATCTTTTTTCGTCCTTCCACCACCTCAACAAAAACGGATGACCGGTTGTTCTTTGTGTTGTATTCCTCCGGCCGGGTCTGGATCTGAATATCGTACTTCTGAATTCCCTGCTCATCTGCCAGCGGTTGAAAATCAAACGTGAGCAATTGTCCCGGTGCAAATTTTTTATTTTGCCTCTCCACAACTTTGCCCCGTTTCAGCAGCGTTGCCGTGATATCGCTTGCCGGAATGTTTTTCACCTGCACTTCGGCGCGCAGGGGAAATTTGTTTCCCTGGTATGCAATTTTATTGTAAGCGATATTCTTCAACGCGATATCTGCGCGCACCGTGGTATCGCCAATACCAACGGTGTGGACAGGAAAATTGTAACTCGCATAAAGAGGTGATAGCCCCGCATTATAAATGCCATCGGAAACCAGGATCACTCCAGCGACATTTTTTCCTTCATATTGATTTGCAATTCTTTTCAGGGCGCCATTGATATCAGAGCTCGTTGACGTGTAGCTGAAGGAAGTGGTTTCTTCCTCCGTGAGTGTATACATCTCAGATTCATAGCCTTTGTTGTCAAGGATTCCCTGCGTTTCAAGAAGCTTCTCGCGCAGGGCAGCGCGCGCTGAAGAATCAGTGGCCTCGCCGACAGAAGAGGAGTTGTCGCGCAGGATCAGGAAAGCAGGCTTCTCATAAATGTTTGAGATTTGTTTCACGATAGGTCCCAGCAACAGGAAGGCAAGGAAAAATGTCAGAATAGCCCTTGCCGAGAAAAGCAGGGCATTGACGCCTTTGCTCCAGGGGTGCCGGGTTCTAAAATACTGGATGGCTGCGTATGCCAATCCTACGATAATGCATAACACCGCAAACTCAGGCGCGGATTCCAAAACGATGCGTTGCATGGTCTGTTTTTCTCCTTTTTTTTAATTCACCTGCAATTTCTGCAATTTTTTCCTTTTTGCCTGCCGGCTACTGGCTTTTGGCTGTTATATATAGAGACAAGGCATGCCTTGTCTCCACTAATGTAATGCAGTTAGTACCCATATTTATCCTTCCACAGGCTTCGCAGGTATTTTCTTAACTCTTCTTCCCGCGGATTATTACCGGGATCGTAAAATTTTATTCCTTTTAATTCATCCGGCAGAAATTCCGTGGCAATAAAGTTCCCTTCATAGGAATGGGCATATTTGTAGTCTTTACCGTACCCCAGGTTTTTCATGAGCCGGGTGGGTGCGTTGCGGATAGAAAGTGGAACGGAGAGGTCGCCTGTTTCGTGTACTTTGCCCAGTGCTCTTTCGATAGCCATGTAACTTGCATTGCTTTTTGGAGACGCGGCAAGATAAACGGCGCATTGCGATAAAATGATCCGGGCTTCTGGATAACCGATCACGTTAACAGCCTGAAAGGCATTGTTTGCCATGATCAGCGCCGTCGGATTGGCATTGCCGATGTCTTCTGAAGCGAGGATGAGCATTCTGCGGGCGATGAATTTTACGTCCTCCCCCCCCTCTACCATGCGGGCCAGATAGTATACGGCAGCATTGGGGTCGCTTCCCCGAATGGACTTGATAAAAGCCGATATAATGTCATAATGCTGCTCGCCGCTCTTATCGTAAAGGGCAATGTGTTTTTGTGCGACGTCCATCACCAGATCGTCGGTCATTTCGATGTCGCCCTCTACAGAATCGGAAATAAGTTCGAGGAGGTTCAGTAACTTCCGGCCGTCGCCGCCGGAAATATTTAGCAAAGCCTGATGTTCGCGGATGGTGAACTTCCGGTTTTTCAGCGCTTCATCTTTTTGAAGCGCCTGATCAACCAGCGCCAGCAATTGCTCTTCACCCAGTGGTTTAAGCGTGTAAACCTGACAGCGGGAAAGGAGGGCCGAGTTGACTTCGAAGGAAGGATTTTCGGTGGTGGCGCCAATGAGAGTGATTACCCCTTTTTCAACCGCTCCCAACAAAGCATCCTGTTGCGATTTATTAAACCGATGAATTTCATCGATGAACAATATCGATCGCTGGGAAACTTTTGCCTTTTCAATTACTTCCCTCACCTCTTTGACTCCCGAGCTGACGGCACTCAAAGTATGGAAAGGCTTTTTGACTTCATTCGCAATGATATTGGCGATGGTGGTTTTTCCCACTCCCGGAGGGCCCCATAATATCATGGAAGGAATATTTCCCGACTGGATCGCTTTGCGGATCACACCGCCCTTTCCGGTAAGGTGTTCCTGTCCTATCAGCTCATCGAGTCGGGACGGGCGCATTCGCTCTGCCAGGGGTGGAATGGAATTCAGAAGCACGGTATAAACTACATTAAATAATAATAATAAAACAGGCACGTATAAAAAACCGGTACCGACCCCCCATCCTCCCTCGAGAGGAGGCAATAAAAATCTCCTTCAGGGGATTTAGGGGTAAATAGTTCGTATATTTGAACCCCCACGAAAAGCTCAACCGGGTATAATCTCCGGTGAAGTCTCTTATATTTATTGTGTATGAAGATTTCTCACCTGATTTTTTTAGGGTTTCTTTTCATTTTGGTCATGTTCACGATCACGACCTATATTAATTATAAGCAGGCGGAGAAAGTAAATGAAAACTCAGAATGGTTTGAAACGTCGACCACCATCATGCAACAGAGCAGCCGGTTTCAGCGCAATA
>JBBEBN010000258.1:0-21392 GCA_040882305.1 Cyclobacteriaceae bacterium
AGATTCAATGTATTGGCGCCACTACGCTGGATGAATACAGACAGTATATTGAGAAGGACGGCGCACTTGCCCGTCGGTTCCAGATGGTAATGGTGGATTCCACTTCCGTCGAAGAGACGATTCAGATACTCGATAATATCAAGGAGAAATATGAGGATCACCACCATGTGATCTACACCAAAGAAGCCATCGATGCCTGCGTGAAACTTTCCGACCGCTATATCAGCGACAGGTATTTACCAGACAAAGCCATTGATGTACTCGATGAAGCCGGCGCCCGTGTGCACATCAACAATATCCATGTGCCTGATGACATTGTGAAATTTGAAGAAGCCATCGAAGAGGTGAAGAAAGAAAAGAACCGCGTGGTGAAGAGCCAGAAATATGAAGAGGCTGCACAGCTCCGCGACCGTGAAAAGAAACTCATCGAGCAACTTGAACTCGCCAAGACAAAATGGGAAGAAAAAACCCGTACTGAAAAGTACACCGTTGACGAGGATAATGTCGCCGATGTCATTGCCATGATGACGGGCATCCCTACCAAGCGGATCGCGCAAAAAGAAAGCAACAAGCTGCTGGGAATGTCGGAAGAATTAAGCGGAAAGGTTATCGGCCAGGAAGAAGCGATCAAGAAATTGACGAAAGCCATCCAGCGCACGCGCGTGGGCTTGAAGGATCCGAAAAAACCGATCGGTTCATTTATATTCCTCGGCCCTACCGGTGTCGGTAAAACCGAATTGGCAAAGGTGCTCGCCACCTATCTGTTTGATAAGGATGATTCCCTGATCCGCATTGACATGAGCGAATACATGGAGAAATTCTCCGTTTCACGTCTCGTGGGTGCCCCTCCGGGATATGTGGGATATGAAGAAGGTGGTCAGCTCACGGAGAAAGTAAGACGGAAACCATACTCGGTTGTACTACTGGATGAAATCGAAAAAGCGCACCCGGACGTATTCAACATCTTGCTCCAGGTACTCGATGATGGAATTCTGACGGATGGATTGGGGAGAAGGGTGGATTTCAGAAACACCATCATCATCATGACCTCCAACATCGGCGTTCGCGATCTGAAAGACTTCGGTTCGGGTATTGGTTTTGCGAGCTCCACCAAACGTGAGAATGAAGAAGAGCAAATGAAGTCCACCATCCAGAGCGCGTTGAAGCGTGCGTTCAGCCCCGAGTTCCTGAACCGCCTTGATGATGTGATCGTCTTCAATTCACTGCTGCGTCAGGATATTCATAAGATCATCGACCTCAATTTAAATAAATTGTTCGCGAGAATCATCCAGATCGGTTATAATGTTGAGCTCACAGATAAGGCAAGAGATTTCCTCGCGGAGAAAGGATACGACCACCAGTTCGGTGCAAGACCTCTGAACCGCGCCATTCAGAAATTCCTGGAGGATCCGGTCGCCGAAGAAATTTTGAAGGGTGAGATTGAAGAAGGTGGAACGATCATGGCTGATTATGAAGGCAAAGGTGACCTGCTCACCATCAAGGTTAAGAAGACGAAAACTCCCAGGGAGCCCAAGGAGAAGAAAAGCGAATAGTCATTGACGAATAACAAAAGAACACCTGGTAACAGGTGTTTTTTTTGTGATCATTCAGGTTGAATTGCCGAAGATTTGTTCCGATCCTGTGCTATGATTCCTTTGTTGAAACTGAATATTTTTATTCCCTTGATAATACTCCTTCTGGCCGGGAAAGGAGATCATTCGAAATCAATCTCCAATTCAAAGGAGAAAACTTTTACAAACCCCCTGCTCGCCTCCGCGCCCGACCCCTGGGTAGAACAAAAAGACGACTGGTACTATGTTACCCACACCACCGGTAAGGACCTGAGACTGTACCGCACAAAGAAGATGAGTGCGCTTCGTGAGGCTGAGGTCAAGACGATCTGGACCCCGCCCGCTACCGGAATGAACTCGAAGGAGATATGGGCCCCCGAGATCCATTTCCTCCAGAGCAAATGGTATTTCTATTATGCCGCGGACGATGGTAAAAATTCAAACCACCGCATGTGGGTGCTGGAAAACGAAGCGGAAGATCCCTTCGCGGGAACGTGGGTCGACAAAGGTGAACTTGAATTGCCCCGCGGCAAATGGGCTATCGATGGAACAGCGCTTGAACACAACGGCCAACTATATTTTCTATGGTCGGGCTGGGAAGGCGATGTGAATGTGCGCCAGGATATCTATATCACCAAAATGGAAAATCCATGGACAGCAACAGGAGATCGCGTTCTCCTGTCCAGACCTGAATATGACTGGGAGCTAAATGGCGGAACGCCCGCTATCAATGAAGCGCCCCAGGTGCTTACGCGCGGTGGTAAGATCATCGTTATTTATTCCGCAAGCGGATGCTGGACAGATGATTATTCCCTTGGTATGTTAACAGCGCACACTACTTCCGACCTGCTTACCCCAGGCTCCTGGACAAAACATCCGGAACCGGTCTTTGAAAAAAATCCTTTCGCACTGGCTTTCGGACCCGGGCACAATAGCTTTTTCAAATCCCCTGATGGAACAGAAGACTGGATCACATACCATGCGAATCCTGAGGCAGGCCTGGGCTGCCGCGGAAAACGCTCGATGCGAATGCAGGAATTTACATGGAGCGCTGATGGTTTGCCTGACTTCGGAAACCCCGTGGCACTGGGAACAAAAATGGAAGCTCCCTCCGGAGATTAGGCCATTTTGCAAATTTCAGCACCCTGAGACTTTAATCCGTTATTTTTTTTCGCTTAATTGATAGACTAAATCTCAACACCAACAATGAGGAAGATTCTACTCCTTTTCATTTCATTCTCCTTTGTTACCCTGACACGCGCGCAGACGCCTGCATGGAAAATTGTGGGAGGGAAGATTGCAACAGACTGGGCAGAACAAGTAGACCCAGCTCATCCCTTAAAGGAATTTCCCAGGCCGCAGATGCAGCGCGACACATGGCTAAACCTCAACGGACTTTGGGATTACGCCATCAGGCCGAAGGGAACCCCAGAAGCTTCCGCGTACGACGGGAAGATACTCGTTCCTTATGCCGTGGAGTCCGCCCTGTCGGGGGTCGGAAAAACAGTCGGCAAAGAGAACGTTCTTGTTTACAGGCATGCCGTTACACTGCCGAAGGAATTCCGGAACAAAAAAGTTCTTCTTCACTTCGGTGCGGTGGACTGGAAATGTGACGTGTCTGTGAATGGAGTTTCCGTTGGTTCTCATACCGGTGGCTACGATCCGTTTTATTTCGACATCACCACGGCGTTGAAAAGGACCGGGGCGCAGGAAATAAAAGTGATTGTCTGGGATCCCACGGATGAGGGGCCACAACCGAGAGGCAAACAGGTAAAGGCTCCGCGTAGTATTTGGTATACACCCGTAACCGGCATCTGGCAAACAGCGTGGCTGGAAGCGGTGCCTGAGACTTTTATTGAATCCATACGCCTGACGCCTGATCTCGACAAGGGAACGGTTACCCTGAAGGCAGAGGTCAACAGTATCAGAAGCGGAGATCTTCTCAGCATATCCATTTGGGATGGCACCAGGAAAGTTGCGGAAAAGGATTCAGAAGACCCTGAGATCTCCACACCGGTTCCTGATGCAAAGCACTGGTCTCCCGAAAATCCTTTCTTATATGGGGTGCGAATAAGCCTTGTGCGAAAGGGAAAAACAGTCGACGAAGTGAGAAGTTATGTTGGGATGCGCAAAATTTCAATGGAACGCGATGCCAACGGGTTTCAGCGTATGCTGCTGAACAATGAAATGTTGTTTCAGTATGGTCCGCTTGATCAGGGATGGTGGCCCGACGGGCTGTACACCGCGCCAACGGACGAAGCGTTGAAATTCGACATCCAAAAAACCAAAGACATGGGCTTTAACATGATTCGTAAACATGTCAAGGTAGAGCCTGCCCGTTGGTACTATCACTGTGACAGGATCGGAATGCTCGTGTGGCAGGATATGCCCAGTGGCGACATGGGTAACCGCTGGGATTCGCGCCCGGGAATTATCGGAGTGGGCACAGAAAAAGAACGCACTGCAGAATCGGAAAAGATCTTTCGCGATGAATGGAAGGCGATCATGGATGCAAATATGAATTTTCCTTCCATTGTCGTCTGGGTTCCCTTTAATGAAGCCTGGGGCCAGTTCAAAACGAAAGAGATCGTTCAATGGACCACCTCTTACGATCCTTCAAGACTGGTGAACGCGGCAAGCGGAGGAAACTTTTACGATGTGGGTCACATCTTTGATCTTCATAATTACCCGGATCCGGCCATGCCCTCCCCTGATGTGTTCGGCAAAGACCAGATCATCGTATTGGGTGAATATGGCGGGCTCGGATTACCGCTGGAAGGTCACACGTGGCAGGATAAAAATAACTGGGGCTATCAGAGTTTCACCTCGAAGGATGAACTGCTGAAAAAATATGAGGACTTTATCAACCGCTTTCCCGCGCTGATAAAAAATGGTTTGTCCGCAGCTATTTATACGCAGACAACTGATGTGGAGATCGAGACGAACGGATTGATGACGTATGACCGGAAAGTTGTGAAAATGCCGGAGGAACGGCTGGGAGAACTGCATGAAAAGCTTTACGATAAAGCACTTATGAAATGAATAACACCCGTGAAATGAATAATACCTGTCAGACCGCTCAAAGCGGTCTGACAGGTGTATGGTTTTTACTGGGCATGCTCATGCTCCTCCCCTCATCCCGGGCAGGGGTTTTTCAGGATACCCTCACCGCTTATGCTGAGATACCATTGGGCTCCATCAAACCAAAAGGATGGTTGTTGAAACAGTTGGAGACCATGCGCGATGGCGCCACGGGTCACCTCGATGAAGTTCACACAAAGATAAAAGTAGACAATGGATGGCTTGGCTTCCAGGGTGATGGATGGGAAGAGACACCCTACTGGCTTGACGGCGCCGTTCCGCTGGCCTACCTTCTGGACGATCCCAAATTGAAAGCGAAGATCATCCGATACATCAACTGGACGCTGAACAACCAGCGGCCATCGGGTTACTTTGGCCCGATAACAAAGCAGGAACGGGAGAAAGGCATCGAGATCACTCCCGATAATTGTGCGGCCGGTGAAGACTGGTGGCCGAAGATGATCATGCTGAAAGTGCTGAAGCAACATTATGAAGCGACGAATGATCCGCGCGTCATACCTTTTATGAGGCGCTTCTTTGCCTATCAGGCTGCTGCATTGAAAAACTGTCCGCTGGGAAAATGGACGGAGTGGGCAACGGCGCGGGGAACAGATAATGCCATGGTGGTGCAGTGGCTTTTCACGAAGACCAGGGACAAATCCCTTCTTGCCCTGGCCTCACTAATTCAGTCGCAAACTTTTGAATGGAGCACATGGCTGGGTAACCGCGATTGGGTCATGGGGGCAGCGGCAAACCAGACGGGCGAATTATGGATGCGCCGTCATGCGGTGAATGTAGGGATGGGCCTGAAGGCGCCCGTCATCAATTATCAGCGCACGGGTGACGCAAAGTACATCACGGCAATGAAGACAGGATGGAACGATCTCATGAACGTGCACGGCCTGCCCATGGGAATTTTTTCGGGTGATGAGGACCTGCACGGAAATGCGCCTACCCAGGGCGTGGAATTGTGTGCCATTGTCGAGACGATGTTTTCGCTCGAGAAGATCATTTCCCTTACAGGAGACATACAATATATGGATGCGCTCGAGCGCATGACCTTCAATGCGTTGCCAGCGCAAACGACTGACACGTATAATGAGAAACAGTATTTTCAAATAGCCAACCAGGTTCAGATATCGAAAGGTGTTTTTGATTTCTCCCTTCCGTTCGACCGGCAGATGAACAATGTGCTGGGGTTGCGCAGCGGATACACGTGCTGCACCTCCAATATGCATCAGGGATGGACGAAGTTTACAAGCCACCTGTGGTATCAAACATCCGACGACGGCATCGCAGCGCTGGCTTACAGTCCATGCACAGTGACGACAGAAGTAGGTCCGGCAAAAACGGATATCACGATAAACGAGGTGACCAACTATCCTTTTGATGACAAGATAGATTTCGAGTTCACAATCGCAAGGGCTGTGAATTTTCCCTTCAAGCTTCGCATACCGTCCTGGTGCCGGGAGGCCGTTGTATTGCTCAACGGCAAGATCCTGCGAACAGCTCCCGGCGGCCAGGTGATCGCCATCCGGAGGACATGGGAAAATCATGATAAGGTTACCCTTCGGTTGCCGATGGAAGTGACGACCTCAAACTGGGGAAAGAATTCCAGGACCATCGAACGCGGACCACTAGTCTATGCGTTGAGACTCGGCGAACGCTGGGAGAAGGGAACGCAGGAGAAAGAGGGCGATTATTTCAGCGTCTATCCCACGGAAGAGTGGAACTACGGTCTCCTTGAGAATATTGTAAAAGATCCGAAGGGAACGCTGCAGGTGACAATCAAACCTTTGCAGGCTACTTTTAAATGGAACCTCCAGCATGCGCCAATAGAGATCATCGCCTCCGCGAAAAAAATTCCCGGGTGGAAAGAAGTGAACGGGGTCGCACACCAGCCCATCACCGACCGGACAGGCATCTATAAAGGTGAGGTCGATAAGGAAGTGAAAAAGATCACGCTCGTGCCGTATGGTTTTACGAAGGTGAGGATTGTCGCGTTTCCTGTTGTTCCCGGGGCGGAATAGTTTGAATGCTCTGAATGGTTGAAAGGTGAGGCAGCTTTGCCAGACCTGCTGCGCCCACGCCTGAATTTCGGGGAATAAAATTTCAAAAAAGAAACATCTTTTAGCGCAAACCAAAATCAGGGCGATATGGTCCATGTAAGAACGGTGTAATGTTATCCGTTTCTTTATAAACTAATCGAGCGGCCATTGGTTACATTTGTTCTTATGCCCAAATCCATCATGTACCCCATTTTAATGCATATCCATGATCAAGATTTTTCAAGTGCTGTTGTGGGTTGTCTTAGTCGTGATCTGCTCCTGTACCCACGACTCTCAATTTGACCCGGTAGAGGCTCCGTCGAATCTTTCTTATTCACCTGACAGCGCTGCGGTGGAAGCAGGTCAGGTCGCTTCTTCTTCTGCGCCTGTGCTGTCGGGCACCCGCCCCTTTTCATTTAGCATAAGAACGACACCAGCAAATGGCGGTAGCATTGACATTGACGAAAACGGCGTGATCCGCGTCAACAGCCAGGCGATGGCCGGCAAATATTTTGCAACCGTTGTGGTTGCCAATAGCGCTGGTTCGGTGAGCTTTTCCAATATTTATAAGATCAGGGTCTACGATGCTCCGACACCTCCTTCGGATCTAGTGTATATACCTGATACAGTGAGTATACTTACCGGCAACAGTTTTACCTCAACGACGCCAGGGATAAGTGGAACGGCGCCGTTCACTTTTACAATTTTAGGCAATCCGGAACCGGATAAAATATTCATTAACAACCAGGGGATTGTGTCAACTACTGATGTCCTGGCCGTTGGTTCTTATGCCCTTAATATCCAGGTGGTAAATTCTCAAGGCTCGGCTACTCTTAACAACGCGTTGGTACTGGTTGTAACGACGACTGACCTGCCTCCATCCGCACTTTCGTATTCACCGGATTCGATTACACTTGATTCCGGCGCAACGGCAATGTCGGTAATACCAAGTATATCGGGTACTGAACCGTTTATCTTTTCTCTGACTTCCTTGCCAGACGCTTCGTCAGCCATAACAATTGACAACGATGGAATTATGACAGCTACTTCCTCGCTGTCGCCTGGCGTTTACACAATAACGGTTCAGGTAACAAACAATGGTGGAACGACTGTATTTCCGGATGTTTTTACCATTACCGTAAACGCAGTGAACAAAGTTACATTCACCGATGATATATTACCTTTTGTAAATCAGTATTGTTCAACGTGTCATACTACGGGGCCAAACACTTTATATAGTAATTATGACAATGCAAGCAGGGATATTAACCTTATTCTGGACCGAGTTCAGAGAAAACCGGGATCTGCAGGGTTCATGCCAAAAAACAACCCTCCTCTAAAATCTGCGCAGATCCAATTGCTGAAAGACTGGTTAGCCCAGGGCCTGCTCCCATAGATTTGGAAACGGTGAAAAAAAATATCATTTATATGACCACTGCTTTTGTTTTGTGTGCGATTGCAGGATGCTATGATGATACGGAGGAAGCCCTGTACGGAGCTACAATCTGCGATCTTTCCCAGGTAACGTTTTCCAAAAGCATCCTGCCGATAATTTCCAAAAGCTGCTATGCCTGCCACAGTGCCACGAACGCGCCTGTGAATGGATCAGGAATTGTGCTGGAAGGGTATGATAAGATCATCGTGGCCGTAAACAATGGATTGTTGATCGAGAGCATCATACATGGCCCCGATGCTACGGCAATGCCTAAAGGTGCTCCCAAGCTTTCCGATTGTACGATCAATACCATCAAGAAGTGGTTGGAAGATGGTGCCATGAATAATTAATGCGGATGAAGAAAGTCAAATACTTTTATGCGCTTCTTTTTATTGCACTGAGCTCTCAGGCTTATGCCCAGGAAGACCTTAATAAACTCCTGGACACCATGGAAGATGGTGAAAATAAGAAAGTATATGTGACTGGAGCATTCAAGGCAACCACGGTCATCAATCTTCAATCGCTGGAGAAAAAGGCAACCGGTGCACTGGAATTCAGGATCGCCCACAGATTCGGATCGCTCGATGGAGGATCTTACCAGATCTTCGGCCTCGATCAGGCAACGATGAGAATGAGTCTTGAATATGGGATTAATCGATTTATCTGTGCAGGGATCGGACGAAGTACCTATGAAAAAACGTTTGATTTTTATGCGAAATCAATCATCGTTCAACAGCAGCGCGGCTCACGGAGTATTCCCTTCTCCCTTCTTTACTATGTTAACATGGCCGTCAATGGTCTAAAATGGCAGGACCCGGCGCGGGAGAATTACTTTTCTTCACGACTATCATATGTCCACCAGATCATCATCGGCAGCAAGGTTTCCAAGGCTTTCTCTTTTCAGCTTTCACCCACACTCGTGCACAAGAATCTTCTCCCGACAAATCAGGATCAGAATGGCAGAGCGCTCTTCGGCCGGAATAACAGCTACGCCCTCGGATTCGCAGGAAGGGTGAAAATAACAAAAAGCACAGCGATTACTTCTGAATACATTTACCGTTTTCCGCCGGAAGATAAGGATGCCCGCACCTGGTCGCCATTTTATAATTCATTATCATTTGGTGTCGATATCGAAACGGGTGGTCATGTATTTCAGTTACACCTCAGCAATTCATCACACATGTTTGACCGTGCCTTTATCACAGAGACAGGGAAAAGCTGGTCAGACGGAGGCATTCATTTCGGATTCAATATTAGCCGTGATTTCACTTTAAAGCGAAATACAAAATCATGACATTCCGGAGTGCCAACGCATAATATTTTAAGGGGTATCCCTGAAATATTCCGGGATTCATCTGATATTCGCAGCCGGAATCTGTGTACATGGATCTCAAAAACAAACAGAGGATTTTTCTCAGCCTATTCTTCTTTCTATCAGGGTTTTGTTTTTCTTCCTGGGCCTCCCGCATTCCTACAATCAAAACGACATTCGGTTACAATGAGGCGGAACTGGGTACCATTCTGCTTTTCATGCCGCTGAGTTCCCTGATCGGATTACCTTTTTCGGGATGGCTGGTGTCCAGGTACGACAGCAGGATTCCCCTCGCAGCCGGTTTTCTTCTTTTGGCTTTTGCCGTGCTCGGTATCGGTTTCGCCTACTCGACGCCACTGCTTATAGCGGCCATTTCGCTTTTGTCCTTTAGCTTCAGGATACTGAACATCTCCCTGAATACGCAGGCCATTCATCTTCAGAATCAATTCAATAAAAAGATCAATGGATCCTTCCACGGACTGTGGAGCACGGGAGGAATTGCAGGCGTGGGATTTTGTACCTTGCTCGTAGGTCTGGACCTTCCCATGGACCTTCATTTATCCATCGTAGCTGTCATTACATTTATCTTCACACTCTATGGCCAGCGCTTCCTGTTGCGAAATGACCGTTCGGCTACCGGAAACCGGTTGATCCTCGGAAAACCGGATCCTTACATCGTATACCTGGGGTTGATCGTTTTCTTTGCCGCCATCTGCGAAGGAGGAATGTTCGACTGGGGCGGCGTGTTCTTCAAGGAGGTGGTGAAAGTAGAGATCTTCACTTGGGGTTACTTGTTCTTTATGATCTGCATGGCGCTTTCACGGTTTGCTTCGGACAGGATTGTTGAGAAGATTGGAATGCCAAAAACGTTTATTATCAGCGCATCCTTCATTTTTGTCGGCATCGCGCTTCCTGTCTTATTGCCGGATTTCTGGCCATCGCTCATCGGATTTTGTCTCGTGGGATTGGGCACCGCTGCGATCATCCCGATGACCTTCACGCTGGCGGGCCGCAACAAAAAATATTCTCCCGGTCTTGCGATCTCCATCATTGCAACCTACAGCATTGTGGGAATGCTGATCGGCCCTCCTCTCATCGGCTATCTCGCACATGCGTTTAACCTGCGCCTATCCTTCATCACCTTTGCCCTCGCAGGATTAATGCTGATCCCCATATCGCAGCTGTTTTTCAGCTTTGTGAAGAATACGGATCCGGCAGCCAACATTTCCAAAGCGGATTTGTGGGGGTAAGAGAAAACTGATAACTTTAACAACTATCACAAACCCTATTCAATTATGAAATGCAAGAGCCTACTCCCTTTGTTAATCCTTGTTTCTTTTTATTCATATTCACAAACCAGGGAAATTTATGTGAACCCCCAGTTTAACGAACTGGCGAAGGACCACGAGAAAATTGCCATTCTTCCCTTTAAGACCGTCATAAAACTTCGCCCCAAGCAAATGGAACAGATGTCACCGGAGCAGTTGGTACAGTTGCAAAAAGATGAAGGTTTGGCTGTGCAAAGTGCACTGCATACTTATTTTCTCAAAAAACAGGACCAGCATAATTTGAAAATATCGTTTCAGGACATCAATACTACCAATGCCCAACTGGCCAAGAATAACATAGATGAGCAAGGTCTTGAAAAATTAACACCAAAGGAACTGGCTGATGTTCTGGAAGTGGATGGAATTATTACGGGAATATTATCTACCGACAAACCAATGTCGGAAGGGGCTTCCGCAGCCCTTGGAATTCTTGTCGGAATTTACGGTCCCACCAACTCAGGTAAGTGCACTATCAACATTAATGATGCTGCCACAGGCGACCTGTTGTGGAAATATGAAAAAACACTATCGAGAAGTTTAGGCAGCGATACGAACACGGTGATCAATACCATCATGCGGAAAGCGTCCCGTCAACTGCCCTACATTAACTGAGACTGCCGCCCGTTATTACTACCGTCGGTTCTAATGGATAAGTCTGTTTACCGTCAGTTGAGGAACAGCCGGTAAGCAAAATATCGTGCCTGAAAGATTGAATGTCGCCATGCTATTTTTTTCCCCGCCCAGTCACCTTAACCGGCAGTATGCGTCTCCAAAGTGTAGAAATTTTTTCCTTTTAATATTAAACGTGTTTTAATCTCGCCCCTTAAAAAAATCATATCGGCCATATTCGTCGATCCCCGACCTACTCGGTTACTCGTCTTTTTAGAAAAAAATGTTTTGATTGTTTCCGTTTTCTTTGTGGAGGATTAAACGGAAGAGCAAATCATTTGAGCTTCCCTCGTCCGCAAAAATAGTTTTCCATTTTTTAACCTAACCTGATTATGAAGACATAACCACCAGGACTGTTCCCACCCTGTCTATAGTTTACCCAAGTAAAATAAATAATCCTCACTGCATCGCTGATTTCATTCTGGAGATCTGCGCTGGAAAAAAATTGAGAAGAATGAAATTAAAATTCATCAGTATGTTCGCCGTTATCATCGGCTTTGCGTTTCAAAATTCAGATGCTCAGCAAACTGCCAAGATCACATCATCCGGCATCGGATACCTGGAATATCTTCCCCAGGATTACAACAGCAACAGCAACAATTACCCGGTCGTCATTTTTCTTCACGGCATCGGAGAAAGGGGTACAACTTCTACCGATCCGGCTACTTTATTAAGTTCTGTGCAGAAGGTTGCCAACGTAGGGTTGGCGAAATATGTTAAATACGGAAAACAATATCCGTTCATCCTGATTTCTCCTCAGCTCAAGAGTTCCTACGGAACCTGGCCTGCCAATTACGTAATGGACGTGTTGAATCATGTAAAGAAATATCGAAGGATAAATAACCAAAAAATTTACATCACCGGATTAAGTCTCGGAGGATATGGTACCTGGACAACAATCGGGGCATACCCTTCAGTTTTTGCCGCAGCTGTGCCGATCTGTTCCGGTGGCAGTGCTTTAAGTCAGGCCTGCGCCATCGCATCAGAAAATGTCGCACTTTGGGCTTTTCATGGAACGGCGGATAATATTGTCAATTATACGGTGACCACCAACATGATCAATGCAGTGAATGCCTGCACTCCCAAACCGTCACCGCTCGCTAAAACCACCCTTTTCTCCGGGCTCAACCATTATATCTGGGACAAGGTTTACAACGAGACCACGGCAGTAAACTGGATGCTGGGTTTCACCAATGGAACCACAACCACAACCACAACAACTACGAATAATCCTCCTGTTGTGAGTGCAGGGGCGGACAAAGCCACTACACTGCCAACGAACGAAGTATATATCCAGGGCTCCGCATCGGATCCAGACGGCTCTATCGCTTCCTATACATGGACAAAAACTTACGGTCCTTCAGCGAGCCTGGGATACTACACCACTTCAAAGCTCAGGGCATACAGCCTCGTGGAAGGAACATATATATTTCGCCTGACCGTAAAAGATAATCAGGGTGCGGCAAAGTATGATGATGTAAAGGTGACGGTCTCCAAATCATCCACTACCAACATCGTACCGATCGCGAATGCAGGTTATGATAAAACGACCAGTAGCAACTCCATCAGCATATACGGCTCCGGTACAGACAAAGATGGCACGATCGTTTCCTATAGCTGGATTAAGTATGCCGGTGCAGCAGTTACGATGACAAATGCCACATCCCCTACGCTGAATGCGAGCGGAATGACGAACGGCACATACTATTTCCGCCTTACCGTTATAGATGACAAGGGCGCAACGGATTATGACAATATGATGGTGACCGTTAGCGGAAGTACCACCACCACGCAAACCACCACGCAAACCACCACGCAAACCACCACGCAAACCACCACAGCCAATATAGCCCCGATCGCCAATGCGGGAACCGACAAATACACTACGTCAACTTCCTTTACATTGTATGGTTCGGGAACGGATCAGGACGGAAAGATCGTTTCCTACCAATGGACACAATACGGCGGCGCTGCGACATCGCTGTCTAACGCAGGTACCCCGAACGTTACTATCGGCGGTTTGAGGGAAGGCAAATATTATTTCCGTCTTACAGTTAAAGACGACAAAGGTGCTTCGGATTATGATAACATGCTCGTAACCGTAGGCAAGACCACGTCGACAGCTTCCACCTACAACATCGCACCCACGTCATACGCGGGGGCTGATAAGGTCATCACCGACGAGTTGAGTTCCCTCAAGGTCTACGGATCAGGATTCGATAAAGATGGCAAGGTCATTTACTACAAATGGACGCAATACGGCGGCCCGGACGTCTCTTTGATGAATTCGAGTTCTCCTACTGTGACCGTCAACGGTTTGAATGAGGGAAAATACTATTTGAAACTGACGGTGAAGGACGATGACGGTTCAGTCGATTCCGACAATATGCTCATCGTTGTCAACGAAAGCTAAGGTTTGTTGCCACCATCCTTCCGGATAAAAAAACCCATCAGCTGATGGGTTTTTTTATCTTTAAAGAATCTACTTAAATATTAATTCGTTTCAGCCAGGTGGTTCTTCTTGGCTTGTTCACCAACAACCCTGAACATAGGTATCGAGGTGGTCTTGATTAGCCTGTTAAAAATATTCGTCCGGTGATAGTCGCCCCATTCCTTCAGCCCTTCAATCACTTTCTCCAGCGACTTGCACTTACTGGTGAGGGAATAAAAAGCGACCCTCGTTTTCGGATCCGTCTTTCGCGTGATAAGATTATTTTCTGCGAGCTTTTTCAGTTCACGTGAGAGCACCTTGGAGGTAATTCCGGTAACATTATTCTGGATCTCACGGAACCTCTTGTCTCCGCCGGCAAGTGATATCATGATGGGGATTTTCCATTTACCTCCGAGAACATCCAGCGCTTCCCGTACGGAGGTCAAAGATTCTTTGTAATCAATCAGAGGAGATGACTTTTGGACGGCTTTCATACACGTGGGTTTTATAGGTATCCTTTAGGATACCAATTGTTAAAATAAGGATAAATCCGGTATTTTGGTCATTAACCCTCTGCGCGGACTGAATTCAAATCGCCCTGCCAGGTACTGATTGAGATGAGGGCAGGTTATTTCAATTTTACCTGAAGATTAATTAGTCCCGGCGTTCAGCCAGAATACCTTTCGACCCTTTTGACAATAACATATAAACCCCATGAAAAGGTCATTTGAAATTGCAGGAATTATTGTATTTATTTTAGTTGCCGGGATGGCAAGCCGTTAATGTTGCCCTGGAAAGAGGGGGTTGCAGTGGGGAAAATGAAGGTTAATGGCGCGTACCGGCAGGGCGTGCCTGTTTCCAGCAAGAACGACCACCGGTCAAAAAATGGATCCGGATGTAATCTTTCGGGTATGGATTTTTTGCTCCATTTTTTTCGTTCAATAGAAAAAAGATGCGAAGGAAAGTCACGCTGGTCCCCGGAGATGGCATTGGCCCTGAAATCATGGGAGCGGTCAAGGATGTGTTCGCTGCCCTGCAGGCCCCCGTCGAGTGGGAGGAGGAAAACGCAGGTTTGACTGCCTGGAAAGAAAAGGGTGAACTTTTGCCGGAATCTCTGCTGAAATCCTTACAGAGAAATCGGATCGGTTTAAAAGGACCCATCACCACTCCCGTCGGTGACGGCTTTCGGAGTGTAAATATACAGCTGCGACAGCACTTTGACCTTTACGCCAACATTCGCCCCAACAAGAGCATCGATGCCATTCCAACGCGATTTAAAAACGTAGACCTCGTCATCATCCGGGAGAATACCGAAGGCCTTTATTCCGGATTGGAAAACTATGATGAGCGATTGGGCATTGTGGATACCATCAGCCGGATCACCGTGAAAGGATGTGAACGCATCGTGCGTGCAGGTTTCCACTATGCCAAAATGAATAACCGCAAAAAAGTTACCCTTGTTCATAAGGCCAATATCCTGAAACAGGCCGGCGCGACGCTCCTGAAGGCAGGCAAGGCCATCGCTCCCGAATATCCTGGAATCGTTATGGAAGACCTGATCATCGACAACATGTGCATGCAGCTGGTAACAAGACCGGAGAAGTATGACGTCATTGTCACCACCAATCTTTTTGGGGACATTCTTTCAGACCTTGCTGCAGGCCTCGTGGGTGGACTCGGTGTCGCAGCCGGCGCCAACATCGGGGAGGATACTGCCATCTTTGAAGCCGTCCATGGCTCTGCTCCCGACATTGCCGGCAAGGGTATTGCCAACCCTACGGCTATTCTCAAGTCAGCGGTGATGATGCTGGAATACATGGGCGAGAGTAACCTTGCGAAGAGACTTGAAATGACCATCGACTTCACCCTTAGCAACAAAGAGCAATGCACGGCCGACCTCGGCGGAAAAGCAGGCACCACGGCGTTTGCGGAAAATATCATCCGCAATCTGGAGAGGAACTCCGTTCCGGCTGTTGGCCGTTAGCTGTGGCTATTGGCGCAAGGCTTATGAACAGAACCAGGTTCTTTCACCAGCATCCAACTGTGCGACGAACTAACTCACCACTGACAATATGAACTTCAGAAAATTAGGATTCACCAACGAAAAAGTATCGGCCATCGGCCTCGGTTGCATGGGAATGAGCTATGCGTATGGCCCTACCGATGAAACGGAGTCTATCGCCACGCTGCACCGCGCGCTCGACCTTGGAATAAATTTCTGGGACACCGCCGACATGTACGGCGACGGGAAGAACGAAGAGCTGGTATCAAAAGTGCTCGTCCCCAACAGGAAGAAGATCTTTATTGCCACCAAGTTCGGCATCCGGTGGAAGGAGGACAACACCAACTACCTCGACGGCTCGCCGGAGTGGATGCGGATCGCCATCGACAAAAGTCTGAAACGCCTGAAGGTGGACGTCATTGATCTTTACTATGCGCACCGCATCGACACGCGTTTTAGCGTGGAGGAAATTGTTGGCGCCATGTCCGACCTGGTGAAGGAGGGCAAAGTGCGTTACCTTGGATTGTCGGAAGCTTCCGTTTCATCCATCCGCCGGGCGAATGCTGTTCACCCCATCGCGGCGTTGCAAAGTGAATACTCCATCATGACCCGCGATGTTGAGCAGGAGATCCTTTCTACGTGCCGGGAATTGAACATCGCCTTTGTAGCATACAGTCCACTCGCGCGCGGACTCGTTACGGACCTGATTCATGGAAAGGACCAGCTGGCGAAAAATGATTTTCGCCATACACTTCCGCGGCTGCAGGGCAAACATCTGGAAAACAATATGAAGCTGGCAGATGAATTCGCACAGCTCGCGAAGGAGAATGAATCCACGGCGGCACAGCTTGCCCTTGCATGGGTACTGGCGCAGGGCGACGACATCATTCCCATTCCAGGCACGAAGAAGAGAAAGTACCTGGAAGAAAATGCCGCCGCGGCTGACATCAAGCTTTCGAAAAAGGATCTTGACAACATTGATGCGCTTATACGCAAATATCCTGATGTCGGCCAGCGCTATGCTGATGGGCCAATGAAACTTGTTAACCGGTGATGGATCTGGACTCGTCAGATTAACGGATTATTGGAAACTTCAAACTTTCACACTACCCACACCACTCTCCAACACCTCCGCCATCTCGTCATGCCCAAGCGGAATTGGATGATTCTTGTTATCGGTTGCCCGGATGATCTTTTCGTAATGCGATGGCATAACGCCGAATTTCGAAAGCATGGGTATGTGTAATTCTTCTGTAAGGTTTTGGATGACGTGGAGGAGGAAGTCGATGTAGTAATCTTGCGACCTGTAGTCAGAACCCGCGAAGAGTTTACCCACGGTGGCGTACTTTATCAGCGCCTCCGGATTTGTCCTGGTGAGGCGAAGTTTTCGGACAGTCACTTCATTGACAGATGCCATTAGCGCACTGCAGATGATGCCGTGCGGTATTTCAAAATACCCGCCGAGCGGGGAAGCAAAGCCGTGAACGAGTCCCAGGCCCGCATTGGCAAGCGTGATGCCGGAGAGGTAGGCGGCCAACGCCATGCCTGTACGCGCTTCCAGATTCATGCCATCATCATAAGCTGGCTTTAAACATCCCGCGATGCGGGCGAGCCCTTCATAGGCGAGGGCATCGGTAATCGGGTTTGCTGCGGTGGAAACGTATGACTCAAGCAGTTGCGTGAAGGCATCCATGCCGCTGGCCGCAGTGGTTGAAGGGGGACAACTCACCGTCAGCAACGGATCAACAATGGCCAGGTTTGGGACGAAGTTGTTGTGCCGCAGCGATCGTTTATAACCGCTTTCCCCCGTCTCGGAGATGACAGCATTTTTCGTTGCTTCACTGCCTGTACCCGACGTTGTAGGGATGGCGATGAAAGGTATTTTTATTCCGGGATGCGCCTTTGTTCCCACGCCTTCCAGATAATCTTTTACAGGGGAATTTAAAGGAAGCATGGCGGAGATGGCTTTTCCTGCATCCAACACACTTCCCCCACCGATGGCTGTGACGCATTCAGGAGAAAAAGCCGAAAAATTCTTAACGGCCTCATCGATCATGGACGGGGATGGCTCTTTGTCAACCTGATATTGCTTGGCGTTTATACCCATTTCCCTGAACTGTTGGATGATGGAGTCACCGTAGGAGGATGTAAGCAAGGACCGGGCTCCCGTGATCAAAAGGATCTTTTTTCCGAAAGGTCTGATTGCCGCTGGCAACGTGGAAATTTTTCCTGCGCCGAAGTGAAGCTGGGGCGTGACAGCAAAACCAAAGTCTCCGACCGTGCTCATTTTGCCGGGGGAAACAACAATGTGTGTTTTACCCCTTCGCGTGGTTTGGCCATCCAGGCTGCCACTATATCGCGCCATGCCAGATAGTGCGATGTTTCCTTATGGGCGGCCGCGGCTGCTTCGGAGGCATAGGCTTCGTATAAGACAAACTTACCTGGATCGGCTGCATCCTGTAGTATGTCAAAACGAACGTTGCCGGGTTCTTTGGTTGAGTTCTCATGATTCTCCCGGGTAGCGTCAATAAAGGGCCGGATGAACTCCGGTTTCACCTGGACGTGCACAAGGGTAACGGTCATAGGTTCATTGTTGAATTGAATTCAAAAGTAACAAATTGACCGTCTTAAATCTTAAGGTGATTTATCGGCATTTAGTCTAAATTACGGCAGATAACAGAGAACCTTTATGGATGCTTCAGTTTTAGTAAGGAAACCCAATACCACTGAGTACAGCGATCTGGGCAAAAAGAAATTTTCTGTATTGCCGCGGGTGGATGAATTCATAAGCCTGGAATCGGAGGGCAAAAAATATTTCCAGGTGATCACGGTGCACCATGTCTCCGGCGCCGACGGTGCGATCCAAATATATGCTGTGGAAGCCGCCCCGCCATGGGTGGCGAAGCAGGGAAGAACTATTGGGTTTGGCTCCTAATCAGTTGACCCGCCTGCGCTATCCACGCTACAGGCCACGCAAGATTTTGTCGGGTCCGAAAACGACATTCTAGCGGGATGAATGCGACTTTTTCCGGGGTACAAAGGCATGAAGGGATCAGTCGTTCCTGTCCTCGGGTTTCATCAGCTTCTTCTCTGCGGCCTCGTGAAGTGTAGCAGTTTGTGGCCGTGAGCGGTAGCGTTCAGGCAGGGCAAGTCTGTTTGGAGTCGTAATCCTTAACGAACCGTAAACCAGTACACAGCACGGATGCCAATGAAATTTGCCTGGATCTTTTCCAAACCCGTGACACCGAGACGATTCTGGTAATAAAGGGAAGTTTCAAGGATCTTATTGCTGCGGAATTGATTGCTGAGACCCAACGAAAAGTTGAGCGTGCCCGGATTCATCTTTGTCTGTGAATAATGATGAGATTCGTTCAGCTGAACGGACTGGTTTCCGTCCAATTGATAATCGTATTCGAAAATCTGCTTCGTCATGAAAACAGATGAGTAACCAATACCTGCCAGCCAGTGAGATCTCATAGAAAGTGGTGACCGATATTTCAGGTTGATGGGAACTTCAACCGTCCAGGAATCAATATCCGCGGTTACCAGTGGTTGCATATCCGGGTCGATATCCGGGAGAAGAATGCCAGAAGAAGAAACCTCGTCGCCCGGAATCTCATAAAAGCGGTGACTGAATTTTCCGCCGGTTTCAATACTGAGAACGGGTGACAAAATAAAGTCCCCCAGCACGCCGCCGGAAAAATCGATCCGGCCGTGACCGGCCTCATATATTCCTTTGGACAAATCCAGCGCAGGCCCTACCCTGATACCCACTCCGTTGTGATAATGTTTTTCCAGCTCGCGCTGGGTTTTGGCGGAGAATTTCCCTGATTCGATCCCGCTGCTGGCATGGTCATGCTGTTGCGCGCGAATGTCGCCCGGATTGGAATAAAACTGTACGACCAGGGGTGTTGTCTCGTCGGATGGATAGAATGCCGCCGGAGTGACGGTTCTTGCAACCGGATGATGCGGGGATAGTCCGGGAGTGGAATTGTTAGCTGACCTGGCTGCCAGGTCATTGATGACTGATTCCAGTGCTGCAATTTTCGTGAGAAGTGTTTGCACCTCTATACGTTCTGGCCGAATGTACAAAGTGTCCGGAGCGAGCTCTTTTAACTCATCCAGTTCTCGTGTAAGCTTTGCGATCTGCTCCTGTTGCAACGCGATCAACGCGGCATTTTTCTCCCATACATCCGATTTTTGCTGATTGACATACCACAGGCTGAGAAGTATCAGTAAAGTGCTCATGGTAATAGCCCCTCCGCCGAGAAGTTCTGTGCGATACCGTGAATACCAGGGCGACACATGGACAGAATCCATCTGATGATGGAAATTGGCGAGGGCAGCGGCATCAAAGCCGGGCTCCTCAAATTCGCCCACCTTTCCTTTTATAATATCATCAAATCTATTGTCATCCATTTTTTTCCCTCTTTATTCGTTCCTCCTGCCCCTGAAGCAGAATCTTTTGAAGTTTATTTCTCGCAATTGCCAGATTTGATTTTGCCGTTCCCACGCTGATGTTCAACTGATTCGCGATCTCCTCGTGTTTATACCCTTCAATGACGTAGAGGTTGAAGACCATCCGGTACGAGGGTGGAAGCAGCTGAATGGCGGATATGATCTCCCTTTCGGAAAGCTGGTCGATCACTGATTCAGCGGACGGCTCATACTGCACATGCGAAATATCCAGGCTGTGATAGTGCTTCTCGTTCCTGCGGAAATAATCAATGGCTGTGTTGATCATCACCTTCCTGATCCATCCCTTGAAAGATAATCCCGAGGAATAGAGGTGCAGCTTTGAAAATATTTTTAGGAAGCCGTCATTGAGGATCTCAGTGGCTTCTTCTTTTGTGCGGGAGTAGCGAAGACAAACACCCATACAGTAGGGATAGAAATTCCGATAAAGACGATCCTGTCCGGAGCGATAACCTTTCCGGCATGCATCAAGAAGTTGATATAGTTCCTTGTCTTCGATCGGGCGGACTTTTAAGCAACACGCAACAAGTTCGAAAAGGGTTGGTCAGGGAAAGAATATTTTTTGCCAACCCACCTTTTTAGCCATGGCTGCGTGATGGCTAAAACCTGAAACGGAAACCTATGATCAAATTAAGAATTTTCCACTGTACTTTAATTGTGTTTGTGCTGAATGTTTCCTGTGACGGGGACGAACCTCGGCCCAAAGTCTTCGACCTGGATTATATGGCGCACGTTTATCCCGAGAATTTTGTAGCGGTGATCGATAATCCTTTCATGCCGTTGACAGTCGGATCCACCTATCATTATACCGGTGAGACAGCCGGGGGAACAGAGACCGTTGACATTGAAATATTGCCGGAAACTAAAATGGTGATGGGCATAAGCTGTATGGTTGTGCTTGACCGCGCTTACCTCAATGATGAACTGATTGAAGAGACTTACGACTGGTATGCGCAGGATAAAGACGGCAATGTATGGTACATGGGCGAGGCGGTTGACAACTATGTGGGCGGCGTTGTGGATAACCATTACGGGGCGT
>JBBEBN010000259.1:0-21031 GCA_040882305.1 Cyclobacteriaceae bacterium
CGTCATTTACCGCCTGTCGCACATTTTGAGACACGAACAGAGAGTTGATGCGGAAATTATCCTTGTATTGTTTATCTGCAATGACGACATCGCCTTGCAGACTAATGCTGACGATCTCGACATTCCATAAGCTGGATGCGCGTTCGGCCAATTTTCTTAACAGGAAATGGGGGGTGGCTGCACCGCCGTGGACAAAAACTCTTTGTCCTGGTTTGATGATGCTTACGGCTTCTTCGCCTGTCATGTAGTTCATGCTATTTGAATTTAAGATGTTGCTAATTTTCTTTTTGAAATGAAATTTACGGCCAGCGTAGAAAAGCTTACCACACTAATGCTGCTGACGGGCATCAGGATCGCGGCCACCAGTGGGGTAAGGTGGCCGGAAACGGCATAACTCAGTGCGACGGCATTGTAAAAAAAGGAGATGGCAAAGCCAGCTTTTAAAATATATAATGACGACTTCGCAAGGTCAAGATATTTGTCCAGCATTTGCACATTTTCCCCATATAAAATGCCATCGCTGGCCGGGGTAAAGACCCCGCTGTCTTCGGTAACGGCAATTCCAACATCGCTTTGTTTTAAAGCGCCAGCATCATTCAGTCCATCGCCAACCATCAATACTTTACGACCTTTTTGCTGAAGGTCCTTAATGTAGGAAAGTTTATCCTGCGGACTTTGATTGAACATCAGTTCCACGGATGGGCTAAAGACGTTCCGCATCTCCTGTTTGTCCCCCTCGTGGTCTCCGGAAAGGAGGGCTACGCACTTCTCTCCAAGGCGGCTTAACATTTCGGAGATTTTTTTACGGACGGTTGCCCTGATCGTAAAGAAACCCCTGGAGATGCCATTGACAGAGACAAAAACGTTTGATGCCTGTTTGGCTTGCCGGGCCGGTGATCCTGTAAATTCGGCAGCGCCGATACGGAAGGACTGCCCGCCGGTCTTTCCTTCTATTCCCTTACCGGGAATTTCGCTAAAATCGGATATGCTCTCCGTTGCGGGCTGTGTAAGACCTGCGTTAATAAGTTTGCTGAAAGGATGGGTGGAATAACCGGTGAGTGTTTTAATCGTTGCGAATTCAGGATCAGACAGGTCGCCGGTAAAACTGATCTCCGGTGCCTGACCATGCGTCACTGTTCCAGTTTTATCAAAAACCACTGCATCAATGCCTGCCATGCGCTCGATTACATCGGCGTTCTTTAAGTACAAATGATGTTTACCGAAAACTCTTAACATGCTTCCAAACGTAAAAGGCGCCGCCAGGGCCAGAGCGCAAGGACATGCCACCATCAGAACGGCAGTGATCACAAGCCACATTTCTGAAGGATTTGTGTACTGCCAGTATACCGCGGTTACAAAAGCAATGGCGAGCACTGCCCAGGTAAACTTTTGTGCCGCGCGGTCAATGACCTTCTGGAATTTATTTTCCTCTGCTTTCTTAAACGCTTCATGGTTCCATAGGCCTGTCAAATGGCTCTGTGAAGTTTTTTTCGCGACCAGCAGCCGGACGGGTTTTCCTATCAACCGACCGCCCGCATAAATAAGTTCACCTTCCTTCACTTTAACGGGTTTTGCTTCTCCCGTCACAAAGCTGTAATCGATGAAAGCGGTTTGATCCAACAGGGTGCTGTCTGCCGGAATGATTTCCATGTTCCTGATCCTGATGATATCGTTACGATTGAGTTTGTAGATGACCACCGGCTTCCATTCTTCCCTGATTAGCCTGTTTACCGCCAGGGGAAAGTACGCTTTGAAATCGCGGTTAAATGCCAGGCTTTCATATGTCTTACTTTGAAACCATCTTCCGATAAGGAGGAAGAATACCAATCCCGTAAAGGAGTCAAGATAGCCGGGGCCCGTGGCTGTGATAATATCGTAGCTGCTGCGAAGGAACAGGGCGATAAGGCCTGCGGCAATGGGAACGTCGATGTTGATTTGTTTTTGTCGGAAGCTTTTTCCGGCGGAGCGCAGGTAATCCCAACCGCTGTAGAAAAACACAGGCACGGAGAGCACGAGGTTCAGCCATGAAAAAATTCTGATGAGCTGTTTTTCAGACTGATCAATCCCCAGGTATTCCGGGAAACTGAACAGCATAACATTGCCAAAACAAAATCCGGCGAGGGCTACTTTCAGCAGGAGTGAGCGGTCGACTTTTGGCCTGCCAACCTCCTGGATGTCGAGATTGATCCTGGGAACATATCCGATCTGACTTAGCAAGCGCCCTATCGTGCTCAATTTTACCGTTGCCGGGTTGAAGTCGATGGACACTTTTTTTTGGGTAAAGTTTACTTCGCTGCGCAGTATTCCCCGGTCTATCTTGTGGAGGTTTTCCAGTAACCAGATGCAGGAGACGCAATGAATGGCCGGAACTTGAAAGTTCACTTTGGCGAAAGTTTCTGAATCGAAATCCAGTATTTTCTTGCGGATATCCTTTTCATCCAGGTACAGGTATGTTTCGTCGCTCTGGTCATTTATTTGCCACCCTGGATTTTTTTCAAGATCATAATAGTCGCAAAGCTGATTGGCGCTCAGGATCTCATATACCGTCCTGCATCCGTAGCAGCAAAAAGCTTTTTCATCAGACCAAAGCCTTTCTTCGCAGCCCTGCCCGCAATGGTAGCATTGCACTGTTTTTTCTACCGTAACGTTCATCCTCGTTCCTCCTTATGATCGGAAAGTTTTTCAGCGGTTTTCGTGCAGTAAGTCCATACCGGATAACGCACATGGTTCACAACATCTTCTGCTACGCTGCCGGTAAAAAGGTGCGCTATCCCCCTTAGTCCATGGGTGCCCATGGCGATGAGATCCCCGTTAAGCTGCCTGGTAAATTCAAGAATCCCTGCTTCTTCGTTTGAATAGTTAAAAACATTGATTGTATAATCCTTCAACATGAATCTATCGGCAAAAGCGGTCAATTGTTTTCTTACTTCCGTATCAGGTTTATGAAAGGCAGGGGTATTGACCCAGATGATATGGAGCGTGGCGTGGAAAAAATTCTGAAGTGCCTTTACTCTCATGATCAGGCCTTCCTGGCGTTCAGTATCCAGTGCATTGGGAAAAACAATGTGTTTGATAGGGTGCCCATTGGGGGAATTTTTTACGGCCAGGACGGGGACGGGGGAGGCCCTGACAACTTTTTCCGTGTTCGACCCGATCATCCATTCTTTCATCCCCGAGGCTCCTTTTGTGCCCATGACCACGAGGTCGATTTTTTCCGATTCGATGAAATGAAGTATGTTGGTGTGGATCCCCCCGTGAGCTACGTGTGTCTGGATCTTTACACCGTCTTTATTGAATTCTTTGGTCAACCTGGTAAATTTCTCTTCGACCGCGACGCTCAGTTCGCTGACCAGATGCTCTTTGAAAGCGGCTAGCGGGATGAGGGGCGAGTGATGCAAGTGTGGTAATGTAATGACATGAAGTAATGCAACAGTTCCTCCTGATTGCTCCGCGATTCGAAGGGCAAAGCCTAAAGCGTGGATGCTTTGTTCCGAAAAGTCAACGGGTACTAACAGCCTGTTCATTGCTTCATGGTTTATTGGTCAAATGTATAGCAACTTTAAATTTAGGGATTTGAGCTTCGTCACTTAAAAAAATGACTTTTGTCAGGTAACGGTCCTTTTATTTACCATCTTGGCAATATGGACGTTACAGTGAAATTCTTAGGCGCTACCGGAACCGTTACCGGATCACGGTTCCTGTTGAATGTCGGCGACTTCAGGGTCTTGTTTGACTGCGGGCTCTTTCAGGGATTAAAGGAGTTACGGTTGCGCAATTGGGAAGAAATTCCTGTTGATCCGGCCATCATTGATGCGATCATTATCAGTCATGCTCACATTGACCACACCGGTTACCTGCCAAAGCTTGTGCGCGATGGTTTTAAGGGCCCGATCTATTGCACACCCCCCACCGCCGACCTCATGGAACTGATGTTGATGGACTCGGCGAAATTGCAGGAGGAAGAAGCCTCTTTTGCCTTCGCAAAAGGATATTCCAGACATTCCAAACCACTACCTCTGTACACTACGCAGGATGCGCAAGCTGTTTTCGGATTGCTGGTGAAATACCCATTTGGCGAAAAGGTCAGAATTCACGAGCGCGTTCAGTTTGTCTTCAACGAGGCCGGGCACCTGTTGGGGGCGGCGGTCACGGAATTATTCATACAAGGTGATCATCGACAAAAAAAGATCGTCTTTTCCGGCGATCTCGGCAGGTCGAATGATCTGATGCTTCGGCCACCTTCTGCAATCAAGGAAGCTGATATACTTTTTATTGAATCAACTTATGGCGATAAGGACAACCCCTCCCTGGATCCGGCAAAGGATCTTGAGCGCATTGTGAATGAAACGTTCGCGAGGAATGGCGTTCTGCTTATCCCTTCTTTTGCCGTGGGGCGCGCGCAAGTATTGCTGTATCATTTTCATCAGTTGATGGATGCTGACAGAATTCCGGATGTGCCTGTCTACATTGATAGCCCCATGGCAACTTCGGCTACGTATTTATTTTATAATTATCCCGGATACCACCAGGTGAAGTTCAATCAGAATGAATTCGCGCGCAAACTGGAAACCAACATGCTGGTTTTTGTAAAATCCTCCCGGCACTCGAAAGAGCTGAATGCGATCAAGAGCCGTGCGATCATTATTTCATCAAGCGGAATGATGACAGGTGGCCGGATCCTGCACCATATGTCTCGCCGGCTGCGCAACAAACAGGACACCCTGTTGATCACTGGCTATCAGGCTGAAGGCACGCGGGGACGAAGAATCGTGGATAAAGAGCCGGAGATAAAAATATTCGGTGAAATGGTTCCCATACTTTGCCGGGTTGAAAATATTACATCCTTTTCGGGGCACGCTGACCGCGAAGAATTGTTTGCATGGATGAGGAACTTTGTGGATAAACCAAAAATCACGTTTGTTGTCCACGGTGAAAACCCGGGTATGGCAAGATATGCGCAGGCTATCCGCGAAAAATTGAAATGGAACGTGATCGAACCCCAGTATCTGGAATCCGTAAGTTTGTTTCAAGCTATTTGAGCGTGCGAGTCGAGCGGCGCAACACCTGATGAATTTGTCCTTTTGTTAATTGACCCGATTGTTTTCCTGGCATTGTCCTGGTGGTAAAGATCCGCCAAATGCTTTTCAAGCGTGCCGGCTTTGCCGCCTATTCAAACCTCTTTCAGCAGAAGGTTAAAATCCACTTTCAGCGATTCCTTCACTTTGATAAGTCCGTTTAATTTCTCCGGGGCACTCAGTTGGAAATCAGCGAAGTTGACAGCACGTCGTCCTTTTAATAAGACTATGCCGTTGTCTCTCACGGTGACATGAAAGGATATTGTATATCTCGTCGTCACTCCGGCAAGCGTAATATCCACTACACCATCGATTTTTCTGTTATTCTTAAAATAGAGGCTCTTCAGCGAAATGAAATCTATATTCATTTCCGGATACTGGTCAGCCTTTAATGTTTTCCAGAAATCTTTCGAAATGGGCCTTGATCCACAGTCGAAACTGCGGATCGGAACGGTCATGCGGCTTCTGGTAAACCGCAGTTCTTTTGATGAATTATTCTCAACGAATTGAAGTGTGTCAGTGCCGGTGCAGTAGTCAATCTTGCAAGTAAAATCATTGACGTTTGTTGAGCCCTGTATGGTTAATCGACTCCCAGCATCAATGATCCATATTCCTTTTTCAGCAAAGCCCGCGCTTAAGAGTGCCAAAGTTATCACGATCAATACATTTTTAGCTTTCATTGTTTGGACTTTTTGTTTGGGATTAAGCAGGACCCTGCCGGATCCTGCTCCTGATTATCAGAATTCTATTTACATCTTCAACCGCTATACCTTCGGATTTTCTGCTGGAACAGGTGATGGTAGCGCTAAGATTCTCATCCATCCTGGTAATAAACTCTGTCTTCATTAAAATTGAGCGTGATAATTAATTTTCTGCCTTTACAATGGTGCTTTGGGTCAGGACAATTTCGAAAGTAACGGTTACTTCCTCACCAACCACGATGGCGCCCAGCATTGCAGTAGGGGGCTCCATTTTGTATTCGGTCATGTTGAGCTTTTTGGACCCGGATACCTGCAGTTCTCCTCCCGGTAAAACTTTATATCTGAGGATTAGGTCTATCTCTTTTGTTATTCCGGCCATCGTCAGTTTGCCAGATACATTCATTGTGTTGGCCTGGGTGATGGTTTTTCCTGTAAGTGTGAAAAGAATATTTGGATTTTTCTCGTGATTAAAGGCGTCATAGGTTTTGTTGTCCATCATTCTGCCTTTGGTACTTTTTATGGCCTTAACGGGGATTTTAAGCACTACATCCTGAATGTCTGTCAGGGAATTGTTTGTTACCACGAAGGAGCCTTTGGCTTCAAGTTTTTCAACCGTGGACTCCCATTCGTGCATGCTTGAGGTGCCCCTTACGGTGACCTTACACGTTTTAACACTGAATGTCTGAGCCAGAACCTGGTTGCTGAACTGAAGGGCTAGCACCCACGCAGTGATCAGTAGAACTTTTGTCGCTTTCATAATACTTGTTGGTTTTTATATGTGCGAAGGTATAGGCTGGGGCACATGCGGAGGATGATAATTGCCATTCCCTGGCGTGATTTATGTCATCGGAAAGACGCCGAAGGTTGTGACGTTTGTCATACTTTCCATGCAAACGATTGCAATAGGTCTAATCAGCTGGCGTATTGCCTGCCCGTTAATGCGGTGTTTGGCTTAAGCACGATCGCGAAAAGTGATCCGCGAATGAGACTCAATCAATTTTTGTTATCTCGAGCTTTAGCCAATGGAAGTCCCCTGTCTTTAATTTCCAGGTCACTTCACTGCTGTTTCCTATCCGCCTGGAATGAAAAGTCTTGTATCCTGTAACAGACACCGCCCAGGTTTCCATGCGATAAGCTCCTCCAAAATCACCGTATCGCTGCGCTTCGAAACCCGATACGTCCCCCTTTTCATTGAAAGAATAAATTCCAGTTGCTGTGGTGCCCCCGTAGGCCATGGTTGCGCGCGCCTGGTGATCGCTGATCTGCTCCCAGTGTAAATAGTCACTCGCGGCCGCTTGTGGAAACCATGGAATTTCCGCCATGTAGCGCAATAATGTACCCTGATCGACCTCTTTTCCTGAGCCATTTGCAACTGTAAACATAGCCAGCGGCTTGATAAGCATGTTGCCCTTGCCGTCGGCGAATTTGTCACGCCCGAAGATGTTAATCAACGGCCCTGCTTTTATTTGCGCTTCCCACACGAAGGAGGGAGGCACGATTGAAAAATGCTGGATCGCCTGAAACTGCATCCACTTCCCATCGGGCTTTGATCGCATACGACCTTTCTGCGCCACCCGTATGAGATTGGGGTTTGCATGGCCCGTCACATCTGATTTTCGCAGCCATCGCTGCACATTCTCTGGAAGGCCGGAGAGCTTTTCTTCTGTGATCAGGATTTCATTTCCTCTTGCCTGTTCATGGAGAACTTTTACTTCGCGTTCCGCCATACGGTGAAAGTACATGGCGGCCGCCGCAAAGATCACGACAACCAATATCACTACGTTCACCGTTGTGCCATATCGTGCATCCTCCCAGTAAATAGTAATGAGGGTTTGAGAAATCAATATTCCTGCGACGGCAGGGATCCAATACCAGTCCTTCTTTAGGATGAACAAAATAGCGGCCGTTATGAAAAGAACACCGGTTACCAGCCATAGCGCGCCCGCGGTGCGGGAGGTAGCGACTGTGAGTTCAAGTAATCTCTTTCCATCAGGCAGGCGATGCGAGCCGATGTTCCATTCCTTGGCAAACCCGATGAGGTGAAGGAGGCCGTGTAAAACCAGGATAGAAGAAAATATCAGCCTGATCATAGTGCTTAGATTCAATTGATGTCGCAGGTTTTATTTCTCTTAGGAGCATCCGGATAAAGAAGACCCCGCTTTGCCCGTTCATCTCCTGACTTGTAATAAGCAAATCGCCTGCGGAGGCAACGACCGCCAGAGGTGCTGTGGATGCGGTCAACCATTGGATGATTTTTTTTCATGGAAGAATCAGGTCATGCAAAGGTGATGCAGCAATCCGGATTTTTTTATGATTATTGTCACCATCACAGGCGATTTCTATCACCGCAGTATTTTGTCGCAGGTCTTATAGGTCCATGGCCCTATATTGCAGTGATACTGCAAAACATTTTCAAGATCATCTGTCTGAACTTCTCAGAATTTTTATCGCCACATCCTCCTGAAAGGGAGGGGTGTTAATCTCAACAGTTCCATTGGCGTTAAGGGCGTTGCTTTTCTTGGATTTACCGGTAAGGGGATCCATGAACTCCACGTCATATGTCCCTTCAGGTATGGAGAGTTGAAGTTTGATGGGTCCTTTTCCAAAGATGTAGATCCCATACTGCCTTCCCTGTTCAGAAAGGGCGTGGGAGGTCCTGAATTCACCCTGGTTTAGGATTAGCGTGGTGTCAGGTTTCATGCGCAGGTATTCAAAACCGCTGATGTATTGATGGAGGGTCTGGAGTTGTTTTCTCAACGCAGGGCTTCCACCACCCGGCTGGGTGGCAGGGTATTGAAATGTGCCGTCTTCCCGTTCCTGGGTGAAGGAATAATCGAGGTTGTTGTACAGAGCGCCCCCCGCCAGGATAAACGCCCAGCCTTCTTTGCGGTAAGTACTGTCAGCGTTTCCCTTGAATCCGGTTTCATTATCGCCAATCACTTTATCTAAATGGTAGTTCTGACCTACAGCGATGGGAGGAGTGGCGTAGTGAAAGTTGAAAACAGAAACCGAGGGGTGGGGATTTTCAATCTTCTGCGACCCATTGGCGATGTTTTGGGAGATCAGGTGCGGATGGGAATCTTCCATTTCCTCTTCCCGGATAAGCGTGGCCATGTGATGCTGCCATTCCATGGTTACCCCGCCAAAATACGGTTCATTGCAGATCTCATAAATCAGATTGTTGTATTCTTTCAGTTCACGGATGATCTTTTTGACGAGGTTCTCCTGGACTGCTAGCAAACTTTCAGATTTATCCAAAGTGTAAACATGTGTTCGGTCTGTCGGTGCAGCGCCATTGATATTATTGATGTTATTCATCGGGCTAAGCTGCCATTGGTGGTCGCCGTAGAAAGGGCAAAATAACGCCAGTTCCACAATAATATTTCTCTTATCTGCCTCCGACACAAAATCCTTCAGGCGCTTGAAGTATTCATCGTCCCATTTTGTGAGGTCAAATTTATTGCCTCCATTGGCGTAGCCTGGGGTATCCGTTCTGGGCCAGGGGCAAATAAACCGACCCGGTTGGGGAGCCAGGGTGTTCTGTTCGATTTTGAAGGCGCCAACGGGCTCCACATACGCACCAGTGAAAACGCGCGTCAGGTTTAAGCCGTCTGCGGCAAGGGTTTCCAGATATTTCGCATAATCAAAGTCGAGGTTCAGGACTGCGCCATAGTGTTCCCCTGATGTTATGAGCACGGTGGGTTTGCCTTTAAAAAGGAAATAGTGTGGGTTTTCCGGATGCAGGGTTATGGGCGCTTCATCAGCTTTCCTGTTACAGGATGTGAGCAGTGCAAGCAGGCAGAGTGAAAGGCAAAGGTGTTTCATGTTCAAATATTCCGGTAGTTTATTCTACCTTCGAATGATGAGTTTTTCAATCTTCTATCGCGTGAGCATCACGTAATCTTTCAGGACGGTCTCCAGAAACCGTTTATTGTCCATATCGCGTCTTTCGGTCTGCAATAAATTCGAAATTTTTTCCGCAAGCATGTTTAAGGCCTCGACGTGCGCGTTATTGTTGTATTTTCGATAGCGGTCCAACGTGCTCTTGATCAACAACACATCTTCCTCCGGCAATTGTTTCGCCTGTACAAATTCCGGCGTGTAGGAAGTCTGTGAATGAATATTTAGAATGTCTTCAAGGTTCAGGTTCAGTTTTGGGGCGAGCTTAATGACGGTTGTGTTGGCCACGATATCGCCGATGCGTTGAGATTTGGAGGATGAGGCGATTAAGATGGAAGCGATTCCCCCCATAGAAAAATATATGTCTACAAGGCGGAATACCCAGCGCGCCGCGTAGTCTGCAAAAGTGGCATGGCCACTGGTCACTTTGATCACCTGAATGCGCATGGCCATTTTTCCCAGGCTCTGCCCGTGATTTAAAACTTCACAGGCCAGGGAATAAAAAATGAAAATGCAAAAGATGAGAACCAGCATGACCTCCAGGGCCGTGCCCGAAAAGATCTCGCCGACAAGAGACGTTATGATACCCAATCCGGTTAGCAGGGCCGCCATATCAATTAAATAAGCAAGGATGCGTTCGCGCAAGTCTGCCAGCTCATATTGCAAAACCACATTTTGTGTGGTTTTTATTTCTATAATTTTCATTATTATTAAAGATTAAAGCAGGATTTTCCTTTTTCATGAAAGAAACGCGCTTCATTGCTCAAAATAAGGAAAAGTGGCAGGAATCGGAATATCTTCTCGTGAATTCCGTGAAAGACCCTGAAAAACTGAGCAGTCTCTTTACCCAGGTAATCGATGACCTTTCTTATTCGCGAACCTATTACCCCAACCGGTCTGTGCGCGTTTACCTCAATAAGATTGCACGGGAATATTTTTTTCATATATACAGCCATCAAAAAGCGAGGAAGAATACTTTTAAACAATTTTGGTTGGACGAGCTGCCTCAGATCGTATACCACAGCCGGAAAGCTCTTCTTATTTCACTGATGATCTTTTTCGTTTCGGCCTCTATCGGCATCTTTTCTTCCATGAATGATTCCCAGTTTGCCAGCACTATTTTGAGTGAAGAATATGTGGCGATGACGAAAGCCAATATTGAGAAAGGTGACCCCATGGCCGTATACAAAGAAGCGCATCAGGTCGATATGTTTCTGGGTATAACTCTAAATAACCTGATGGTGGCTTTTCGTACGTATGTTTTCGGTATTTTTTTGTCGATCGGCACCGTCGCGATCCTTTTGTATAACGGAATTATGGTCGGGTGTTTCCAGTTTTTCTTTCTGGAACGCGGCCTCTTCGCAGAATCTGCCCTGGCCATCTGGTTGCACGGAACGCTGGAGATCTCCTCCATTATCATCGCGGGCGGTGCAGGACTGACCCTGGGGAGTGGTCTGCTGTTTCCGGGAACGTACTCGCGATTACAGGCTTTTCAGATTACGGCCATGCGTTCACTGAAACTCATGCTGGGAATCTCCCCGATCTTTGTGCTGGCAGCGATCATTGAAAGCTTCCTCACGCGATATACGGAAGTACCCGATGTGCTGCGATTTATTCTCATCCTGCTTTCTGCTTTTTTCATTTTAGGCTATTTTGTTTATTATCCATGGATGAAATCCCGAAAGGGGTTTGATCAACCGCTTCCGGAAGTAAAACTTCCGCCTGGCATCGAGGAGCCCGTATATTTTGGACGGATCAAAAACAATGCGGAGATACTGAAAGATACTTTTGTTTTCTACAAGAAATCCGGCGGGAAGTTGCTTCGGTGGATCGCATTGATAACGGTTGCCATGACCACGGGCGAGGTCCTTTCGCCGGAGCCGAGAGCCGAATGGAACTATTCCGCAGGTGTGTGGCAATCTTTTTTTGGGGATCTCTACTATGCGCTGGAAACCAGTTCCTCTTTGTTTCTCGCAATTAATGTCGTAGGATCGTCCCTCATTATCTATATAGTCTTTGCGTTAATAGATAAGGAAGTGAAGGGCCCTCAGGGAAGAATGCGCTGGCAATCACTTCTTCAAACTGTCGTAATCATTGCAATGTTTTATGGCATGCTGTACACGCTTGGTGGATGGGGCGTCCTGATCGCGATTGTTGCCTATATGCTGTTCCTTCTTCTTTGTTTTTGTCAACTTACGGAGGATGATAACTTCTTCAACGCGCTTTGGCGCACATGGAAAGTTAATTTTGAAAGCTTTGGGCAGGTAATGGGTTTGCAGTTCATTCTACTGATGATGTCATTTTCTTTTCTGCTGATCCTGTCCGCGCCCCTTCTCTATATGAACACCACCATCCTGCAATGGAATTTTGCCGAAACGGATGTTTGGTCAAGAGGCATCGTGAATTTTATTGAAATCTTTCTTAAGCTTTTTGCCTTTAACCTCGTTATTCCGGTTTTTGCGAGCAGCGCGGCATATCTCTATTTTTCGCTAAAGGAGGTTTTCACTGCCGACAGTCTGAAAAGATCCATTTCCGCTGTCGGCCTTAAACATTCTAAAAACATCCGGGCATGAGATTGGTGGTTTTGGTTTTATCTTATTGCCTTTCGCTTGCACCCCTGTGTGGGCAGGAAGCAGATACCATTTACTTTGGGGATGCAACTGAGACCGCCGACCTCAGCACCTTTACCCCTGAATACGACGGTGCCACCGAGTACTCCAACAAATTGATGCCCGCTGATGAATTGGAAACCACACGAGATTATCAGTCAGAGCCCCTTTCAATGCGAAAATTTGATGCGCAAAAATGGAAAGAAATTGTAGGCGATGCCGATTTTAACGAAGACCCTTCCAAAAAGCCGGAGCCCAAAAATAAAGCTGAAGCAGAGCAGTCTTCCATGCCATGGGCGGGTCCGCTACTAAAGTTATTTTCGTATGCAATCATCATCGGTGTGGTATTATTGCTCCTATACATGGTCCTCAAGAATGTTGCGTTTGATCTGAGGATCAAGCGAGGCGAATTGCGGACTGACAATATAGAGAATGGGGTTGATAATATTGAAGATGTGGATATTCAAGCGCTTCTTGAACAGGCCCGTGCGGAAAGAAACTTCCGGGTGGCGGTAAGGCTGTATTACCTTGGTCTGTTAAAAAAATTGCACGAGTTAAATGTCATCGTCTGGAAAAAAGACAAAACGAACCGTGATTACCTTTCCGAATTATTTGCGAGAGATTTTTATTTCGAGGATGTTCGCGTTTTGACCCATTCATATGAGGCTGTCTGGTACGGGCAGCATTCTCTTGCGCCGGAAACGTTCCGGAAGCTTTCAACACAGTTTGAATCTATTTATCAGAAAATGAATAATGCCGGGTCGGAATGAAACAGCGGTCTGTGCAAATAGTCGTTCTATTTTGTGTTCTCGCCGGCGGGATCTTATTGTATTTTATTTTCAATGGAGAAGGTAAACGCTACTCGTGGATGGAGAGTTACAGGGCCAGCAGCGAACAACCCTATGGTACTTTGTACATCCGAAAAATGCTGGAAAGTTACCGGCCTGGAGATGAATTTATTCTGAATGAGAAAAAACCATTGAAAAGCATCCTTGAAGCGTTAAAGGATCCTGCCAGGACCGACTATGTATTCATCGGAGAAAATATTTTCCTTGATAAGGAAAGTCTTCTGGCGCTGACCGGCTTTCTCGAGGAAGGGGGAGATGCCTTTATCGCTTCACTTACACCGCCGCAAAGTATCCTCGATGCTGTGTATTACAAGGAATGCAATGTGGACCTGACCTTTCAATATAACAGGGTGGCCTCTGTGAACCTGAATTTCTTTCACGACTCTTTGAAATCGCCGCGCGGATATGAATTTGCGTTCCGGTATGAAACCGAGGACTTTCCTTACGACTGGAACCATATCAACGATTCCGTTTTCTGTGATTCGACAAGGTCCATTGTTGCCCTTGGCCATCAGCAGGACGAGCTGGTGAATTTTATTAAGATCCCTGCCGGGAGGGGAAATATTTACCTGCACAGCAACCCCCTGGTGTTTACAAATTACTTCCTGACAAAACCTGAAATGGTCGACTATGTCTCGGCTGTTTTTTCCCATCTTGACGGCGAGCATCTTATTTGGGATGAATACAGCAAAATACCGTATGAGGGAAACACGAATGCCTATAACAGTCCATTGTACTACATCCTTCAGCAGCCGAGTCTGAAGTATGCCTGGTGGCTTCTCCTGCTGACCGTTATTTTGTATATTTTGTTCGGCGCCAAGAGAAAACAGCGGATCATTCCCGTTCGCGAGCCAAAAACGAATACATCTCTTGAATTTGTCAACCTCATTTCACGGCTTCATTACAAGAACGGTAACCATCTGGATATGGCCCGGAAAAAGATGAGATATTTTCTATATTTTGTAAGGTTCAAATACGGGATTCATGCCGAAAGATTCAGAGATGAGCACATTGGCAGGCTTGCTGAAAAGTCCAGGGTGAGTGTCAACGATGTTCAGGGCATCTTTTCGCAGTACTATCTAATCGAAGAGCGATTTAAGGACGACATAGAAGTGAGCAGGCTGGTAAACCTGTATGACACGATAGAGAATTTTTATAAACAATGCAAATAAAGAACCTCGCGAAGCATGGAAGAGAATATCGGTAATGAAAGTCCATTGAAGGAAGGCATCGATCTGCTAAATCGGCGGGTGATGCTTGTAAAGCGCGAAATTGCAAAAGCCGTGGTAGGGCAGGAGACTACAATTGATCTGATCCTTGCGGCTCTTTTCAGCGGGGGGCACGTTTTGCTGGAAGGCGTTCCGGGCATTGCGAAAACGCTTACTGCAAAACTTATTGCCCGCTCTCTGTCAGTAAGTTTTTCGAGGATACAGTTCACTCCTGACCTGATGCCGACGGATGTCACGGGTACGTCCGTGTTCAATCTTAAAAGTTCGGAATTTACTTTTATGAAAGGTCCGGTTTTTGCGAACCTGGTGCTGATCGATGAGATCAATCGGGCTCCTGCCAAGACACAATCATCGCTTTTTGAAGTAATGGAGGAAAAGCAGATCACCATGGATGGGGTTACCTATCCCATGGACTATCCGTTCCTTGTCATTGCCACGCAAAACCCCATCGACCATGAGGGGACCTATCGGCTTCCTGAAGCCCAGCTCGACCGGTTCCTCTTTCGCATAAAATTGAAATATCCTTCCCTTGAACAGGAGGCGGATATTCTCCGGAAATACAAGGATGATTTCAGCCTCAGGATCCTTGACGATGTCCGTCCCGTCATTTCAAAATCTGACCTGAAGGAATGCCAGGAACTAATAGAAAAAGTCTACATCAAGGACGAGATCATTGTTTACATAGCAAAGCTGGTTGACAGCACAAGAAACAACGGAGACCTCTCGCTTGGTGCCTCACCGCGGGCATCCCTTTCCTTGCTGAGGGCGTCAAAGGCGGTGGCTGCAATAAACGGTCGCGACTTTGTTACCCCTGACGATGTCAAGTTTGTCGCTTACCCTGTCTTGAATCACCGCCTTATTCTCACGGCGGAACGGGAGATGGAGGGAGCGGAAACGGAGGACATTATCAGGGAAATAGCCGAAGGAATTGAAGTTCCCCGCTGATGACATTTATAAGGAATTTTTTCGTATCAAGTCGGTTCTTTTACATCATGGGAGGGCTCGCGCTCGCCATGATGCTATCTCATCCCTTTCCTTTTTTGCTGCCATTGGTGAAAACAGGTTTTTTGCTGTTTGTAATCATTTGTCTGATCGACATTGTGTTGCTGTTCAATCCCCGCTTAGTGGTATCGGTGGAAAGAGAAACCACTCCCGTCTTATCTTTGGGAGATGACAATCCCATTCTTCTCGCATTTTACAACCAGTCCGGACAAAAGTTGTGGCTGGAGGTCATCGATGAGCTTCCGGAGCAATTTCAGATCCGGAATTTTACTTTTCGCTTTGCCCTGCCTGCTCTCGGCAGACATGAGCACACCTATCATTTAAAACCGCTGACGAGAGGTGGGTATCAGTTCGGAAAGATCCATCTGTACCTCACCACACGAATCGGGATCATTGAAAGAAGGGTCAGCAACGCAAAGGAAGTAATGGTTCCTGTCTACCCCTCCATCATCCAGATGAAGAAGTATGAGCTGAAATCGTTTGCCCGAGCGGCGACGGAATACGGCGTGAAAAAGGTGAGGCGAATTGGACATAGCTATGAGTTCGAGCATATCAAACAATATCACCGGGGAGATGATTACCGCAGCGTTAACTGGAAAGCTACAGGCCGCCGCGCACAACTTATGGTTAATCAGTATGAGGATGAGAAATCACAACCCGTCTATTGTATCATTGATAAAAGCCGGGTGATGTATATGCCTTTCCATGGATTGAGTTTATTTGATTATGCCGTCAATGCTGCGCTGGTTATATCCAATATTGTGTTGGGAAAACAGGATAAAGCAGGGCTGATCACATTCGCTGACGCGCCCCGTACCCTTATAAAAGCGAACCGCAGTAAAATGCAACTCAAAAATATTCTGGAGGCATTGTATAAGGACAAGGAGGCGCCGGTGGAGGCAAACTATGAGAGCATGTACATGGCCGTAAGAAATCTGGTCAGCAGCAGAAGCCTTTTATTCCTATACACGAATTTTGAGAGCAGTTACTCCCTGCAGCGCGTGCTTCCACAGCTGCGCAAACTGAATAACCAGCATTTACTGGTAGTGGTTTTCTTTGAGAACACCGAGATCAACACCAGGACTTCTTCGAAGGTAGAGACCATCGAAGACATTTATACGCAAATTACGGCTGAACATTATACCCTGACGAAGGTGCAACTAGCCCAGCAGTTGAGGCATGCCGGTATTTTCAGCATGCTGACCCGGCCTGAGAACCTCACGGTAAACACGATCAACAAGTATCTGGAATTGAAGTCAAGGGGTATGATCTGACCCCAAAGAGAATAGGAACCACCGTGGTGATCCCTATCTTTAATCGTAAGTGTGAGCGCCGCACTTAGGCGTAGAACACATATGTATTGGCAATCTTATCATGCAGGGCCTGCTTTTTGGGGTCCCAGCCGGCCATCATATACCCGATGTATAATATTGCTCCGGAAATGATTTTTGAGAAGTAGCGTCCCAGAGAATTGGCGAAAGAGATCTGCTCGCCGTTTGCATTACCCACCTTAATACCAACTGCCATTTTGCCGACCGTACCCTGGCGCGATGAGCTTTCCATGACAGTAAAATAGCCTATACCTGCGACGATCACTAATATCATTGGCAGGAGAGGAGGTTCAGGATCGGAAAAGCCGTCCATGAAAAGATACACAACGATCGAATAGCAAACGGAAAGTATGACTGCGTCAATGAACATTGCCGCAAATCGGATCCAGAATCCTGCATACTTCAATTGTTTTTGCACACCCGCAGGTGTATCGAGAATTTGGTTTTGCATAAGGTATTGGTTTCGGTTTACTAAATTTACGAAAAAAAACTTAGTTCCACACCAAACTCCTAGGTTAGATTTACCTTCTTGCCTTCTTTTAGCGCGCGATATATGCCGTCGATAATTTTCAGGTCTTTCAACCCTTCTTCGCCATCGACCGGGACAAGCGGTTTTTTGTTTTCAAGGATCATGCCCGCCATCTCATCCATCTGCACCGTCTGATGGGTGATGTGCGGATTGTTCAGTTCTCCGAGATGGGTGCGCCCCTTGATAGGCCCGTAACCTGTAGAAGGATGTAATTCCGCAAAACCTTTTTCACCATTCAGGTAAAAACGATCCAGGTAATTCATGCTGTAGGTCGACAGGCAGGATGCTACCGCTCCGCCCGAGAAGCCAAACTGAAACTGAATGGTCTCATCAACGCCGTCCTTAAATTTTTCGGCGTTGGTTTTTGTTTCCTGTGCCGTAACCCAGACAGGCTCTTCACCGATCATGTAACGGGCGCCATTCACGGAATAGATCCCGATATCCATCATGGCTCCGCCGCCAGCAAGTTTCTTATCCAATCGCCATTGATTGGGATTTCCGATCCGAAAACCACTGAGCCCCTGGAAGAACATAACCTTTCCAAAGGCGCCTTCATTTCTCATTTTAATGATCTCAAGGGTATTGGCTTCCAGGTGCATTCTGTAGCCCACCAGAAGTTTAACGTTGGCTTTTTTGCAGGCATCCACCATTACTTTGCCTTCCGCCGCATTGATCGCCATGGGCTTTTCACTGATAACATGCTTTCCCGCGAGGGCTACACGTACTGCCTGATCTTTGTGAAGTCCGTTTGGTGTGATAATATAGACTGCGTCAATATCCGGGTTGTGCCTAATGTTGTCGAAATTCTCATAGTTATAGCAATTCTTCTCCGGGATATTGTATTTACTCTGCCAGTCCTTGATCTTGGAAGGTGTACCACTGATCACCCCTGTTAATTTAGCCCGCTTGCAATCTTTCATGGCATCGGCCACGCGGGTGCCATAACTGCCAAGCCCCATAATGGCTACACGCAATATCGCACCCTGATATGGCTGATCGCAAAAGGACCTGATAGTTGCGGTTGCCTTTGATGGAAAAAATGGTGTGGCAAAAGCGGTGGCACTAATTTTCTGTAAAAAGTCTCGACGCGATTTCATAGGTGAGTTTCTATTTATGGTTTATAAGGTCTTAGAAAAATGCCGGGTAGTATATCAAATGTAATAAATCTTTTTTATTGCCGCCGATCAATCCCCTGGTCAGCTCCTGTTGAGTGCCGCAAGTTGTCGTGCACTGGTTTTTGCATCTCCTAAACCTCTCAAACCATTCCCTCCCTACCGATATGCTCTTACAACCCTCCTGATCTTTCCATCCACTTTGGTGATCACGTACAATTGTTTGGAGAATCTGTCATAGGCAATCCTGAGATGTATTCGCTTCGCCTGGCTCATTTCGCGGAGGTCCGTTTCCTTTCCGTTCTGAACGAGTGTGATCTCATAAACAGTTGAGTCGGTCAGGGCGGGATCAATGTTCATATAAAACAGTTTTCCGTTCACAATATCGCCGAAAATATATTTGCTTTTCAACGCTTCGAGTTCGCCCTCATATAAGTAGCCTCCACTGATGGCATGTCCGTCCAGGTGATCATATTGGGCAAACGGTTTTTTGTACAGGTCCCGGTCGCCCGGTCGAAGGCGGAAAACCGTTTTCAGGTCTTTTTTTGTGGCGATACCAAAATTCCCTTCGCGATTAGGCCATCCGTAGTCACCCCCTTTTTCGACGATGTTGATCTCTTCAATGTTAGACTCGCCGATGTCGGTAACCATCATCCGGTAATTATTGGTGGGATCCCAGGAAAGCCTGTGAGGGTTCCGGAAGCCGTAAGCCCATAGCTCCCTGAGGGTAGCCGGATCGTGGTTCTTGAAAAAAGGATTGTCGGCCGGGATGCCATACTTGCCATTTGGACTGTTGTTGCCGCGGGGGTCTATGCGGAGTATCGACCCAAGAAAGGATTTGAGATGATGGCCGAGCTCGGGCCGCCGGATGTTGTTCGATCCCCCGTCCCCGAATCCGAGATACAATAAGCCGTATTGCGGATGGCCCTCAGACAGGCCTGGAACGAATCCAATGTCCTGGGCGCCGTGTCCAAAGGTGGGTGCGTGAAGGCGGAGTAATTCGCGCTTTGTTCCTTTGAATACCTTGTCGTTTACATTAGCCATTTTCCATTCCCCCAACACCCACTGCACCTCTGCGGTGAGGGAGTCCGAGATCCGGTAATCAGCAGGCTGACCGTTGTATTTTTCAGCGTGGGTGATGTAGAGGAGGCCGTTGTTGAGGAAGTCCGGGTGGAAATCGAAACTGCCCAGTCCGGTTGCTATGCCGGGGCCGATGTTAAAATCGCTGATGTGTGCACGCATATCCAGAAAGATTCTGGCCTTGCCTTCCTTGATCTCATACAGGATGCCGCCCTGATCGCTGACAAACAACCTTCCATCCCCGGAAGGATGAGGCCGCAGGGTGACGATGCCCAGCTCAGGAGTGCTGTACTTCAGACGGGGGATTTGAATGTAGTCCTCCAGCTCCAGTTTTAGTTCCGACTTTTTCACGGGAGGAACCAGCCTGCCGGTCAACCCATCGGCTAAAGCCTCCTGTTGATCTACTGCCAGGGCTTCTATTTTGTATTGTCTTGTCTGATGGTCGACATAGGAAAGTATGGAATGGATTGAATCATCACCCATCCAGTCATAGGAAGGCATCGTGTTTTTGTATCGCGCCCTCAGGGCCCGTGCCCGCTCGTTTCCAGATCCGATGGCTTTTGCCGGATCCCTGATAAATGTTTGCAAGGCTTTTTCTGAAAGCAAGTTCGTAATTCCTCCCAGCCTGGGCCCGATGCCGTCTTGTTCCAGTCCGTGGCAGGAGGCGCAATGGGAAGCAAAAAGTTTTTTTCCCCTGGAGAGGGTGTCCTCGTCCCTTGCATAGGATCCATTCTTCCCAAGAAGTAAAAACAGGCTCATACCGGCAATGACCACGGCTGACGCATAAAGGATGTAGCGAAACACCGGGGAAATTAATCAATCCCACAGGAGCTTGGATCTTTGCACCCGGTTTTTTTTGAATGGCCGTCGTCTTGAGGGATGGCGATGGACTTATCGGAAAATTTCCCGGGAATGCGGCAACCTGCGAAAGTTACGGGCGTGGAAAATTATCAGTCCTATGGCGTGATCCGATTGCCTTTAACCGGCCACTGGCTACGCCGGCAAATTTTACTGAAAAGCCAAACCGGAAAAAAATCTTTTGAAATCTTTTTTCCGCATGAAAAAATCATAAATTTGAAAACACCTCCTTTGCCATGGCTGAAACGACGATTTTATTAATCGATGATGACGATGATGACAGAGAGATTTTCCGAATCGCCTTGAAACAGGCAAATGAGGAAGCGGTCCTTGTTACTTCGCGGGGGGGAAGAGAGGCGTTGGAAGTCCTTTCCAAAGGAGCGCTTCAACCGGATTATATTTTCCTTGACATCAACATGCCCGTGATGACGGGCAAAGATTGCCTCCGGGAAATAAGAAAATTAGATCAGCTAAAAAATGTACCCATATTTATGTATACGACCTCAACGCATGTCTCCGACCGCGAGGTCTATCTTTCGATGGGCGCAAGGGAGATCCTTAACAAACCCTTAAGAATCACGGACCTGGCGAATATGTTGAAGGGATTATTAGAGAAATAATGGCTCCCGGCAATCAAGAAACCGGGGAATTGATTTCGACGTGGCGTGCCAATGTCCGGGAATTATCCTGTCGCAAAAAATGTAAATAAATGTTTAAGTTACACTTAATATAAGAAATTAATGTAACTTTAATCTCA
>JBBEBN010000260.1:0-20922 GCA_040882305.1 Cyclobacteriaceae bacterium
ACAAAATCCTGGGAAATCGTGCCGAGATATTTGCCACTTAATTCTGGGTCATTTTGCATATTCGTTTCCTATAATTGCCGCTAAAATAATGTATTGGAGCGAACCTCACTTTTTCCTTCGGATTTCCTATGTTTAAGGTTCGATCAAGACACCATGCCAGTATCCACCCTGAAGCTCCTTTCCTTAAGAAATTCAAACAGGATTTTTGATATGGCCATGGTCGTTGCCGCCTTCACATGCTCTCGATAACAAATTCACCCTGGAAAAAATTTTGCAAACGAATATATCCTTCAGACGCGTAAGAATAAAACTTCTCTTCCTGCTATTCACTTTCCTGTCCGTATCAGGGCTTGCACAAAAAAAGAATGAGGGATTTAGCCTGCATATCCGGGAGGCGTCTTCTCCCATTATCATCGATGGGGTGATGGATGAGCTTGCATGGGAAGAAGCGGAGGTCGCCACCGACTTTTACATGATGCTTCCTATGGATACGAGTAAAGCCAACGTGAGGACGGATGTGCGTATGACCTATGACGACGACAATCTATACCTCATCGCGATAAATTTTCACGAAGTATCAGGCCCCTACATGGTGGAGTCCCTCAGAAGGGATTTTGCCTTCGGCAAGAATGACAACTTCCTTCTGTTCATGGACCCGTTCAATGACCTGACCAATGGTTTTTCATTTGGAGCAAATGCCGCAGGGGCTCAGTGGGACGGCATCATGTACGAAGGAGGCAAAGTGGATTTGAGCTGGGACAATAAATGGAGGTCGGAAGTGAAGAACTATGAAGACAAGTGGGTCTTTGAGATGGCCGTACCTTTTAAAACCATCCGCTACAAAAAGGGGATCACCACCTGGGGGATCAACTTCAGCCGTCTGGATTTGAAAACGACGGAAAAGTCAAGCTGGACGCCTGTGCCCAGACAATTTCCCTCTGCGGCCCTGGCTTACACTGGAGATCTTGTGTGGGACCGCCCACCGCCAGCCCCCGGTCCGAACGTGTCCATTATCCCTTATACCCTCGGCGGCTTGACGCGCGACCACGAGAAGGGTATCGACACAAAAAGCAGGCTGGATGTGGGAGCGGATGCCAAGATCGCCCTCACATCATCGCTCAATCTCGATCTCACAGTAAACCCTGATTTTTCCCAGGTGGAGGTTGACCGTCAGGTGACAAATCTCGACCGCTTTGAATTGTTCTTTCCCGAGAGACGCCAGTTCTTTCTGGAGAACGGTGATCTGTTTGCAAACTTTGGCTATGCGTCCAACCGCCCCTTCTTTTCAAGGCGTATTGGATTGGGTGTGCCGATCCAGTATGGCACCCGCCTCAGCGGCAAGGTCAACAAGGACTGGCGGATCGGTGCGATGGACATGCAGACGGAACGCGTTAACGAGGATAACCTTTTTCTACCATCGCAGAACTTCGCTGTGATTGCGTTACAGCGAAGGGTTTTTGCGCGATCGAATATCGGCGCGATCATCATCAACAAGGAATCGCTGGACTACTCAGCTTCCGATTCGGCGGCGGGTGTAAATCCGTACAACCGCAATGTCGGACTTGAATACAATCTCGCATCCGCCAACAACGTCTGGACGGGCAAAGCTTTGTTTCTCAAGTCATTTAGTCCCGGGCCAAAAGGTCGCGACTTCACACAAGCGGCCAACCTTCAATACAACAGCCGCAAATGGACCATCGCGGGTCAATACGAATACATCGGCAGCAACTACAATGCTGAAGTAGGTTATGTTCCCCGTCGTGGCGTCGTGAAGTTTAATCCTGTAGCCTCTCATTTGTTCTTTCCAAAAGGCTCGCGAATACTAAGCCATGGTCCGGGAATAAACTCCACGTATTTCTTCAATGAAACACTGACAGAAACGATTGACCACGAGACGGCGCTGATGTATAAGATCTCTCTCCGCACGCAGGCGGTGTTGACGTTGTGGGGAGCGGAAAATTATGTGAAATTATTGAATCCTTTCGACCCCACGAATTCCGGTCTCGACTCGCTTGAGGCAGGAACCGAGCACCGGTGGAAGTCGTTTGGTTTTGATTTTGTTTCAAAACCTCAAAGCGTGTTTACGTATATGGTATCGATGCGTCAGGGGGGATATTATCAATCTGGCGCGCGATTCAATTTTACCTCCGACATCGGATACCGCTTTCAGCCTTATGTGAGCTTGCTGCTGAGTGCGGCCTACAATGACATCCATTTGCCCGAGCCCTGGAATAACCGAAGGTTCTGGCTCATCGGCCCACGGCTCGATGTGACGATGACGAATAATCTGTATTTCACCGCTTTTGCTCAATACAACGAACAGCAAAAGAACGTGAACCTTAACACCCGCCTTCAGTGGCGATACCGACCTGCCTCCGATCTTTTCATCGTTTACACGGATAATTATTTTCCTGAAACATTTCACGTGCGCAACCGCGCGCTGGTGGTGAAATTTACTTATTGGTGGAACCTGTAATCAGTTGGCAATTCTGCAATCAGGTTAAAATTGGGAGGCACGCGCGAAGGCATAGTAGAGACGCATGATTATGCGTCTCTACAACCCGACACACATCCTCCCCAGGCTCACAACTCACCAACCCACTCCTCACTAAAACGTTTCAGCTCCGGAAAGAACCGCTCGAACTCATCGTTGAATTCTTTGTAATACTTTTCAAGATCGCTCACGGCGTGTTCCATTTTTGAATCATAAGGTGAACGGCTTGCCATTCCTGACAGGGTCCGGTCAACGCCGGTGATGTTTGCATAGTTCACCAGCCAGTTACCATTGACCATGTACGGGAACATCTGTTTAAACTTTACGGGCAAGATCGGCGAGAAACTTTCTATGATTTTATACGTATCCGATGCAAAAGCCTCCAAAGATTGGTGGTGAAATTTTCTCCATTGCGCAGCGAGAAAGTGATCGTAGAAAACATCGATGATCACGGCGGCGTAATGACGGTACCTGGGCCGCAGTCGATCCTTGCTTTCATGAACGACCGGATGGTTGTCAGTGAATTCATCTATGGCGCGGTGGAGCTCCACACCTCTGATAATTTCGGGGCCGAACTTACTGAGCGCCTGCCGCCCCTTGATAAAATCTCCGATAAAATTGCCCACCAGTAACTTTTTATCATCTCCTGAGAGGTATGCGTGGGCTAGAAAATTCATAAGCTCAAAGTTATTGGTTATTTGTCATTTAGTTGTTAGGTTGGTGAGGAATCGCAAACCCTTTTTATGAACGCTCTTTCCCGAATGAAACTCCTCATCAGCCTGGCCAAGATTGATGGCCAGGTCGCGGATAAGGAAAAAAATCACCTGATAACCATTGGCCGTGCCAACGGAATTTATCCAGACGAGATATATCCTTTGTTTACACAAACGCATGAGGTAGTGGTTCCGGGGAACCTGTCGGACGACCAGAAGTTTGACCTTATTTTCAGTCTTATTCAATTGATGAAACTGGACGAGCGTATGTACCGGGAGGAGATCAAGTTTTGCGGTCAGGTGGCTGGAAGGCTCGGTTACAATACACAGGTGATGTTCGAGCTGCTTTCCCATGTTAAATCCGGCGCCATGCGGGCCGACGAAATGGATTCGCTGAAGAAACTGACGCAGACCTTTTTAAATCGTCAGAAGGAATGAAAACGATTTGGCTGGCGACGTCGCTGACGCTTCTCTCCCTGTTGGGCTACACGCAGAGGGTCCTGATCCATTGTGGTCATTTGATCGATGGCAAAAGCCGCGGGGTCCAAACGCAAATGACGCTCATCGTCGAGGGAAAACAGGTTGTTGGTGTGGAGAAAGGATTCTCAATAGCCGGAACCGGCGATGAAGTCATTGACCTTAGCAGCAAAACGGTGCTCCCGGGCCTTATTGACCTGCACGTACACCTTGAATCAGAAACCAGCAAGGATCAGGCCTTGCAGCGATTTACTCTCAATGAGGCTGACGTCGCCTTCCGATCTTCGCTCTTTGCGAAAAAAACGCTGATGGCCGGTTTCACCACTGTGCGTGATCTCGGAGGCAGCGGTGTCAACATCGCCTTGCGCAATGCCATCAACCAGGGGCTTGTAGTGGGTCCGAGGATCATTACCGCCGGAAAAAGTATCGCGAGCACGGGGGGGCATGCCGATCCCACCAATGGTTACAGAAAAGACCTCATGGGAGATCCCGGTCCGAAAGAAGGTGTTATCAACTCGCCCGAGGAAGCGCGGCAGGCCGTTCGACAACGGTATAAGGATGTAGCTGATCTCATCAAAATTACCGCTACTGGCGGGGTACTCAGCCTTGCAAAAGATGGTTCCGGCCCGCAGTTTACGGACGCAGAACTGATGGCCATCATTGAAACTGCCCGGGATTACGGAATGCAGGTGGCCGCACATGCACACGGATCGGAGGGCATGAAAAGGGCCGTACTTGCCGGCGTGACAACCATTGAACACGGAACAAAGATGACGGAAGAGGTCATGGACCTTATGAAACAAAGGGGTACTTTTTACGTACCGACGATCACGGCTGGAAAATTTGTCGCGGAGCAGGCAAAAGTTCCGGACTACTATCATCCCTCAGTGGTTCCAAAGGCCCTTGAGATTGGCCCGCAGATTCATGAAACGTTCCGGAAGGCTTACAAGCGTGGCGTAAAGATCGCTTTTGGAACGGACGCAGGCGTTTTTCCGCACGGCGAAAACGCAAAAGAATTCCAGTACATGGTGGAAGCAGGCATGCCGGCGATGGAAGCCATCCTTTCCGCTACGGTTGTGAATGCCGGGATACTCGGCCTGAGAGATAAGATCGGAACGCTGGAACCAGGTAAGCTGGCGGATATCATCGCCACCGACGAAAACCCCGTGGAGAACATCAGTACCTTGGAGGAGGTGTCATTTGTAATGAAAGAGGGCGTCGTTTACAAGAGCAATTAAATTCGGCTGGACACCAAATTAAGATCATAAATTGTTGGAGGATTGAACAATGCAGCAAAACTCGTCATTACTGCATTCGGAATGAATTTTGTCATTCTTATTGGGGTCCTTGGATTTGTAATTTATACGAATACGAAAAAATTAATGGAATGAATGAAATATTCGGTTATATCGCGATAGCAGCAATGTTCCTTTCGGGGATCGTTCCAATGGTGATTGGCATTTTCCATTACATCAAGGAGAACCGAAGGCTTGACGAGGTCATGAGGATAAAAAAGCCTGAAACTTCACAGCCCAAGCCGAGACAAGAGAAGTATGTTATACAGTGATAAGGAGGCTCTTTGAGAGCTTTCTTCTTTTATGGGCTTTGGTGGGCAGCGAATTGTTTGAGCCTTTTCCTCGACATACTGGGGCAACCAGCAGTAGCGCCGACCGGGCGTTTACGCTTCCAAAATCACTTATGATCTGCGTTTATGCCCAATTTCTCTCCTTAAATACAGCAATAAATTCCTACTTTTGCAGTCCACATTTGAGGAATACAGACGGGAATGGAAAACATCCGCAATTTTTGCATTATTGCCCATATCGACCATGGTAAAAGCACCCTGGCAGACCGGCTTCTGGAGGTGACCGGTACCCTGACCTCGCGTCAGATGCACGCTCAGGTACTCGATAACATGGATCTCGAACGCGAAAAGGGGATTACCATCAAGGCCCACGCCATTCAGATGAATTATAAGAGGGACGGAAAAGAATACATCCTGAACCTGATCGACACGCCTGGCCACGTAGATTTTTCCTATGAGGTGTCGCGGTCGATTGCGGCCTGCGAAGGCGCATTGCTGATCGTAGACGCAAGCCAGGGAGTCGAAGCGCAAACCATTTCGAACTTATACCTGGCGCTGGATCACAACCTTGAGATCATTCCCGTATTGAACAAGATAGATCTTCCTCATGCCATGCCCGAGGAGGTAACGGAGGAGATCGTTAACCTCACCGGTTGCAAACCCGAGGATGTCATTCGCGCAAGCGCGAAGGAAGGGATCGGCATCGAGGACATCCTGCACGCTGTGATCGACCGTATTAAACCTCCCAAAGGCAACCCGAGGGCTCCGCTTCAGGCGATGATATTTGATTCTGTGTTTAATTCCTTCCGCGGAATTGAAGTGTATTTCCGGGTTTTCAATGGCACCATCAAAAAGGGGGAAAGGATCAAGTTTGTAAATGCAGAAAGAGAGTATTTCGCGGAAGAGATCGGCATCCTGAAACTTGAAAAGTTTCCCAGGAATGAAATTTCCGCAGGCAACGTCGGCTACCTGATTTCCGGAATCAAGGTGGCCCGTGAGGTGAAGGTAGGTGATACCATCACCCATCCTGAAAATCCGGGTGAAGCGATCAAGGGTTTTGAGAACGTAAAGCCTATGGTATTTGCAGGAATTTATCCTGTCGAAACTTCCGAATTTGAAGAGTTGCGGGCTTCGATGGAAAAACTCCAGTTGAATGATGCATCCCTTGTTTGGGAACCGGAAACATCCGCCGCGCTCGGGTTTGGATTCCGCTGCGGGTTCCTTGGGATGCTCCACATGGAGATCATCCAGGAGCGACTGGAACGCGAATTCGGAATGACGGTGATCACCACGGTGCCCTCGGTTCAATTTAGGGCGCATTTAACCAATGGCGAGGTGCTGGATATCAATGCTCCCTCGGAAATGCCTGACGTAACGAAAACCGTTCACATCGAAGAACCGTATATAAAGGCACAGATTATCAGCAAGGCGGAATTCATCGGACCGATCATTAGCCTTTGTATGGATAAGAGGGGCATGATCAAGAATCAAACATACCTCACGACCGACCGCATTGAACTTTCTTTTGAAATGCCGCTTGCGGAAATTGTGTTTGATTTCTTTGACAAGTTAAAGACCATTTCCCGCGGCTATGCGTCGCTTGATTATCACCTCATAGGCTACCGCGAGTCGGATATGGTTAAGCTGGATGTGATGTTGAACGGCGAAAGGGTGGATGCCCTCAGCGCTATTGTGCATCGCGCAAAGGCCCATGACTGGGGAAAGAAGTTGTGCGAAAAGCTGAAGGAACTGATCCCCCGCCATATGTTTGAAGTGGCCATACAGGCTGCCATCGGTCAGAAGATCGTTGCGCGCGAAACCATCAGCGCCATCCGCAAAAATGTGATCGCAAAATGCTACGGCGGCGATATTTCGCGGAAGCGTAAACTGTTGGAAAAACAAAAGAAAGGTAAGAAAAGAATGCGACAGATCGGAACGGTGGAAGTTCCACAGGAGGCGTTTATGGCTGTGTTGAAAATTGACTAATCACGGCGCAAAACTTGATATGACTGAAACAACAACATACACACTGATCGACGGCCGCAAGATCTCCGAGGACATCAAAAGCGAGATCGCACAAAAAGTCGCCGTACGCAAACAGCAGGAAAAAAAAATTCCCCACCTCGCCATCATTGTCGTGGGTGATGACGGCGCCAGCCAGACTTACGTTGACAACAAAGTGAAAGCCTGTAAAGCCGTGGGTTTTCACTATACAATGATGCGTTTTGCCGACACCATCAGCGAGGAAAAGTTAATGCGTCATATCGACCATGTGAATAATGACGACGACGTCGACGGCTTCATTGTTCAGCTCCCGTTACCGGAACATATTTCTGTGGAAAAGATAACTGAAAAGATCCGCTCGGATAAAGATGTGGATGGATTTACCAATCACAATTTTGGCAGCATCATTTCAAAAAGTCCGTTGCTGATGCCCGCCACGCCCTTTGGTGTGATGGAATTGCTTCGGAGATATAAGATCGATACGGAAGGTAAACATGCCGTTGTGGTGGGCGCAAGCCGGATAGCAGGTGCGCCCTTAAGCATGATGCTCGCGGAACAGGGCCGTGCAACGGTAACCATATGTCACAAGTACACAAAAAATCTCGGGGAGTTCACACGCTCTGCGGATATCCTCCTCGTTGCAGTGGGCAAACCCGGCCTCATCACGGCCGATATGGTGAAAGACGGTGCCATTGTGATAGACATCGGCACCACCCGGGTGGAAGGCCCACAGTACCAGAAAGGATGGGCGATAAAAGGCGATGTGGATTTCAAGAATGTCGCACCAAAGACATCTTTCATATCACCGGTTCCAGGCGGCGTGGGCCCCATGACGATCGCAACGCTGCTGTTGAATACTCTCCGGGCTACAGAAGCGCGCAACCCTTAACAAATCATTTACTGTTGGCGTATGGTGGAGGTTTCTGATAAAATGGTTCATACCGTGCTCCCTTTGATGGAAGATTTTTATACCATTCAGGGCGAAGGTTATTATCAGGGACAGGCTGCGTACTTTATCCGGCTCGGCGGGTGTGATGTGGGCTGCATCTGGTGTGACGTGAAAGAATCATGGGACGCAACTCTTCATCCCCTTACTCCTGTTGTTGAGATCACGGCCCGTGCAAAAGCAAGCGGAACACCAGTGGTTGTGATCACGGGAGGTGAACCACTGATGTATGACCTTACGGACCTCACGGGCTCGCTGAAGGAGGTCGGCTTGCGCACGCATGTGGAGACCTCAGGTGTGTATCCTGTCACCGGCACCTGGGACTGGATCTGTTTTTCTCCAAAAAAATTCAAAGCCCCCGACCCGTCAATTTTTTCGCTGGCGGATGAATTAAAGATCGTCGTCTATAATAAAAGCGATTTCGACTGGGCGGAGAGAAATGCGAGAATGGCGCGTGAAAATTGTCAGATGTTTCTTCAACCTGAATGGTCGAAGGAGAAAGAAATGCTGCCGCTGATCATTGATTATGTAAAAGCCCGTCCGCAATGGAAGATCTCGCTGCAAATACATAAATACATGAACATACCGTGACAGGTGTAGAGACGCAAAATCTTGTGTCTCTACACCGGCCACCCGCTATCCCTTCCCGTGACGAACCAAAATAAAAATGTCGGTCGAAGAATTTACCAAAACATTAAATGAATGGGCCGCAGAAAGAATCCCTTATCTGTTTTTGGTGGATTTTGAGATGGATAAACCGTTGGTTTATCCGCTCCATGAAATAAAGCCAGACACTATATTATATAGTATAAACGCAAGCACCAACTGCATACCCGGTGCGATCGACAAGAAGACAATTGATTTCATAAAATTTCCCCTCTCCTATCATCATTATAAGAAGAAATACGACGAGGTACACGCCCATCTGGCCTACGGCGATTCCTACCTCACCAACCTGACGATCAAAACCAAAGTAAGGACAGACCTCTCCTTTCGGGAGATCTTTTTTCTCAGTCAGGCGAAGTACAAATTGTTATTTGAAAACAATTTTCTCGTTTTTTCTCCTGAAACTTTTGTCAGGATGGAGGAGGGAAAGATCTATGCCTTTCCGATGAAAGGGACCATAGATGCATCCATCCCCGGAGCCAGGGAAAAAATTTTAAACGACCCCAAGGAAATGGCAGAGCATGTCACCATCGTGGACCTCCTCCGAAATGACCTGAGCGAGGTTGCGGAAAATGTTCAGGTGACCCGCTTCAGGTATGTGGATGAGATCAGGACGACTCACAAGGACCTGCTGCAGGTCAGTTCGGAGATCCGGGGCGATCTGCCAGTGGGTTACATCCAGCACATAGGAGACATCCTGCTGAAGCTTTTGCCCGCAGGCTCTGTGAGCGGCGCGCCGAAGCGCAAAACACTGGAAATCATCCGCGCGGCCGAAAAGGAGCCACGCGGCTATTACACCGGAGTGATGGGAATTTTTGATGGAAATGTTTTGGAAAGCGGTGTGATGATCCGGTTTATGGAGTATGTTGGGAACGACCTCTATTACAGAAGCGGGGGCGGGATTACAATTCAGAGTAATGCCGAGCGGGAGTATCAGGAAGCAATCGATAAAATTTATGTCCCGCTTAATTGAATCCATCAAACTACTGGACGGAAAGTTTCATAATTTGTTCTATCATGAACAAAGAATGAAACACGCCTTAAAAGTTCTCTATGGAAATGACAAGCCCCTGGACCTGGAAAAATTTCTGCTGGAACAAGAGTACCCGCGCACGGGATTGCTCAAGTGCAGAATCGTGTATGATGACATTTCCAGGGAAACAACCTTCACACCCTATGAGGCAAAAAGAATTAAAACGGTGAAAATAGTTGAGGATGACGGCATTTCCTATGCATTCAAATATGCGGACCGGGAGCCGATCAACCGCCTGTTTGAAAGACGCGGTGATTGTGATGATATCTTAATGATCCGCCAGGGATATGTCACGGATTGTTCTTTTTCCAACATTATTTTCAGAAAAGATCAGGCTTGGTATACGCCGATAACGCCCTTGCTGAAAGGTACCATGCGCCAGAGCCTGATCGATAAAAATAAAATTAAGCCCAGGGAAATACTGAAAAGCGACATTCGTTCTTTTAATACCTTCAAGATCATCAATGCCATGCTTGAATTTGACAGCCCTGAAATTGAAGTATCGGATATTGTTTTTTAGCTTTCGAAATGCGAAGAATACTGCTTCTCGTCTTTTTACTTGTTTCCGGGTTTGCCTGGGCGCAATTGCCGCTGGCGACAAAATCGCGGAAAGCGATCGAACTGTACACGGAGGCGGATAATTACCGTGTTCGGGGACAGTTCTCCCAGGCCATCGGACTGTTGAACGAGGCCATTCAAAAAGACAAAAACTTTGTTGAAGCCTATTACCGCCTGGGCATTGTTTATATGACCCTGAAGGATTTTCCGCAGGCGATCAAAAATCTGGACAAAGCACTAAGCCTCACCGATGATGTCCGCAAACAAAAGATCATCTGGTACGATCTCGGTGAAAGTTATTTTACCGCAGGTGACTATGACAAGGCCGGAGATATCTTATCCCGGTTTTTACAGGCCGAGACGTATAACAAGCCCAAGATCGACCGGGCCAGGCTGTTGATGAGCAATATTGAATTTGCCCGTGAAAATCAAAAAAATAATTCGGCGTACAGGCAGAAACCGCTAAGTGATACGGTCAACGCATTTGTGATGCAATATTTTCCCGTCTTAACGGCAGATCAGGAGCAGTTGATCTTCACCAGGCGAATGGGCGGCGGGCCCAGCGATGATGAAGACCTGGTTATTTCCAGGAAGAATGCACGCGGGCGGTGGACGGAACCTGAATCCCTGTCAAAGAATATCAACTCGGAATTAAATGAAGGCACCGGCACCATCTCCGCGGATGGAAGAAAACTGATCTTTACCTCGTGCACGGGCCGACAGGGTTATGGGAGTTGTGATCTGTATCAAAGTGTGAGGGTAGGGGAGGAGTGGACAAAACCTGAAAACCTCGGATCCAATGTCAACAGCACGGAATGGGAATCACAACCTTCTCTTTCTGCGGATGGCCGCACTTTGTATTTTATTTCCGACAGACGCGGCGGCGTAGGCCGGCGTGACCTATGGGTCAGCAGCCTGAATGACAAAGGAGAATGGACGCGTGCGAAGAATGCCGGAAGACCGGTCAACACGGTTTATGATGAGATATCACCTTTCATCCATGTCAATAACAGGATACTGTATTTTGCTTCCAACGGTCTCGTTGGCTTTGGCGGTTACGATATTTATTTTTCAGAAAGAGATACTTCATCCGCCTGGACCAGTCCTAAAAATATCGGCAGCCCGGTAAACAATCATGAAGACCAGTTCTCCCTGTTCATTACTGCAGATGGTAAAAAAGGATATTATTCCCATGAGGAAGTGAAGGAAGCCGGGTACACGAGCAGCAAAATTTTTGAAATGGTCATTCCGGAAGAGAACCAGATCCGGTTTAAGAGTAATTATGTGAAGGGAGTCGTTCGCGATGCAAAAACGAAACAACCTCTGGCGGCCACCATTGAATTGATCAACCTGGAAAACAATGAGACGGAATCACTCGTCTCTTCAGATTCCGTTTCAGGAACTTATCTGATCGTCCTTACTCAGGGAGCTGAGTATGCATTGTACGTCAACAAAAAGAATTATTTGTTCAGGAGTTTGAATTTCAACTACTCGGAGCGAAGGAACTACGAACCTATTATTCTCGATATTGACCTGGAAAAGGCAGAAGAGGGGACCACAGCGGTGCTGCAAAACATCTTCTTTGATGTCGACAGGTTTGACCTTAAAGAAAAATCCATCACTGAACTTCAGAAAATTCTGCGATTCCTGAAGGAAAATCCCTTGTTGCGTGTAGAGATCAGCGGGCACACGGATAATTCAGGTTCTGATGCCCATAACGTTCAGTTGTCTCAAAAGCGCGCACAGGCCGTCTATGAATATCTCGCTGCAAATGGCATTGACTCCAAAAGACTGACTCCTAAGGGTTATGGCTCAAGCCAGCCATTGGCTGACAACAACTCTGAGGAAGGGCGTCAGAAGAACAGGCGCATACAATTCAAACTTATCCGGTGAGCATTACGTGATTCCCATTGCGAATCAGGATAAGAATCTGCGAAGACCGCAGCACGTTAAGCGGAGAGCGAATTCAGGTTCACTCTGTTGCTTCTTTCCAAATGTTAAAGGAGCCCTCATTCAATCAGAAATAGAGTTTATCGCCATATCCGGGAAGCCCCCCTGTTCAGGATAAATGCCCATAGGCTGAAAGTTATCGCCGAACCAGTTTGCACAACAACGTTGCTGTCTTTTCCGTTCGCAAACCCCGATATTTAACGCTAAATGGGGTATTTTTTTGTGTGTCTTATACCTAATTTAGAGTTATTTATCTTTTTAAGATTGACTTTTTGTTCTATGTTTGGACCGTACATTAACCTAATCTTTATCTATGAATAAACTTTTACTACTATGCTTAACAGCGGTGTTTACGCTCGTGTACAGCGAGTTGTGGGCACAGGAGAGGATCGTCTCCGGTACGGTGACATCTGTGGAGGATGGAAGTTCCCTGCCAGGAGTTAACGTTGTTCTGCAGGGAACGACGACCGGGGCTGTTACCGATATTGATGGTAAATATTCACTCTCTGTTCCTCAGGAAGGCGGTACCCTTGTTTTTACTTTCATTGGCCTGCAAACACAGGAAGTGGAGATCGGCTCCAGGTCTACCGTTGACGTGCAAATCGCTGCTGATGTTCAGCAACTTTCTGAAATTGTTGTCACCGGCTACGGTATTGAGCGCGCCGCGGCAGAGGTGACCTACCAGACTGAGAAAATTGATGCCAGCACGCTGATGCGGGGCCAGCAACAGCTTCCCGCCGCAGGCCTGGTGGGCAAAGTTGCCGGCTTGCAGATCAACGTTCAGAACAATGGCGTTAATCCCCAGGCTCAGATCCTCCTTCGCGGACTGAGGTCAATCTCCGCCAACAATGAGGCCATGATCGTTATCGACGGTGCAGTTGCCACTCTTGGAGCTTTCAATGATCTGAACGCCAATGACATTCAAAGCATTGACGTGCTGAAAGGTGCCAATGCCGGAGCCCTTTACGGTTCACGTGCTGCCAACGGCGCCATCATCGTCACCACCAAACGCGGTAAAATCGGCCAGGCTTTCACTGTCGGTATCAACAGTTCCCTCACTTTTGAGGAAGTTAATTTTCTGCCCGACTTTCAGACTGAGCACGGTATCGGCTGGGATGCATCATATGATCCTATCGAAAATACCAACTGGGGACCGAGGTTTGACGGTGTGGAGAGAAGGATCGGTCCTGATTTCCCGGATGACTATCCGCTGGCAGACCAATATGTTCCTTACGGACCTATCAAAGACAACCTGAAAGATTTCTATGAACGCGGTTCTACCTTACAAAATACTGTGTACTTCAGCGGTGGAGATGAAACGGGCACGTTTTATCTTTCCTATGGCCACGTGGCTACGAAAGGTATCATTCCCGATGATGAATACACCCGAAATACTTTAAGGGTCAATGCCACAAAAAGAATCGGCAAGCTGAACCTGAGCCTCAATTCATCTTACTTTGATGATGAGACGGATATTGTCGGAAGCACCATCGGTGACCAGGACAGGCCTCTTTACTGGTTTGTCCTTAATACCCCTGCGAACATTCCGCTGTCCCGCTATAAAGACTGGCAGAATCCGCTGAGTTATGCACATGCTGACAATTATTACAATGCTTATTATCAGAACCCTTACTGGGCGATCGGTACAAACCGCAACACGGATAAATCAAACCGACTCACCGCAACCGTGAATAGTTCCTATGACATCACCAAAATCATAAACCTTTCCGGCCGTCTGGGTATTAACCGGTCCGCAGGAACAGGTAAGAACTGGAGGGATGCGCAAGGTTACAATGCGGACCTGCAACCATCTCATAGCCCCGTATCCTCTTTCCTGGTAGACAGTGAATTTCAGAACGTGGAGCTCAACGGTAACGCTATTTTGTCCGGAAACTTCAAGTTTTCAGAAGACATTTCCTTTAAGCCCATGCTTGGCGCCGCCTTTATAAGCTCTGATTTCAGAGGCAGCTCGATCAGGGCGAACAACCTGAGTATTCCGGGCTTCTATGACATCTCCAACGGAACAGGCGAGCTTGTTGGAACAGTAGATCAGGAAACTAAAAGGACTTACGGATTCTTTGCCGACCTTACTTTCGGTTACAAGAACTGGGCATACCTGAACCTGGCAGGCCGCCAGGATTATACTTCAACCCTGCCCAAAGAGAACAATAGCTATTTCTATCCTGCCGCCAGCCTGAGCGTGATCCTTTCCGAAGCGGTCCCGGGCATCGTGGATAATGAAATACTGTCTTTCGTAAAGGCGACTTTGAGCAATGCCACGGTTTATAACGACCTGGGAGTATATCAGTTGAATGAACGATATTCTCAACCTGCTTATTTCCCGATGGGAGATGTGAACGGTTTTGAAGCTTCCAGAACGGTAGTGGATGCCAATATAAAGAAAGAAAAACTGAATACCTGGGAGTATGGATTGAACCTTGGCTTCCTGAATGACAGGTTTTTCCTGGATGCGTCTTATTTCGATACCAAGACCACTGACCTGATCACAGCAACAACTCCTTCGTTCGCGTCAGGAGCAAACAGCTTCCTTACCAACATTGGTGAACTGAGGTCAACCGGTTATGAATTGACACTAGGTGGTACATTACTCAAGATCGGTGATTTTGGCTGGAATTTTAATGTCAATTACACCAGCTACGAAACAGAAGTTGTTGAAATCAAGGATGATCTGAAAGAAGTTGCGCTGGACAATTTTGGAACATACGGTACCTATGCAATTGTCGGAGAAGCATTTCCTCAGATAAAAGCACAATCCTATGTGAGAGATCCCCAGGGCAGGGTCGTTATCAATCCCGCCACCGGAAATCCACTGATTGGAGACGTGCTTGCGCATGGTAAAACCACCCCTGATTATATCATCGGTGCGAGCAGTGAGCTGACCTTTAAAGGATTCTCTTTGTCCGCCACCATCGATTACAGATCAGGCCATATCTATTACTCACAAGGTAATGATCAGATGGAATTCACCGGAAGATCGCTCGAGAGCGTATCATCCGACAGACAGGACTTCGTATGGCCGAACTCTGTATACGAAACCACAGAAGATACCTATGTCGAAAACACCAACATTCCTATTTCAGGTGGGAGAATGGGCTTCTGGCAAAACACGTTTAACGAGATCAAGGAAAATTACGTGAAAGACGCTACCGCCTTCAAGATCAGGGAAGTCGCCTTTAACTACACCTTGCCGCGATCAATTCTTTCCAGGATCGAGTTTGTGAAGAAACTGACCGTTGGATTCGTTTCCCGGAACACGCTGACGTTGCTCGCTTCCGGAAGCCGCTTCTCTGACCCTGAATTCAGAAACACGAGGTCGACAGACGACGGAAACGGTATCGGTATTGGCGGATATCTTCAGTCTCCTCCGACCAGGTCTTACGGTGTCAATCTGAATATTGAATTCTAAAATCACTGATAAAATGAAAAAAATCTTTTTGATTATATTATTGATCACAGGCACCATGGTGTCATGTGAAGATTATCTGGATGTCAATGTGGATCCAAATAATCCCACTGTTGTGGGGCCTGATCTCATCCTCCCTGTCGGTCAGAACTATACGGCAAGGTGGATCGATACAGACAGGAGTGTAAATCACCTTGGAAACATGATGATGTACAACCTCAGCGAATCCGCGGGTTATTCCTGGTACAACGATGAGTTCCTATACCTGGCAAGCTCATCCACTTTTTACGACCAGATCTTTGATAATGCTTATCTCCTGGCGTTGAAGCAATACCATAAACTCGAAACGCTAGAAGGAGAAAACAACGAAGCTTACCAGGCTATCGGCAAGATCATGAAGGCCTATACCTTCCAGATACTGGTTGACTTCTACGGTGATATTCCCTACTTCAACGCGTTGCAGGGAAGCGAGAATGCCAACCCCGAGTACGACAACGCCCAGGGGATCTACGACGACCTGATCGTGCAACTCACCGCGGCGATCGACCTGCTGGATCAGGCCGCTGCAAACGAGTTGACCGTTGTGCCTGGTGACGACGATGCCATGTTCGGGGGTGACCTTACTTCCTGGAAACAGTTCGCCAACAGCATCAAACTGCGTATTCTCACCCGTGAATCCGATGTGAAGGACGCTGCTTACATTACGCAGGAACTGGCTGTGATCGCCAACGGAGGATCCGGATATATTACTGGAGATGTTGCGGTAAATCCTGGTTATTCGAATCAGGAAGACAAGCAGAATCCTTATTGGGAAGATTTCGGCAAAGACCCCAGCGGATCATTTACGTTGTCGCATCTGGCGACCTGTGCGTCTGATTACATCATCAATTATCTGAACAACACAGGTGATGACCGCATTGATTTCATTTTTGAAGAACCTGCAACAGGCCACCTGGGTGTCCCACAAGGTATCACTGCCGATAACGCGGTGTATCACCCTGATCTGGTTTCAAATTTGGGCGACGGAGTACTAAAAGATGCGGATATGGGTTCAATTATTTATACGCTGGCGGAAACATACTTCAATGAGGCCGAGTTAGCACTAAAAGGTTTCGGAGGTGATCCCAAAGCGCTGTATGAGGAAGGTGTGAAAGCGTCATTCAATACGCTCGGCGCGTCGAACGTTGACTCTTACCTTGCGCAAGGGTTGCAGAATGTAAATTATGACGCTTCTACCAACAAGCTCCAGGCGATCATTACTCAAAAATGGCTCGCAACCGTCGCATTGACTGCAGAACAAGCATGGTTTGACCACTCAAGAACCGGTTTCCCGGCTGGTCTTCCCGTGTCTCAGGAGGTTCCCAACCTGGTTCGCCCGGTGAGGCTTTCTTACCCGGCAAGTGAGGTGGGAGGAAATTCCCTGAATAAACCTTCGCAGCCTGATGTGTATACGGCAAAAGTATTTTGGGGTAACTAAAAATAAGCAATCATGAAAAACTATAAATACCTGTTCCTATTTATCTTACTGGCTCTGGTTGTCCCTTCCTGTGACGATGAAGAGACATTAGCGGATGCCATTGAGAAAACTCCGAACATCGCTACTTTTGAAAACGCAGTCATTAATTTTTCAGTTGTTGCAACGGGCGACGAATATCCCAAGGAAATTCCGATGAAGGTCAAAGGCCCTTCAACAGACAATGTTTCGTCTACGGTGACCGCTACGATTTCTGTTGATCCGGCTTCAACCGCAATTGAGGGTGTGCACTTTCGACTCGATCAGCAAACAATTCAATTTTCTCCGGAAACCGACCTCCTTGCGAATTTGCCGATCACCGTTCTCACAAGTGGAATTACTCCGCCCCTGGCGGCATCACCTGTGTTGATCCTGCAAATCTCGGATGCGTCAGGGGCGGATAATGTTGTTGCCAATGGTAAGACACTCAGGGTTAACATCAACTACCTTTGTGATTCCAATCTTCAGGGAACTTATGTGGTCACCATTACGCGTAATGACGGCGCCATTTATGTCTATGACGACGAAATTGCGAAAATAGGCAGTGGTGAATACCGCGGAACTTCTGTTGCACACTATGCACCTGGGTCCATTGGTGGTACTCCGGGCTTTTCATTCCTGGATGTATGCAACGAAATAACCGTTCCGGAGCAGAACCTGGTTGACCTCTATTCAAACCTTGTGTACGGAATCGGGACAAGTTATGCTGACCCCGTTACCGGAAACTTGCATATTGAATATGAAGTAACATTTGCTGCCGGTAACCGTCAGTATGTTGCGGAGTATGTAAAGCTATAATGTTTCAATCCAATGATTAATTCAGAATTATGAACAATAAATATATAAACTCATTTGCAAGTTTGTTGGTAACGGGATTGCTCTTAACCTCCTGTTTCCAGGAACAGGAGGTCGAACCGGTTGACCCCCCGAATGATAACCCGGTCGTGACCATTACTCCGGCCGCAACTTACTCTACTGTGATGGAGGGCGACACGCTCGTTTTCGATATCACGGTTGATAAGATGGTGCAAAACCCCATCGCCTTTGGAGTTGAACTGTCAGATGGATCATCCGCAGATCAAGACGATTTTGTCACGTCCGGTGGAACACTGGCTGCATTTTCCCCTTCTACTACCCTCCAGGTTATCGTCACGGCGGATATGCTTCCTGAAAAGGGTGAGACCTTTGCTTTCACCATTATTCCCGATTTTCATTGGGATTGGCAACTGAACCCGGATTCCGATAAGGAACCTGTGAATGTAACGGTAAAGGATTTGGACTATTCGCTGGACTGGAGCGCAGGAACCTATGAAGGGGAGGATATGTGTGAATGGGGAATTGACCTGGATATGTTCTTATTGAACGCGGCCCAAACCGAGGGTAATTTTGATGGTGCCACAGGCGCATGCCCGCTTGAGCAAGGAACGATGATTGATTTGCCGGACGACACCTATGATATCTACGTGGATTATTATGACGGATCTATCCCGGCTGATGCAGGTGCTGCAATTCCCTTTGTAGTCACCTTTAGCAATAACAACGGCGAACTATACACCATCGAAGGATCATTTAACAGCAACGATGTCGGTGCCGATACCCGGATCGTTGGGCAATTGGTCGTATCTGGTGGAACGTATACACTGTTTGACGCAGACGGAACTGAGATCGGTCCGATCTGAGAAGTACAAATCCTTAATAAGAAAAACCGCCCTATGGGCGGTTTTTTTTGCGACTACGCCTTTAATATTTTTATTTAACTGTGCCGGCGTTTTTACTTGAAATGGAATTGTAATGTCTGACTGCGGCAGTCAGGTCCTCCAGGCTTTTCATCTTCAGCTTGTTACTTTTGATGTATTCTTCCATCTCGCCCCTCTTGTCATGGACATAGGACAGGAGTTTCATGCCTTTCTTCGGATTGAGCTCCAAAGCATCCTGGCCTGGCTTGAGAACATAAATGCTTTCCCTCACAACGTACTGATCTTTCGTTGCAGGGATGTAACCTTTTGACGGCTCGCCTTTAGTGATGCTGCAATGAAACTTTTTCAATATAACCATGGCCTCTCCCGGTTCCAGCATTTTGTAAAATGAATACCTCGCGCCATCAAAAGCGCCGGTGAATTCTTCTTCACCGAGCGTGAACCGTACGATTTGCTCCTTCCGCGGGATGATATACTGGGTTCCATTGTATACAAACACAAGTTCCCCTAAATGGAGATTGTACTTCAATTGATCCAATTCTGTATAACTATTATCCCTGTTATAGACCGCGCCTTTTTTCCATTCCTCTGAATAGTATGGGCTTCCGGCTGTTTCCTCATCGAAGGGCGCGATTTGAAAATTCAAAGAACCGCCCCCGGCCTGAGATGCATAATTATATCTGGTGAAAGCCTGAGAAAACAAGGGGTGGACGTGGGCGGACAGGCAAATTGACATTAAAACAACTAGCGTTCCGTGTGTTCTTTTTCTGGCTACGGTCATGGTATTGATTGATTTGTTCTTCTTGGTCCAATTCTCTGAAATTACGGAAACTTCTGGCAATTCCGGGCGGATTTTGTGACGACACGCACACTCTTGTTAGAAATATCGGCGGGGCCTTAACTTCCTTAGTTTGAGCATGAAAATCCTTCAGTAATAGGTGGTCCCTGGTTCTATTGCCCGTCGACACGCAAGCGGAGGACCCGCGTCAAAAGAAGTTTCTGGCAGCCCCAGCGCTATGTAGCTGCAAACGTTTGCGGAATTAAAAAACATTCAGAGTCTTACATGGCTTCGGCGGCCTTGGCGCAATCGTGAGAAAATGATCGGTTCTGGCTGAAAAAAGCCGTTCTCACGCAAAATGAGGGATTTTTTGGCATGTTATACTGCTGAATTTTGCGGTAAATTTCTTTTCAGGATGCCTGTTTTCTTCCTAACTTTCAATTTGAATAATTCAATTCATTAACTAAAAGGTACACTATGAAGAAAATTCTACTATTGAGCTTGACCGCGGTGCTAATGCTCGCCAGCAGCGAGTTGTGGGCACAGGACAGAGTCGTCTCTGGCCGCGTGACGGATGCCGAGGACGCATCCGGCCTGCCAGGGGTAAACGTCGTATTACTGGGTACGACCAACGGAACCGTCACCGATGTGGATGGCAGATACAGCCTTACCGTACCGGGTGGGGAAGGAACGCTGGTATTTACCTTCGTCGGCATGGGTACACAGGAAATACCCATTGGTGGAAGAAGTCAGATCGATGTGGGCATGACTCCTGACGTTGCACAATTAAGTGAAGTGGTCGTGACGGCATTGGGTCTTGACCGCGAAAAAGCGTCTCTGGGATACGCCACCCAGGAAATCACCGGTGAACAAGTTGCGGCTGTAAAGGATGTCAACTTCATGAACTCGCTCTCCGGCAAAATCGCCGGTGTCTCTATCAAGAGAAGCAACGATATGGGCGGTTCCACCAACGTTATTGTCCGTGGTTACAAATCACTGACCAGTAACAACCAGGCACTCTTCGTTGTCGATGGTATCATCATGAGCAACGAGATCACCAACACGGCCAACCAGCAGACCGGTC
>JBBEBN010000261.1:0-20569 GCA_040882305.1 Cyclobacteriaceae bacterium
TACATTATCCTCTTCCAGCGAATCAGATTTCTCCTTCAGCAATTCGCGGAGGATCCTTACATAGGCATCCTCGTCAAGTTCCCGCAGGCCGATGAGTATGCAGTTGCTGGAAACACCTTTGGCTTCGAGGGCATGGGTGATCTTGATCCGCCCCCATTTCTTCAACCTGAATTTACCACCGGCGAAAGCCTTGGCAAAGCGCTCCTCGTTGAGAAATCCTTCTGTGATCAACGAGGTTATCATCTCGTCAACATCCGTGCGATGAAGGCCGTATTCATACAACTTGTTTCGCACCTCCTGATGGGAACGCTCCTGATAAGCGCAATACCGCTGTATCTTTTCTTTTGCCTGGTGCGGGGTAAGCACTTTCATCGCGAAGGATTTTTTAGCCGCTAAGGGACAAAGGCCACCTGCGTCACGTGGTCTTTACAAGGCCTTTGTTTCTCAGGATGCTTGACAGGAACTTACGCTCGTTTTCGGTGTTGAATATCCTGAAAGGCAAATGGATGAGCTGAGCTTTATTGACGAAAAGAACGAAGTAATCTTTTCCTATGGCCGCTCTTTTTATCTGATCCCATTTCAAGGGCATTCCTTCGCGTGGGTTTATCTTCATGATGATCTGCTGGCTGCTGATCTCGTAGGAGAATTTTTCAAAAAGCATTTTGCCCTGATCCAGTTGAGTGACGCCATAGAACTGTACCCACCAGAAGAGCATGTAAAAACCGAGTCCGGCAAAGGCGCCGATGAACCACCATATGCTTGGGATCCACATGTAGCCGAGGCAGATGACAAATGCTGACAGTGCAGCAATCCATCCCTGACGGCGCATCACTTGCTGGAAGGCAAGCCGGATATAAGTTTTCTTATCCAGTTTGTAATTTTTCGTTTTAACAATCATAAACTTTGCGCTCTAAATTCTTTTCAGCCCGTCGCTTTCAGACTGAGGTCCAGACTTTTCACAGCATGTGTCAGTGCTCCCACTGAAATATAGTCGACACCACTTTCGGCAATACCCCGGATGGTGGTCTCTGTCACGCCGCCACTGGCTTCGGTTTTATACCTTCCTCCAATCATCTGTACCGCCCGGCGAAGGGTGGGGAGGTCCATGTTATCCAGCATGATGGTATCCACTCCTCCAGTGTCAAGCACTTCCCGCACCTCGGAAAGGGTGCGGGTTTCAATTTCCACGGGCAGTTTTTTATCAATGGCGCGAAGATAATCTTTTGTTCGATTGATTGCTGCGGAAATTCCGCCTGCCATATCGATATGATTATCCTTCAGCATGATCATATCATAGAGGCCTATGCGGTGGTTGTGTCCTCCCCCGATCAAAACAGCCCATTTTTCGGGCAGCCGGAAATTAGGGGTGGTTTTTCGGGTGTCGAGCAGTTGCGCCTTCGTGCCGGAGATCAGCGAGACGTAATGGCGTGTTTTTGTGGCGATCGCACTCATACGCTGCATACAGTTCAACACGAGCCGTTCAAGGGTCAAAATTGTGCGTGAAGATCCTGATACGGTAAAGGCAACATCCCCGTGCTTTACTGGTGCCCCGTCCGAGAGAAAAATCTCCATTTGAATGCTCTTGTCGCCGTATAGAAATATCGCCCTGGCAAGCTCGATCCCGGCGAGAATACCCTCATCCTTTACCAGAAGACGCGCGGTACTTCGCGCATCTTCTGGTATCGAGGCCAGGGTTGAATGGTCACCCTCGCCCACATCTTCCCGCAAGGACGCTTCAATGAATTGCGCCAAAAAATCCTCGGTGATATATGCTGGCTTCACGCCCGCAAAAATAGGATGTCGGGCTATGGAATTAAGGGTTTGATCGTTTTTTTTATCCGGCGGGGCCGGGCGAGCAAGGTCCTATTCCTTGGAAAAGGATATCTCGTGAAGTAGCTGTTGTTTGTTGACCGACTTAATTTTCATAAAAACCCGGTACGTCTCATCGGCGCTTTTATACTGGCCGATAGCAAAAGGCTGCCCTCCTTTGGATGAGCCCTGGTGGATGATGTTGAATTCTGACGGCGGATGTTGCCGAAAGAAGTCGCGGAATACAAATTCAGCCTGCGCTTTACTGTAGGATTGCACCTTGCCTTCGATGGTGACATCCACGGTCTGGAACAGGTATTTCGATAATTCCTTTGAACTGCCAGCCTTGATTGTTTCCTTAACCTGATAGATCACATCGTCCTGGCCCTGAGAGGCAAACGCTTGTAAGGTTAGGATAGAAAAAACTATAAACGTTTTCAATCTGTTCAACTTCATGACAGTGTTGGTTAATGGCGAAAATTATGCCATTGTTCACAAGTTAAAGAAATTTACCCACCCCCTGAGCCTGCTTACCTTTGGGGTTATGTAATGAAATGTCGTTATCCTGCTATATTTGCGGCTTTTATGAGCTTTTCCTGAAAATCGATATTACTCCTGGCAAAACGCGGGAGATTTAAAGGCGTGTTCCAGCGACGGCTCAATTTTCTGAGGGCGGCCGGCCAGAATTTGGAGCGACCACATGACTTAAATATAAAATTAAATAACAAATGAATAAAAAGGTTTTATTGATGATTTTGGATGGCTGGGGTATTGCAAAGAATAAAAAAGTATCGGCTGTAGACCAGGCAAACACACCTTTTATCGATTCGGTGTACCGTCAATATCCACACAGCAAGCTGGAGGCCTCCGGTCTCGCCGTTGGCTTGCCCGAGGGACAGATGGGAAATTCTGAAGTTGGCCACATGAACATTGGTGCGGGACGAGTTGTGTACCAGGACCTTGTGAGGATAAATAAAGCCGTGTCAGAAAAAGAACTCGATCAAAACCCCGTATTGACCACCGCCTTTGATTATGCGTTGACAAATAAAAAAAATGTTCATTTCATTGGCCTTGTCTCTGACGGCGGTGTCCACTCGCACATTGGTCATTTGAAGGGGCTCATCTCCATTGCGCACCGCAACGGTGTAGAGAATCTTTTTGTTCACGCTTTTATGGACGGCCGTGACACCGACCCAAGAAGTGGAATGGGCTTTTTGAAAGAAGTGACAGATCACATGAAAAAAAATACAGGCAGGCTGGCCACGATCATTGGCCGCTACTACGCGATGGATCGCGATAAGCGGTGGGAGCGTGTAAAATTAGCCTATGATCTTCTAGTTCACGGAACAGGGCAAAAGGCCACTGATCCGTTGAATGCCCTGCAAAGTTCATATGACAGCAAAGTTACCGACGAATTCGTCAACCCGATTGTCATTACAGGTGACAACGGCCAGCCAGTAGCCAGTATCAGGGAAGGTGATGTCGTCTTGTGTTTTAACTTCCGCACGGACCGCGGAAGGGAGATCACACAGGTGCTGACACAACAGGACTTTCCTGAACAGGGAATGAAGAAATTAAGACTTCACTATATTACGCTCACAAATTATGACGAGTCGTTTAAAGATGTGAGGACGATCTTTGAAAAAGACAACCTGGAAAACACACTGGGTGAAGTGGTAGCCGATGCCGGGAAAAAACAGATACGGATCGCTGAGACTGAGAAATATCCACATGTTACTTTTTTCTTTTCCGGTGGACGAGAAACTGCCTTCAATGGTGAAAGCAGGATCCTGTGTCCGTCACCAAAAGTTGCCACCTACGACTTACAGCCTGAGATGAGTGCGCACGATATCAAGGATAAGATCATTCCTGAACTCCATGCGAAATCAGCAGATTTCATTTGTCTCAATTTTGCAAACCCCGACATGGTCGGTCATACCGGTGTATTCGAGGCAGCTGTAAAAGCGTGCGAAACCGTTGATCACTGTGCTGAAAAAGTTACTCAGGCCGCCCTGAAGAACGAATACGCCACTATCATCATCGCGGATCATGGCAATGCGGAGGTAATGATCAACGCGGATGGTACTCCAAATACAGCCCATACCACCAACCTGGTTCCGTGCATCCTTGTTGATGGAACCTACCGCGGCAAAATAAAGGATGGCAAACTCGGCGACCTGGCACCTACTATCTTAAAGCTCATGGGCTTGCCTGCACCCAAACAAATGACCGGAAATGTTTTATTGGAGAACTGATCAAACTTTTTGGAAAGCTGCTCTCCTCCTGTTATTGCTTGCAATACCGCTGGTGTCATGTGAGTCAGAAAAGAGCCCTGCCGCATTTTATCCCATTGACAGTCTGGTCAGCGCGCAGGCGGGTCACCTTTCGAACATAAAGGCGGGTCTTTTCAAGGAAGCCTTATTAAGCGGAGAAACAGATACGCTTACCTATACTCCTCATGACAGTGTTGCCTGGATCAATGAACTGGACATCTTCCGGAAGCTTGACATCATCAACAAGCCTGTCAACACGGGAAGCTACCTTGTAGATGACGGCCTGTTGGATAGGGAAAGCAACCTGACAGTTAAAGCTTTCACCAGTATCAAAAAGCTACCCGTGGTTTACCTGAAGATATATTATCAAGGTACAATGGCGAGGCCGCGAAAGATCGAAGCTTTATATGATGAGGGCAGTCCTCTCCATCAGAGCGCGCGCCTGCTGTCGATGTATTTTCAGCAGATAGAAAATAAGACAGTCCTTACCTCCTATGCCATCAGGGGCGGCCAGAAAATGATGTTTGGTGATTCGGTGGCGTTTTTTATTAACGGGAAGATTTTGGTTGACTAGTCAGAAATGGGAAAACGCAGAAAAGAAAAAATTGAAAAGGAAGATAAACGCAGTATCAACAGAGCGAACCTGAGGTATTTATCGGGGATCTTCCGGTTTATGCTGCCCTATAAGGGATTGTTCCTGTTTGGTCTTGTAGCGCTGGCATTATCAAGCCTCATGCTGCTGGCGTTTCCCCGACTCGCGGGAGAATTACTGGATGTGGCCTCTGGGAAACCCGCGTATTTTGAAACCCTTGATCAAGTAGCCATTGCGTTATTGCTTATCCTTTTTGTGCAGAGTATTTTTTCCTACATCCGGGTATACACTTTTTCCATTGTGAGTGAAAGGGGGATGGCGGATATCAGAAAAGCGGTTTACAAGAGGGTGATCTGGCTACCCATGACATTTTTTGATAACCGACGCGTGGGAGAAGTGATGAGTCGTATCACTGCTGATGTGGGAACGCTCCAGGATACGTTCAGTTTTATACTGGCTGAATTTGTCAGGCAGGTGCTTACGCTCGTATTTGGGATCGGCATCATCTTTTATCTGGCGCCCACCCTTACGGCGTTTATGCTGCTCACCATACCTGTGCTGGTGATCACCGCATTGATCTTCGGAAAATACATCCGCAAATTATCGAAGCGGACCCAGGACAAACTGGCGGAGACTAACGTGGTGGTAGAGGAATCGCTTCAATCGATCGTGATGGTAAAGGTTTTTACGAATGAATTATTTGAATTGAACCGCTATACAAGAGCGATCAAAGAGGTGGTGCAGGTTGCCATTCAGTCGGCGCGTTATCGCGGCATGTTTATTTCATTTATCATTTTTGCCCTGTTCGGAGGAATAGTAGCCGTTGGATGGTATGGTGCCGGGCTCGTCCAGTCAAACCAGCTGACGGTTGGAGAATTATTTTCTTTCATCTTTTACACTACTTTTATTGGCTTTTCCATAGCAGGATTGGGTGACATATACACACAGTTGCAGCGGTCGGTCGGCGCCTCGGAAAGGATCCTCGAGATCCTGGCACTACCCGATGAATCATCGCCGGCGAGTGAGGTGATCAAACTTCGAGGTGAGATCGAATATGCGGAAGTCAACTTTTCATACCCCACAAGGAAGGAGTACACTGTACTCAGTGGCCTGAACTTTACCATTCGACCGGGAGAGAAAGTGGCACTGGTGGGTAAAAGCGGATCAGGGAAATCTACTATCGTCGGCTTGTTAATGCGTTTGTACGCGCTGAACGAAGGGGTGATCAGGGTAGATGGTCAACCAATCGAAGGATTTAATTTGACGGAGTATCGCCGCAACCTCGGAGTCGTGCCGCAGGAGGTGATTTTATTTGGAGGGTCTATAGCAGACAATATCCGATATGGGAAGCCAGGGGCAGATTTTGAGGAAGTGCGCGAAGCTGCGCGCAAGGCAAATGCCCTCGGGTTCATTGAGGGATTCCCCGACAAATTTGAGACGATGGTGGGCGACAGGGGCATCAAATTATCCGGAGGTCAGCGTCAGCGCATTGCCATTGCCAGGGCGATACTCAAAGACCCGGCTATCCTCATCCTGGATGAGGCCACCAGCTCGCTGGATGCGCATTCTGAAGTGCTGGTTCAGGAAGCCCTGGAAAAGTTAATGGAGGGACGTACCAGTATCATTATTGCGCACCGCCTGAGTACAATCAAGAAAGTTGATCGTATATTTGTCATACAGGATGGTAAGTTGGCTGAAATGGGTTCACATCTCGAACTCTCGGCCCTTGATAACGGCATTTACAATAATTTGCTGCAATTGCAACTTCATCGATGAATCTGGGTTCAAACCGACTGCTGAAGAGTTTCAGGCTGAGATCTACACCGACACGGCAGGAGATCTTACACCTTTTTCTAAAGAAGGATTGCGCGCTTTCACACAGTGATATTGAAAGTGAAATAGCTGATGATATCGACAGGGTTACAGTATACCGAACACTCAAAACCTTCAATGACCGAGGATTGATCCATAAGGTTATGGATGATGGTGGAAGCCTGAAATACGCGCTTTGTTCGGAGGCCTGTTCTACAACCCTGCACCGGCATGAGCACGTGCATTTTAAATGTGTCCAATGTGGCCAGACCAACTGCCTGGATATAGATATCCCGACGGTCAAGTTGCCGGACGGATATAAATCTAAAGAAGTGAATTTGCTGGTTCGGGGTACATGCCAAAATTGCTCCTGATTGCCTTTCCCTCTCTCAAGCCTTGTAGAATTCCCAAAACGGAGTTTTTGGTTTGAAATATATTTGTAGTTTTGAAATTGAGCGAAGTCTAAAATCCTATTTTTGCTGGCTAAAGGCTTCTCCAAAACCGGTATTGAACCCATTTTCAGCAAGTGTTTAACCTACTTACATTTTCGCTCTTTAGTGACCTGCCGGAAGAGGAAACAATACTTTTTGGGATATTTGCAGTAATCATCATCCTTTTCCTCGTACTTGACCTTGGCCTTTTTCACAAGCAAGCACATAAGATAAGCACCCGCTCAGCCCTCTATCAGTCTATTTTCTGGGTCGTGGTTTCAACTTTATTCGGCGTTTTTATCCTCATATATGATGAAAGCGGCACGGAGGGGGCAGTGCAGTATTTCTCTGCGTACCTCACCGAATATGCCCTTTCTGTCGACAATATTTTTGTCATCCTCCTCATCCTGAAATACTTTAAGGTCAATGAATCATACTATCATAAGGTCCTCTTTTGGGGTATCCTTGGCGCCATTGTTTTCAGAGGCGTGTTCATTTTTGTGGGCACCTTCCTCATTGAAAAATTCCACTGGATACTTTACATTTTCGGCGTGTTTCTAGTGTACTCCGGTATCCGAATTTATTTTGAAGACGGAGATGAAAAGATAGAGCCGGAGAAAAATCCCATATTGAAATTCTGCAAGAAATATCTGCCCATGACCCATCATGACCACGGCGGAAATTTTATCATCCGTGAAAACGGCAAACTATTGTTCACGCCTTTATTTCTGGTCATCGTTCTCATTGAAACCACTGACCTCATCTTTGCCGTCGATTCCATTCCTGCAGCATTTGCGATCACGCAAAATCCGTTTCTCATCTATACATCAAACATTTTTGCCGTCATGGGTTTGAGGGCAATGTTTTTTCTGCTGGCCGGAATCATTGATAAATTCTACCTGCTGCAGAAAGGATTGTCAGTTATCCTCTTCTTTATTGGCGCTAAAATGTTGCTGGATATCTGGCACATCGAGGTCGACGTATACCTGTCGTTTACCGTCATCATTGTTACCTTGACGCTCTCGATAATTTTTTCCGTGCTCATTCCGAGAAAGCAGAAACGGGTCGTCGCAAGCGAAGAAACCACGGAAGAGAACTAGGGTGTTATACCTTCCGTGAAAAGATTTTTAGGAAGGATCTTTAACAAAACGGGAAGGGTGAGGAACCTTCTTGGAAGGGAGATGACCACAAACGTCGGGATGGTTCTCAACAGCTGAACCAGCGCGGTGCGCATCACTTCCTTTTCTTCCGGGGACAATTCATTGGAACGCGATTTTTTCAACAGGGCGATGATCTCACCGTTCTCATGCAGCTCTTTCATTAAACGATGTTTGTTTCTCTCGGCGATCCTGGCAACCCGTTTGATAAATTGTTCGCTTACCTGGTGGTAATCCTGCCTGTTCTGTAAATAGGAAAGCTGCTCCCAGTTTTCAAGCACAAAACCCTCTATGGCCAGCAAGCTGTTTTCCAGGTCGTCTTCGTTAAAACCCAGGTGGAGCGTGAAGGCTTTGAGGAAATCCATTTCTATGTCCTCCACCTTTTTGTCAGCCCAGATGGTGAGGATGGCCACTTCCAGGAAAAACTTTTTCAGGATCCACGAATTTTCCGAGGGAAGGTTGATCTCATCGATCTCAATTCCCTTATCAAATATGTGAACGGCTTCCTTTCTTTTTTCCGCAGACAGGTCGGCACTGTGCAGAAAGAAGTCCAGCAGTTTTTTCTCCTCATAGACCACTTCCTTATTTGCATGTGAGGCAGCTGCGATCACCTTTGCCACTGAGAAGCGCAACTCTTCTCTTTCATATCGGAAAAAATCGGCGACAATTCGGTCAGCATTTGTGTGGATCCATTGTCCGAAGATGAATACATCCAGGAATAACAGGCTGTTGTGAAAAAAGTACGTCCAGAAATTTCCTTCAAAGGCGCTTGTTCTTTCTATTCGTTTGTCGAGGATCTTTTCAGCCAGGTCGAGGGGCGATTTTTTCTTTCCGAACAAGGGTTTCGCAGGTGTTGCCAGTTCAGGAAAAATATTGTTGTAAAAGTTGCCGATGTTTTCCAGGGTCTTGTCGATGACTGCGGAAACCTCTAACGGCGAGCCATTCTTTTTTTCATGAGAGAGGAGTGCACTGCTGATCAGGCCGTCTGCAAGGAGGACCTTCATCCTTTCTTTATGGTGCCAGCTGTCCTGGTCCGGATGACCAAGCGCACCCACCGATTGGCCGTACATTAAGCCTGTGGGCTGAATGATCCTGTAAAGAGCGTATTCCGGATGGGATTGCTTGCGCACTGCCTCCGTGGTCAGTTCCTGCAGCATATCCATCCGGAAGTCAATGTATTCCTTAAGCCACCCTTTTTCGTTTGGATTCATTGATATTACCCCGGCTGATAGAAATATGTTCGCACAACGGATCAACCTCACGAAGGCAGAACACATCTGTGCTTTAACCCAGACTTTTTTGAGCCTATTAATTTAGAAATTAAAAAGGATTCTTGAAACGGCTTACTTCAAAGATACGTTCCAGCCCTTTAAATCGAGAGTTTTTGCTGCTGATTCGACCTTTTTTTGAAGGTTGATTTTGAATTTATCCAGCCTTTTTCCCAGAATCTTGTCCCCGGCTCCGATGATCTGGGCCGCCAATATGCCCGCATTCCGGGCACCATTTAATGCTACCGTTGCTACAGGAACGCCGGCAGGCATCTGAAGGATAGAAAGGACCGAATCCCATCCGTCAATGGAATTGGTGGACTTTACCGGTACCCCAATCACGGGCAGGGAGGTGAGCGATGCCACCATGCCAGGCAGGTGTGCTGCTCCTCCGGCGCCGGCAATGATCACCTGAAGTCCCCGCCGGCGGGCAGTAGTGGCATATTCTACCATACGGAGGGGTGTTCTGTGGGCGGAAACAATGGTCAACTCAAAAGGGATCTCGAACTCTTCCAGCATCTGGGCAGCTTCTTTCATGATCTGTAAATCACTGTCACTGCCCATGATGATTCCTACGATTGGTTTTTTCATATGCATTGAATTCGTTTTACCTTCCTGGTGGCCAATTTAATAGAGCAAGGCATGCCTTGTCTCTATTACTACTGCGAGACCACCTTGAGCGTTTGTTTAACAAAGTTCGCTTTCTTTTTCAATGTGGCCATGTCTTTTGCAAGAATGGTGATATGTCCCATTTTACGGAAAGGTTTTGTCAGTTGTTTTCCGTATAAATGCACAAATACTCCCGGCTCGCGGAGCACCTCTCCGAACCCCTCATATTTTGCCGGCCCTGAAAATCCCGGCTCTCCCAGCAGATTGACCATGGCGCTTGGCATGAGGACGTCGGTGTCACCCAGCGGAAGGTTTAAGATCGACCGGAGGTGTTGTTCATATTGCGATGTCAGATTTCCCTCGATGGTCTGATGCCCGCTGTTGTGGGGGCGCGGCGCAATTTCATTGACGAGGATGTGCCCGTCACGGGTGAGAAACATTTCCACTGCAAGCAGCCCGGTCATATCTAGGCGCTCAATTATCTTCCCGGCTATGGCGGCGGCCTCCTCGGCTTTGTTCCCCGGTATGTCAGCAGGGGAGAAAAGGTATTCAACCAGGTTCTGAACAGGGTGAAAAACCATTTCCACCACGGGAAAGGTTTTTACTTCGCCGCGTTCATTGCGGGCGACGATGACGGAAATTTCCTTTTCGAAATCCACCAGTTTTTCAACAAGACCAGGAGCGTTATATGCTTTCTCCAGATCTTTCTCCACCCGCATCAATTGCACTCCCCTGCCGTCATAACCTTCGCGGCCGAGTTTGTTGACAAACGGAAGAAAATGCGCATACTGTTTAACGGCTTCATCATTTTCCGTCAGAAAAAATTCAGCAGTAGGGATACCGTTGTCCCGGTAAAAAGTTTTCTGCAGGCGTTTGTCCTGGATCAGTTCAATCACTTCCGGCTCCGGAAATACTTTTTTCCCCATGCGGGCAAGCGCTTTCAGGGCTGCGGTGTTGACATTTTCTATTTCGATAGTGATGATATCGCATTTCGCGCCAAACTCCATTACCGTGTTGTAGTCGGTGAGTTTTCCGCAATAGAATTCAGTAAGGGCGGAACAGGGTGCGGCAGGATCAGGGTCGAGCACGACAAACGGAATATTAAAGTCAATTCCGGATTGAACAAGCATACGCCCGAGCTGGCCCCCGCCGAGTATGCCTACTTTAAAGTCCTGCTGGAATGAAGAGATCAAAATTGAAACGTTAAATACGAACTGAGCAAAATTACCGGGCTTCGGAGTTTTCTACCTCCACGTCCAGGATCTTATCGCCTACCTGTATAAAATCCACGACACGCATGCCTTCGATCACTTCGGCAAAGATAGTATATCTGCCATCGAGGTGAGGGGTGGGCGAATGGGTAATAAACCATTGGGTGCCTTCTGTGTCCTTTCCGGCAGATGCCATGCCCACACTGCCCGTGCGATACCGCCGGGGCGAAAATTCTGATCGGATGGAATAATTTTCACTTCCCCAACCATCGCCGCGTTTGCACCCATCCTGGATTACAAAATTCGGCACCACCCGATGGACAGCTTTATTGTCGAAATAATTTTCCTGCGCCAGCGCCACAAAGTTTGCAACCGAACCAGGGGACTCGTTCACGAAAAAACGGATGATGATATTCCCGCGGCTGGTTCTGATGATAGCCCGCTGATCTCCGGGAATTCTCCTTACAAGCTCCCAACTAATGGAATGATTAAAGTTATTTTCAACTGTTGCGTTTCCCTTTCTTTTTTCAAAATGCGCGATCGCCGCCTCAATGGATTGCAGTGACTCGTTATGTTCGGGAAGCAGTAGCTTCCTCCTGGCATCGTATAAGAAAGACGGATCCTGCAGGATCTCCCTGAACCCCAGTGAGGAGTCGGATAACGCACTGGCTATTGTACCAAGGACAGCAGGGTCGTCCTGCGATTGTATCAGCTCCTGATAGATTTTTGCAAACGCCGTTCGAAGCGTGACTTCGAATTGCCTGCTTTGATTCATACCCACAAGGGTACTGGCGGCTGCAGACCGGATTATTGCCGTGTCTGCTTTCAACAACTCTCCGTGTACAAACAGGTACGCCTGGGGGTAGTGCTTTAAACTGCCCAGGAGCGCTGCTTTCTGATGGGGGTCTGCCGCCTTTCCATACCTGTCTTTGATCTCTTGTGCCAGGTCCCTGTTTTGCCCGGCTTTCAGGGAAGCTTCATAAAGATTGGCCTGCACCCGCCAGTTCGCAACGAGATTTGTTAAGGAAGAAACCTCGATCCAATCATCTTCACTCAGCATGGAGACGATCTGCTCGGAGGCAGCGATTTCCACGTTGACATCCTGGTGATTCAGGGCTTCGTATAAGTAATGTTTCACTTCAGGATAAGGAAATGATCCCAGCGCCCGGACAGAGTTTGTCAGTACTCTCGCGTCCGTGTCATTTTTGATGATGCCCTTCAATGCTGCCAGGGCGGAGTCCGAATGGATCTTTCCCAGGGACAGTGCGGCTGCCATTCTTACTTCGGCGGAATGATCCTCGCGGGCAGAAGCGATCAGCTCTTTCTCAAACTCCTGGAAATCACGTGCCCCGCGCGCAAAAAAATGTGCCGCGCCCAGGCGCGTATCCTGGGAAAAATCCGGTTTCAACAGATCCCGGGCAACGGCGTTGGCATCCGCGTTTGCCTTTCCCCTCAGCCCTGCGCGGTAAATAGACCATGCCACGCCAGCGGCTGTTGTGGTGTCCTCCAGGTATATTGAAGGATCAACCTTCCATTCACTGGTCGTTTTCCCATAGGCATGAAGGATCTCTACGGTGACATAGGTAGCCGCTTCTTTCTCCAAAGCGTCGAGCAGAAAGCGCTCGCACGCAGGGTGTTGTAGTTGCCCCAAAGCGAAGGCAGCAACATGCCTCACTTCCGCATCAGGGTCCGTAAGCAGCACCGTTCCAATCCGGTCGACAGCGGAAGTGTCCTGAAGTGATCCGAATGCCAGAACGGCATCATGGCGATACAAAGCATTTTCATGTTTGAAATACCGATACAAGCTATCCGCCTGACGCCGATCCTGGAAATCAGCAATCTTCATACGCGTTTCATCTGAAAATTTATTAATCGGATTGTCTGTGTGGTGGCAGGAACAGAATATGGTTGCTGTCATTGCCAGTAAAAAATTCCTTGAAATGATCGACTGCAAAGAGGTGATGCTTTATGGTCTGAAAGAGCGCAAGATACTAGGTGGGATTGATTTCTGAAACCTCCGGTTGATGTGCACGTTGTTCATCCTTGTGAAATGCCGATGCGGCCGGAGGGCCAGAGAACTTTCTTAAGGCGCGATTTATGACAGCACCTGAAAAACGATCCAGGCGGATACATACGCGAGGCCTGTCATATAGAGCAACTGAAGCAAAGGCCATTTCCATCCTCCGGTTTCCCTGTAGACCACGGCCAGGGTACTCATACATTGCATGGCGAAAGTATAAAAGACCAGCAGGGAGAATCCAACGGCAGGGGTAAATCGCGGGCCCCCGGTTTCAGGATTGATCTCTTCCTTCATGCGGGTCTTAATAGTGGTATCCTCTTCGCCCCCGGCGCTTCCGATGCTGTATATGGTAGCCATGGTTCCGACGAATACCTCGCGCGCAGCGAAAGATGTCACGAGTGCGATCCCAATCTTCCAGTCGTATCCCAAAGGCTTTATGAGCGGTTCCAGCGCTTTGCCGATCATACCTGCATAGGAATGTTCGAGCTTGTATGCGGCAATCCGGTTTTCAAGCCCCTGTTCTGTCAGTCGCAGATCAGGGCTTTCAGCCAAAACGTTTTCTCTCGCGTTGTCCAATTTATCACCGGGTCCGTAACTGGCGAGTACCCACAATATGATCGAGATGGCCATGATCACTTTTCCCGCTTCAATCACAAAGGTTTTGGTTTTCTCAACAATGGTATACCCCACGTTAGGCCATCTCGGAACACGGTAGGTAGGCAGTTCCATGATCAGGAAGCTTCGCTCCTTGACACGGATGATCTGTTTCATCACCCAGGCTGACCCTACCGCAGCCAGAAACCCGAGCAGGTACAATCCCATCAGCGCGAGGCCCTGAAGATTGAAAAAGCCAATTACTTTCTGTTCAGGAACGATGAGGGCGATGAGAATAGTGAAAACCGGGAGCCTCGCAGAACAGCTCATCAGCGGTGTCACGAAAATGGTGATGGTGCGTTCTTTCCAGTTATCGATGGTTCGGGTGGCCATGATGGCGGGGATGGCGCACGCTACCCCCGACATCAGGGGGACGACGCTTTTTCCATTCAATCCAAATCTTCTCATGAGCTTGTCCATGAGAAAAACCACCCTGGCCATGTAGCCGCTTTCCTCCAGCACGGCGATGAAGGCAAACAAGATGGCGATCTGGGGAACGAAGATAATGATGCCTCCTATACCTGGCACAATACCATCGGCGAGCAAGCTGGTCAGCGGTCCATGAGAAAGAACTGAATGCAGGTAGCCACTAAGGTCGGCAAACAGGGTATCAATCATGTCCATGGGTACCGTCGCCCAGGCGAAGATAGCCTGAAAGATCAGGAAGAGTAATCCGAAGAAGAGCGCATATCCCCAGATCCTGTGCGTCAACACCCTGTCAATTTTCCGCGAATAGTTCTTCCAGGAAAAATCAGTTTGCTTCAGGGTAACCTCGTTCAACAAATCCTGAATAAAACCATAGCGCTGAATGGTTTCGGCGCCCTGGAATTTACCGGGAAAAAATTGATAGCGATGGCGGACTTCATCCACGACCTGCTGCTCTTTCTTGGTGAGGAACTTCAGAGATTTTGGTTGCTCCAGAAATTGGTAGGCCTCATAATCATTGTCGACACCGAGTGAGTCGCGGAGTTCCTGGACAGGAGCCCTGGCTTCATCCCAGATTTTAAAAATGGATTCTTTTGGTACGGGAACCGGTCCCGCGATCACTTTTTTTAATTCTTCCAGTCCGATGCCCATCCTCGCATTGATGGGGACTACCGGGATCCCTAATTTTCTTGACAGGCCCATGACATCGTAACTGATACCCGCCTTGGCTACCAGATCCATCATGTTCAAGGCAAGGATAGTGGGCAGTCCGATATCTACGATCTGTGAAAGAAGAAGTAGGCCGCGTTTGAGGTTGGTGGCATCGGCAATTACCACAATCTTATCTGGTGAAGCGGGGGAATGGTGGTCGAGTAGGATCTCGGCAACGATCTGTTCGTCGAGGCTGCGGGGATAGATGCTGTATATGCCGGGCAAATCAATAAACTCCAAAATGGAGCCATCGGTGAGCGTGGTGATGCCGGAGCGTTTTTCGACAGTAACGCCGGGAAAATTGCCAATCTTTTGCTTAAGGCCGGTAAGTTGATTGAAGAGGGAAGATTTACCCGAGTTCGGATTTCCAACTAATGCAACCTTCTGCCGCTTGCGAATGGTCATTAACTAACAATTGAAATGGTCGCAGCTTCTTCGAGGCGAAGGGAAAGCTCATAACCTGAAACACTGATACAAATGGGGTCCCCAAATGGAGCCTTGAAGTTAAATTTCACCGGAATACCGGGCAGGCAGCCCATCTCCATGAGTTTTACTGAAAGGTATTCATCAGTAAAACCGGCAATAATTCCTATGTCTCCGGGCCTCATTTCAGACACATTCTTCGGGCGTTGAGACATAATCTTAATTTAGATTAATTTTAAACAAGGCAAAGATATGGGTGGTTCCTATTCCATGCAATGATTTACATCAGTATTGTGTTTTTGTTTGAAAAGCCGGTATTGCGATGAAAAAAGTGGGAAAAAGGAAATCAAAGACAGCCAAACTCCCTGCCCGGGCCAAGGCTGAAAAATCCAGGGAGGCAGACGGCGAGATGAGATTGGATGCGGAGTCTGAGGGAAAGACCGATTATGGTGGATTGCCGGCGATCGACCTGAAAAAAAATTTAGGGTGTGGATAATTTCCATCACCCGGCGTCAGATACTTTCAGCAACAAATACCCTTTTTACTCTTTCACTGGTATTCGTTAAAATTTCATAGGGTATGGTGTGAATTCTTGCCGCCAGTTCTTCAATGGTCAGTTCTTTTCCAAACACTACCACTTCATCACCTTCAATGGCCGGGATATCTGTAATGTCTATCATGGTCATATCCATACACACGTTACCGATAACGGGGGCGGGCATCCCATTCACCAACACTTTGCCTATGCCTTGACTGAACGCCCTGCTAAAGCCATCGGCGTATCCGATTGCGATGGTGGCGATCGTCGAGGGTTTGTCCACCCTTCCCTTTCTTCCATAGCCAATGCTTTCATTTTTCGATACGTGTTTGATCTGTGAAATAATTGTTTTCAGCGACGCTACGGGCCTGAGCTTATCCCGGTAAGTTTTGGTGGGATCGATCCCATAGAGACCGATACCCAGTCTCACCATGTCGAATTGAAGTTCAGGTAACCTGAGAATGCCGGATGAATTCAACAGATGATACAGCGGGCGGTAGGGCAGGCGTTGTGAAATTTTGTCTGCCCTTTCAAGGAATCGCCTGCCTTGTTCGCGGGAAAAGGCGTCGTGCAGTGCTTCATCGGCACCTGCCATATGACTAAAGACGGAGGCAACCTTCAGGTTGGGTCTTTCGCGCAGTAAGGTGATGAGGCCTTCGATTTCGTCCTCGTCGAATCCGAGACGGTTCATTCCGGTATCAATCTTCAAGTGTATTTTACACGATCGTTCCTGCAGAAAATCGGCCAGGCTCTGAAGTATCTTAAAACTGTAAACTTCCGGTTCAAGCCGGTATTTAATGATCGTATCAAAACTCTCTTCAGTGGGATTCAATACCATAACCGGTAACGTGATGTTGTTTTTCCTGAGTTCGACACCCTCGTCCGCATAAGCGACACCCAGGTAATCGACTTTATGATATTGAAGGACGTTGGCGATCTCATTGCTTCCGCTTCCATATGCAAAGGCCTTTACCATTGCCATCACTTTCGTGGAAGGGTTCAGACACGACTTGAAAAAATTCAGGTTATGGACCAGTGCACCCAGATCGATCTCCATGACTGTGCCGTGCACTTTCCTTTGAATATGGGTGACGATCTTTTCAAAAGTAAAGACCCTTGCACCTTTTATCAGGATCATCTCATCATGCAGGCTGTTGAAATTAAAATCCTTCAGGAACTCTTCCGTCGAACGGAAAAAAAGGGAGCCAGGAGGAAAATCGTTCTGATAGGAGATCAACACCGGGCCGATGCCGATAAAAGAATGGATATGTGCGGCCGAAAGGAGGGAGGATACTTTCTTAACGAGTGCGGCATCTGCAAGTCCTGATTCATGAATATCGGAAAGGATGACGCGCTTTTTACTTTTCTGGTTCTGATGAGAAAGAAAGTCGAGGCTCACCCGTAGTCCAGCCAGGTCGTTGTTATACGTGTCATCAATGATGTGGCAATGGTTGATCCCTTCTTTCAGTTCCATTCGCATGGGCACCGCGCGAAGGGAAGAGATCCTGCTCTGAGTTTTTTCGCCTGTGAAGCCGAAGTGAAGCAGAACAAGCAGACAATGGAAACAATTTTCTATGGAGGCCTGATCTGAAAATGGAGGTCGCAGAAGAAATTGCTGCCGCGGTGCGACGACGTGGTAAGCTTCGCCCTGCTTTGTTATTCTCACAGAAGCGTTTTCGCCGGTTCCCCAGGAAAAATTGTTTAACCCCTTTTGCTGTATCGCCTCATCGATGGCAACATGATCTTTGCAATAGATCACCATCTGACACTGCGCGAACAGCCGGAGCTTTTCTTCGATCTTTTCCGTCGTATCTTTAAATCCATCGTTGTGGGCTGACCCGACGTTTGTAAAAATGCCGATCGTTGGTTTCAGCACTTTCTCCAGATTCTGCATTTCACCTGTCGTTGAAATACCCGCTTCAAAGATTCCGAGCGTGTGGTGCCGTTGCATCTGCCAGACGGAAAGTGGAACGCCAAGCTGCGAATTATAACTCGCCGGGTTTTTGGCAATTTTGAATTCGGGTGAGAGGAGCTGATAAAGCCATTCCTTGATAATAGTCTTTCCATTGCTGCCGGTAATGCCGATCACTGGCGCCTGGATCGCTGCTCGATGGCTGGCGGCGATGCGTTGAAGGGCGCCAATCGACGACTCAACCAGCAGCACATTTGCTTCTTTGCCCATGTCATTTACCGGCTGTTCAAGCACAAACTGCCGGATGCCCTGTTCGTATAGTTTGGTGACGAACTGGTGGCCGTCGTGATGTGGTCCTCCGATCGCGAAAAAAATGGCACCCTCCTCCACGCTGGCCTTGCGGCTATCGGTCAACAGCGTTGTGACGGGCTGGTCGCGAAAAAGCTGTAGGACCCTTCCTCCGGTAATACGCTCAAGATCGGAAAATACCATAACTGGACCGACTTTAATCAATGGAATTCAAAAAAAAAGTGGCTTTGGTAATGGTGCCGACTCTGATATCTACTTTTCTAAAATCCTCCCAATTGATCATAATTCATAAATCCGACGAAAATAGTAAGAAAGGGCTTAAAATGATACCGTAAAAAAACGATTGCAGGGGAGTTTTTTGTCTGGAGATTCCATTTTTATTTTGTAATTTTCAGCGTTAAAAGAATTATATACTGGTAGTTCTCCTCTAAAGAAATTGATGAAACGCTGGGTCCCGCATATAATATTCTTCGTCATGCTTCTGATGTGTGCAGGCAGTGCCTTTGCACAGGATGCCGGCATGTCCGATACAGAAATTGTAAGTGAGCGGGGCGCCCCAGATGCAGAAAGGCTGGTAATGGCACCCGGTGAAATGGAGATGCGTTATATCCCCAGAGCCTCAGGTGTTTATGCTCCCAGTGACTCGATCGCCCTCCAAGCGCTGGACTTCCCAATGCAGCAGGCAGCCCAGCGACCGGCCGATAAAAACGAAAAACAGGCAGCCAAATCCAAGGATGATTCCATCCTTACTTTTAATTTCCTCTACTATATTGTTCAGAAATACAAGCTACAGGATATCATTGATTAGCGGCGTTTCCTGTTTCCTTTTGTCTATCTGCAACCTTGTTGCAGGAAGTAGTGGCAAGATTCATTCTTATTCTCCTGCTATTTTCTATATGTCATCCGGACTGCCAGGAGCTGCTCTTCTCCCTGGAAGTCATTGGCCGTACCAAAACAGGAGATTGCTGTGTGTTGGAAACGGATTTCGAAGTTGCGTTTATGGAAGACTAGAATAGTCCCTTCCCCTAGAAAGCTACGCCTTGACAAGAAATTGTTCCAGGTCCTTGAGTTTGAGAACACCCTCATAGTACGCTTTGCCGAAGATGACCGCGAAGATGCCCATGTCATTGAGGCGTTTGATATCATCGACACCCCGGATACCACCGCTCGCGAGCACGCATAATTCAGGAAAAGCATCCTTGATTTCCTGGTAAAAATCAAAAGCAGGACCTTCGAGCACGCCGTCGCGGGAGACGTCTGTTGATTTAACATACTTCAACCCTCGGCTAAAAAAGTATTCAAGGTGATCGAAGAGCGTAAGGTTTGTTTTGCGCTGCCACCCGCGGAAGAGGAGTTCTTTAGTTTCCTTATCAATAACATCGGCGCCAAGCGTCATTTTTTCGCGACCATAAGAAATGATCCACGATGCAAAGAGCTCAGGGTCGGTGACCGCTATGCTGGCAGCTGTAATGTAATCCGCGCCATATTCATATGCCTTGCTGATATCGCCGTCTGTAGAAATGCCGCCAGTAAAGTCAACTTTCAAATCCGTATGACCGGCGACAGCTTCCAGCACGTGCCAATTCTCGGGACTTCCGTTCTCTGCACCGTCAAGGTCAACAAGATGGATGACCTCAATACCGTGATCCTGAAACCGTTTCGCCAGATCCAGCGGGTTTTCCTCATAGGCTTTTTCGCTTGTCTTGTCCCCTTTCCGCATTTTCACCACTTTTCCCCCGCGGATGGCGATGGATGGAATCACCTGAATCATCTTGTCCTTATTAAGGTAGCGAATTTACGATGCGGAAGGCTAACATCCTCATGGCGGAGCCAAAACCATGTAAGAATTGGAAAATAATTTCACTTAAAACCTGTTTTATTTATGGTTATTTTTGGTTTTCCGGGAATCCTGACATGGGCATTTACTACGACCGCATTTCCTGTATTAAGAGTTGTAGCCAATTCTCCTGCGACATGATAAGATAAACTCCCTACATTAAATGGAAACAGATATGAAATATATATGCTGTCTTTTGGTTTTTTTGGCGATGATTGTTTCGGTTGAGGGGATCAGTCAGGCAAAGGTCCGGAAATTGTCGACGACCATTAACCATCCGTCTTTGAATCTGTATGCCCCCTATATCAGCACGGATGCAAATGCTATTGTTTTCCTATCAGACAACGCGGACGACAATGCGCTTACCCCATTTTTTAGTTTCCGAGAAAATGCCGATTGGAAAGAACCCCAGGTGCTTCCCAAGATCATCAATACGCGGTTGAACTTTTTGCGTGGCTATGGCTTGAGCGCGAGTGGCAATATCCTTTATTTCAGCACGATGAAATCGCCGGGTGTTGGTGGATTTGATATTTGTTTCAGCGAGTGGAGAGGTGCGTGGGCAGCCCCGGTAAACTTC
>JBBEBN010000262.1:0-20274 GCA_040882305.1 Cyclobacteriaceae bacterium
TTATTCTTCTGATGGTAATGTAACACTCTGGCGTGATAAAAATGCTAAAGATTCAAAGGAAGCGCTGGCGCGTTACCAGCATCCTTTCTACCGAAAAAATCAGAAACTAACGGCAACGGGTTATAACCTGTTAAATTTGGGAGGGTTATGACTTGCTTTCATGTATTCTTTAAGTGATTTCAATTGATGACATTTACTATCACTCTAAACTTTCAACAGTTTCTGCTATTGCGGTAAAAGTCCGGCAGGTAGGGATAAGGATACGCCAATTGCGCGTAAAAGTGCCTGAAAAAAATGCCGGGCCGATAACAAGAGTATGTCGCATTGAGGTGGGTCATTCCCATCCTTGAGCGCGCGCGATTAATCTCAAATGATAATACCATGAGAAATATTTTTTTGAAAGAGGTCATAATATTAATTTCTCTAATATTTACTGCCTGCACTTCAAGGCATGATGCTGTGTCAGACAGGCCCAACATATTATTTATTATCGCGGATGATGCCTCATTCAATAGCATGGGCGTCTATGGTTCGGAATATATTAAAACACCTCATTTTGACAGGGTGGCAAATGAAGGCGTTCTTTTTACCAATGCTTATTCCAATAATCCCAAATGTGCTCCCGCCCGGGCGTCTGTTTTGACTGGGCGTTACTCATGGCAGCTTGAAGAGGCGGTTGTTCATCGCCCGCTGATGCCTGAGAAATGGAAGTTTTACCCTGAGCTACTTGAAGCAAGCGGTTATTTTGTCGGGCATACGGGCAAGGGCTGGGGGCCGGGGTTGTGGAAAAGAGGTGATCACAACCCTGCGGGCAGGAGCTACGACTCCCTTAAACTAAAGCCGCCTCACAGCGGGATAAGCAATAAAGATTACAGCGAAAATTTTAGATTGTTTTTAGCGGCCAGCGGGAAGGATAAACCATTTTGTTTTTGGCTGGGTCCGCATGAACCGCACCGGGTTTATGAAAAAGATTCATACCGGAAAGCAGGACGCACACTTGTAGATGTCAAAGTACAAAAATTTTTCCCCGATAATAAAATCATCAGGGGGGATCTGGCGGATTACGCTCTGGAAGTGGAGTGGTTTGATGAGCAAATCGGAAAGGCCATGAAAATCCTTGAAAACCACGGGCAACTGGATAATACAATTATTATTGTCACCTCCGACCATGGCATGCCATTTCCCCGTGTGAAGGGGCAGATTTATGAAGAGGGCGTTCATGTGCCGCTGGCGGTCCGCTGGGGTGACCGGATAAAATCAGGAAGAATAGTAAATGATTTTATTAATTTTCCTGACATTGCTCCAACGTTGATGGAAGCGGCGGGATTAGAACCTCACGCCCAAATGACCGGAAAGAGTTTTCTTAATTTGCTGCTCTCAGAGGAGTCGGGGTGGCTTGATAGCACGCGTTTATTTTCGGTTCTGGGTAAGGAGCGACATGATATCGGACGTGATGATGGAGACAAGATTGCGGTGGGATACCCGGTCAGGGGCATTCGCACAAAAGAGTATTTGTATGTCAGGAATTACGAGCCGCAACGCTGGCCCGCGGGTAATCCGGAGCACGGGTTCAGGAACAGTGATGATGGCCCCACGGAGGATTACCTGGTCTCTGTTTCTCAGGACGGGGATTTTAAATTTCAGAAGGCATTAAAGCCCGACTATAAATTTTACGAATGGTGTTTTTCCTTCCGGCCTGAAGAGGAACTATATGATATAGCAAATGACCCGGATTGTATAAACAACCTAATAAATGATCCGCAATATGGAGAAACAAAAGAAGACCTTGCAGCCAGGTTACAGGCCGAGCTCGTAAAGCAGACAGATCCAAGAGCACTGGGGAATGGCGAAATATTTGATAACTATTACTACATGGGATTTGAGGCAATGAAGAAAATGTATGGCGAAAAGTTTAAAGTGCCTGAGCAGCTGAAAGAGTATGAGTTTATTTCAAACGGAAGAGTCAAATAAAGAAGGCACATGAAATTATCTGTCGGAATGCTCGTCCGATTTTCATCTCATCGTAAAAAAAATTACTTTGTGTCGGGATCGCGGTGACCGAAACTTAAGCACAGGCACTCCCATTTAAGAATTTATTGACAGTCATGAAATCTTTAAACCAAAAAATATGAAGCGATCAAATGTTTCAAGAAGAGAATTCATCAAAAAAACCGCTCTCTCTTCCGCTGGACTCACCGTGGGGGCCATGGGTTTTTCCGCCAGCAGTTATGCGCGTATCATGGGAGCAAACGACAGGGTGAATGTCGGAATTGTCGGCTTTTCAAGCAGGTGTAAAGGGGCTTTGATCCCCGCCATGCTGGGAAACGCCAAAGCGCAGAACTTTGAGTTTACCGCCGTGTCGGACATTTGGAGCAGAAGAAGGGATGAAGCCGTGGCGTATGTAAAGGAAAAATCGGGGAAAACAATACAAACCGCCCGAAATAACGATGAACTTTATGATAGAAAGGATGTCGATGCTGTCATTATCAGTACGGCAGATTTTCAACATGCCTTGCATTGCAAGGAAGCAGTGGAAGCCGGCAGGGACGTTTACGTGGAGAAGCCCTTTGCAGAAACTATGGAAGACAACCGTGCCGCAAGGGCTGCCGTTGAGAAGACCGGAAAAATTGTTCAGGTCGGATCGCAGCGGAGAAGCGGATCAAATTATCACGCTGCTAACGATTTTATTCGCTCGGGAAAATTCGGTGATATTGTGGCAGTTGAAATGACCTGGAATGTAAATCAGCCTGGCAGATGGAGACTTCCCCAACTCACGAAAGAGATCAAAAAAGAAGATACGGACTGGAAACGGTTTTTGATGAATCGCCCCCAAACACCTTGGGATCCAAGAAAGTATTTGGAATTCAGGCTTTTCTGGCCATTCTCATCCGGTATCCCGGGGCAGTGGATGGCACACCAAATTGATACTGTACATTGGTTTACCGGATTGAATCATCCGCGAAGCGTTGCAGCAAACGGGGGAATATATCTGTGGAAAGATGGCCGGGAAAATTTCGATACGATGACAGCCGTGTTTGATTACGGGCCACTGAATGATAAATCAAAAGGCTTTCAGGTGATCTATTCGTCAAGGTTCACCAACGCCGCGGGTGGTGTGAAAGAAATTTATTATTCCAATGGAGGTGAATTAAACCTCGACACCAATATGGTGACACCTAATGGCGGGTTGACTGAACGACACGGTTCCGCCATGGGCATCAAGGCAAATTTGCTGAAGGAAGCTTCGCTTGCGGAACAGGTAAAGGTGGAAACAGGCGCCGATACGGGCGCGGATAACCTGACCTCGAATCATATGAAAAACTGGATGGAATGCGTCAGGAGCAGAAAAAGACCTAACGCTGATATCATGGCGGGATATAATCACTCTATCGCCAATATTATGACCACCGCAGCCTTGAGAACAGGTAAGTACGTAAGCTTTGATGAAACGAAACAGGAAGTGCTCGCCGGCGGCGAAGTATTTAAGTTTTAGTTATTGAAGGTTCTGTGCAGGGGAGTGATTGTCACGCGGCGTGGAGGTTTGTAAGAGACACAAGGTTTTGCGTCCCTACAAACCTCTGCCAATGACAGTGATGGGTAGTGTTGAAACTTCTATGATCAAAATCTGCAATGAGACCATTTGGCTTTTTGTTAGTGCTAATCCTGACAAATTATGGATGCGTAAAAAAAGCTACCAGCCCATCACCAGTTGCCACTCAGTCATTTGAGTGGCAACTCGCCCAACCGGAAGATATCGGCCTGTCTTCGAAGGCATTAGATTCTCTAGGAGAAAAGCTTTTTGGAAAAGAAACCAAAAAGCTTCTGATCATCATCGATGACAAAATTATCTACGAGCGGTATGCAGAAGGTTGGCACGACTCCGTAAGAGGTCATTATACGGCTTCTCTTGCCAAGGCTCTCGTTGGAGGAATGTCACTGAGTGCGGCCATCAATGATTCTTTGATCCATGCGGATGCTCCGGCTTTTCATTTTATACCCGCGTGGAGAGACTCCAACCTTAAATCAAAGATCACCATCCGGCATCTGGCTACGCACACTTCCGGTCTTGAAGACGCAGAAGTTTCGGCAGAAGAAGGAGCCCTGCTGGTGAAAAAGAAATTACATCCGCATATGGATTTGCCGGGCTGGAAGGGACAATTCTGGAGGCAACAGCCAGACCCTTTTTCAGTTGCCCGCGACAGCGCGAAAGTTCTCTTCAGACCTGGAACGCAATTTCAGTACAGCAACCCGGGTATAGCCATGTTGACTTATGCTGTTACGGCAGCACTCAGAAATTCCCCGTACGATAATGTCCGCACTTACCTGGAGGAGAAGATCTATGAACCTATCGGGATAAAAAACGAAGAATACTCAATCGGATACAGCAAGTTGTTCTCTGTTGACTCATTGCATCTCGTACCCAGTTGGGGCGGAGGAGGCTTTACGGCAAACGCCGTCGCAAAGGTTGGCAGATTAATGTTGCGGAAGGGAAATTGGCAGGGAACGCAATTGTTGGATTCAGCGGTAATTAATGAGGCGATCACGTATGCAGGCACCGCCTTGCCATCCTCCGAATCGAGCGGCGAACAAAAAGGGGATGGCTCCGTACGCTCCGACGCAAACCCCATCCCCGTGTCGACATTGGGATGGTACTCAAATAACGATGGTATCTGGAAGTCTGTTCCTCGCGATGCATTTTGCGGGGCAGGAGCTCAAAACCAGATTTTACTTGTTGTGCCCAGTTTAAACCTGATCGTGGTGCGAATGGGTGGAAGTCTTTTTGATGAAGCGAAAGGAGAAAACTTCTGGGGCGCATTGGAGGATCAGTTATTCAACCCGTTGATGGATGCATTTATATCATCTCCCTATCCGAAGAGTGAAATCATTTCAGAGGTTGAATGGGCTCCTTCCGCGGAGGTGATCCGGCTGGCAGAAGGTGGCGATAACTGGCCTATGACCTGGGGTGATGATGATACCTTGTACACAGCGTATGGGGACGGCTTTGGATTTGAACCAAAAACAAAGGAGAAGCTGAGTCTTGGATTGGCCAAAGTGTATGGCAATCCTCCGAACGTTAAGGGGGCAAATATCCGGACGCCGTCCGGAGAGCGCGTAGGCGAAGGCGCATTTGGACCTAAGGCCAGTGGAATGCTCATGGTGGATGGAATCCTTTATATGTGGGTACGGAACATGAACAATTCCCAGCTGGCAACTTCTGTCGATCATGGGAGAACCTGGACGTGGGCAAATTGGAAATTTGAGGAGAGCTTCGGTTGTCCTAATTTCATTAACTACGGCAAAGACTACTCGAATGCCCAAGATGGGTATGTGTATACATATTCTCCCGATGATGAGACTGCCTATAAACTCACCGATCAAATGGTTCTTGCCCGCGTTCCAAAAGAGAAGGTGATGGACTGGCGCTATTATGAATTTTTTTCGGGGAGTGATAACGACGGAGCGCCTGTGTGGTCGGAGGATATCAGGAAAAGAAAGCCTGTGTTTGCCAATCCGGGTAAATGCTACCGGTCGGCGATGACCTACAGCCAGGAGTTGAAGCGATATTTGTGGTGCCAGGTCCTCCCGCTTTCGGGCAAGGATGAAAGAATGGGACCGAGGTTCAGAGGTGGACTGGGCATATTTGAAGCACCGAATCCCTGGGGGCCCTGGAGGACGGTTTATTACACCAGGGAATGGGACATGGGGCCGGGCGAGTCGGGCTTTTTGCCGACAAAGTGGATGGATGCGGACGGCAGTACGTTTTATTATGTTTTCTCCGGTGAAGATGCGTTTTCTGTAAGGAAACTTATCGTTAAGAAGAAATAAAGAATTGGAGAGACGTTGTGATTCTTCTTTAAAGTTCATAGTCCGATCTACCTCACCCTAAATCCCTGGACTTTTTTCCATCCCGCGACACGGGATGGTGGCTTTCGGGCCGGCAAACAAAACGAGTGATGGCAGCGTTCGCAATGTTACTTGCTGCCACATCGTTTAAGAATTTCTGGCGTCAGGAATTGAATGCCATTTTCCCCTTTTTTATGGCCGGTAGCTGAACGCTTTGGTCAAATATGTACCTTCATCTTGTGCATAAATACAAAGCCAGATATCGAATGTTTACCCCTGATCTAAAAGTCAATTTCGTGCTAAGGTTAGTAACATACCTGTTTTCAAGCATGTGTCTCCTCGTTTTCCATACCTACAACGCCTATAGCCAAAGCGATGAACAAAAACGCAAGGCTTACCTTGAGGACATCATACGCCTGCAGGACAAACCGACCTCCCTGGATTCTTTTGTGAGTCATCACGATAAAACCTGGATGGACTGGCAGAAACGCACGGGTGAATTGCCTCCGGATTTTGATGCTTTGCCATCCATCCCTTTTTTGCCAAACCTGCTCATGATGGACGAGGGAAAAAAGAATATTCCCGTAACGAACTTAACGCAATGGAAGGAGCAGAGAGAGTATTTCAAGAAACAGGTTATGCATATCATCTCCGGAACGTTCCCACCTCCTCCGGGGAATGTCGTATCAAAAATAAAGGGACAACGGACAGAAAATGGAGTAAAGACCGAGCTGATAGAATTAAGATTTGGCAAGGATCATCAGGCGCACCTGACCATTGAAGTTTTCACCCCGCCGGGGAACGGACCCTTTCCCGTTTTTATGACACAATGGAATCACAGAGGCTGGGCGCAAGTGGCAGTGAGGAGAGGATACATGGGATTGATCTATGCAGGCGCTGATTTCCACGATGATACGCAGGCGTATCTTGGAATTTATCCTGAATACGACTGGACCACCCTGATGACGCGTGCATGGGGTGCACACAGGGCCATTGATTATTTGTACACGCTAAGCAATGTAGACAAAACGAAAATTGCCATCACAGGTCATTCGCGAAATGGTAAACAGTCTTTGCTTGCTGCGGCTTTTGATGAGCGGATCACCGCTGTGATTACCAGCAGCGGCGGTACGGGTGGAGAATTACCCTATCGATACACAGATGAACGCCAGTCGAATGAATCCATAGAATTCCTTTATTCAAGAAGGACTCATTGGGGCCATCCGAGAATACGGTTCTATGTCGGCCGCGAACACAAGATGCCCATAGATCAAACTTCCTTGCTGGCTTTAATAGCTCCTAATGCCTTACTCCTGAGTTCATCTATCAGAGAGGAGGATGGAGATCCCTGGGCAATCGAACAAGGTTACCAATCTGTTTCTTCAGTCTATGAATTTCTTAAAGTGCCGGAGAAACTGGGTATCCGTTTGCGCGATGGGGAACATGCAGTGGAAGCCCGCGACCTGGAGGGTTATATGGACTGGCTGGATATTCAATTCAAAAGAAGAAACCTCCCCTGGGAAAACAAGATATTTCATAATTATTCATTTGACAAGTGGAAGTCATTGAGCAAGGAATCAATAGACGTTAAGGACTTTCCTGACGTCATCACAACTCCAGAACTTCTCCTCAGTAAAGGAAAAAAAAATATTAATAGTCCAAATGATTGGAATGGTAGGAAAGATGAAATCCTGAAACAGATTGAATGGATATTGGGCACCGAACCTTCCGGTTTTAGGGCCGGTCCTATTACAGCGCTGACAGCTCAAACGGATTATCTGGCGAGTTTTATGAACAGGCCTGTCGTGAAGAGTGGAAAGAAAATGAACATCGCTCCCTATAATGCTATGGGGGATTACTTACATGCCTCTTTGTATTACCCCGCAGGTGCAGACGGGAAAATGGCCACAAAGCACAATGGTAAAGTACCTGTCGTCATTTATCTGCATAACTTTTCGAACACAGGGTTTGATTCTCAATTAAGCCGGCTTTTTGAAAATATTGTTTCAAAGGGTATTGCGGTTCTTGCATTTGATCTGGTGGGGTATGGCACCAGAATAGAAGAAGGAACACTCTTCTACGAACGATATCCCCATTGGTCCAAACTCGGCAAGATGGTAACGGATACGCGCGGTGCTATTGACGCATTGGAGACCCTGGATTTTGTTGATAAAGAAAAGATATTTCTTTCCGGTTACGCGCTGGGAGGAACCGTTAGCCTGTTTACCGCTGCCCTCGATAACCGGGTTGCTGGCGCCGCGGTTTCAAGTGCCTTTACTCCCTGGAGAGACCCGGGTAATAAAGATCAGGAAGGACTGAAAGCATATTCCCACCTATACGGTTTACTGCCCCGCCTGGGATTTTTTGCCGGTAGCGAAAACAAAGTGCCAGTGGATTTTGCTGAGATCGCATCCTCTATAGCCCCGCGGCCCTTGCTGATCATTTCTCCTGAGCTAGACCGGCATGCGAATGTGGCGAAAGTCAGCGAGACAATACAGGGAGTAAAGACTGTTTATTCATTCTTAGGAGCTCACGAAAATATTCAGCACGTGACTCCTCGCGAATTCAATCAACTGACAATTTACCAGGAAACAGATCTGGTCAACTGGCTTGATAAGATGAGCAGCGAAAAGCTGCGGCGGTGAAGAACCATCATGCGTGTTCACTCAACATGTTCCCCAACCTCCCGCATAGTCCCCGAGGCGGGAGACTATGCGGAGACACGTCGCTTTCCAGCGCCAGAATGAGACGCACGCGTTATTTTTCCCCGTCTTCGCCCACACTAACCTTGTAATCCAGCGCAATCTCAAGCGGGGAATAACGACTCTTACCATTGTACATGGGAAGGACGCTGCATTTTTTTCGTTTATTTGGCGTACATTCAGTTCTTAAAGAAACTTTTCCCGTCCGTAATGGAGGCAGTAGAAATTCGAGCACTAATCGCGCTTATTCTTTTTTCAACAGTTGCATATGCGCAGCTCCCTCCGTACCCTAAGAGCCCTGTTATCAAGGGAGTAGAGTTCAACTGGTCTTCGCATCTGAGGCTCGCCACAGGCAGCGACAACTGGCCAGTAACCTGGGCAGACGACAATCATCAATACGTGGTGTGGGGTGATGGCGGAGGATTCGGGGGCACGAACGGGATTGGCCGCTCGAGTATCGGTGTTGCACGCGTTGAAAACAACTGGCACGACTTTAAACCTTTTAATATATGGGGCGGCCATGAAACTCAAAATAGCCACGAAGTTATTGGAAAGAGTTATGGCATCGTGTGTATAGGCAGGGTATTGTACATGTGGGTCGGCATGTTTGAGACAAAGACCGATCCTTTCAAAGAAGTGAAAATTGCACTGTCCGAGGACCACGGCGCCACGTGGCATTTTACCGACTGGTCTTTTAAGCGTGATGACGGTGTTATGATGCCAACCTTATGCAACTATGGAAAAAACTACGAGGGAGCAAGGGACGAGTTCGTGTACAGTTACCTTATCAGGTTTCAGTCTTATGATGGCCCTGATGATTACCCGGATAAAGTAGACTGGCTGAATTGTCAAAAACCGGGGTTGATCGATCTGGCACGTGTTCCAAAGGATAAAATCCTGGACCGGGAGGCCTACACGTTTTTTGCAGGTATGAAGGACGGCGAACCCACATGGACAAAGGACATGCAGAGGCGAAAAGCCGTGTTTGAAAATCCTGCAGGTGTAGGCTGGTGCATAAATGTAAGCTTCAACGCCGGATTAAAGCGCTACATCCTCACCACTGAGCATACGGAAACGCACAGGGGAAATATCGGAATCTTTGATGCCCCCAATCCCTGGGGACCCTGGACGACCGCTTGCTACGAGGAGAAATGGGGAGAGGGCCATGTACCCCTCAATACCTTTTTCTGGAATTTCTCCAACAAGTGGATGAGCCCGGATGGAAAATCGTTTTCCCTGATCTTTACCGGAAGGAAAGAAAACGATTCCTTCAATCTGATCAGAGGGACATTCATCACCGAATAATGTCATGAGGGATAGTGGATTCATTGAACATCAGCTCAGAACGTAAAAATAGATGATTGAATTGACTAGTTATCCTCTGGAACTTTAAGATGGATCGCCGCGACTTTATTTCAGGAGTCATGCATGCGGGTAGCCTAGCCGTTATGGCTAGCCATCTTGCAGCTTGTGACTCGCGACAAGAGGAAGGTTCCGACAATTTAGTTTCGTCTTATGATCTCATGAAGGAGGTGATCAGATACCGAAAGATTGACTCCCATGCTCACGTATACTTCTCCCCCGACAGCCCCAAAATTCAATTGGATTTCGCCGACAGGCTTGGGATTGAAAAGCTCGTCATTTCAAGACCGATGGCGCCAGGCAGCGAAGGTAATCCCGATGAATTTATCCGCTGCAATGATCTGGTTTTAAAGGCTTTAAAACAGCACCCTGACCGGCTTATCGGGCAGGCTACCCTGAACCCCACGTACAAAAAAGAGTCACTTGATGAAATAAAAAGATGCATGGATCAGGGAATGGTTGGACTGAAGCTTTACAACCATGTAAAGATCAGCAACCCTTTATTTTATCCGATCATTGAAAAATTGAGTGATCTGAATATGGTTATCCTGATGCATGTTGGCATTGGGAAATCCAGAATAACCTATGATGCTTCTGAACCTCGCAACGTCTCCATCCCGGAGGATTTTGTCAACATCGCACAAAGATATCCTGATGCCATGTTTCAGTTTGCGCATCTCGGCGGCGGCATCGATTGGGAGGACGCCTGTAAAGCGCTGAAAGACTCACCGAACGTTTATGTCGATATTTCGGGTAGCAATAATGACGCGAATATCGTTTCGTTTGCCATGAAATACATCGGGGAAGACCGGTTGCTCTTTGGATGCGACAATAGCTTCTATCAGGGAGTAGGTCATTTGCTGGCTGCACCGATCAGCGAAAGCCAGCGAGAAAAAATATTTTTTGAAAACTATAATAACATCCTCAGAAAGGCGGGCAGAAATGTTGATTGATAGCAATGCTTATGTAGGTCAATGGCCATTCACTCAGCGCAGGAACAATACGTGCGATGGACTGCTTCAAAGGATGAATCATTTTGGAGTGAATATCTCCTGCATCAGCAACCTCAACGGAATATTTTACAAGAATACTCAGGCAGCCAATGAAGAATTGTATAAGGAAATAAAGTCGGAAAAAAGATTTTATAACCGGCTGATCCCATTTGCTGTAATCAATCCGATTTACACTGGCTGGAAACACGATGTTGAAATATGCCATACGGAAATGGGAATGATAGGAATTCGTTTGTATCCTCAATATCATGGATATGAACTTACAAATCCCTTCTGTGTTGAGCTGGTAAAAATTGCCCGTGACCGCGACCTCGTTGTGGCATTTTCCCTTCGAATGGTGGATAGCCGACCCAGTTCGTGGATGGATCTCCCGATCGAAAAAGAATGGACCCTGAAGGATATTGTCCCCATCATCAAAGAAGTGCCCGATGGGAGGTACCTCATTCTCAATGTCGCTAATAGCACACAGTTAAGTGACGAGGAGACAGCGCTCTTCAAAGAAGCCTCTACTGTAATGGATACTTCAGGCAGGGCCCTCACCAATCTCGGCGAACTTCTTCATATCTTCGGCAAAGATAAATTTGCCTTCGGGTCACATACTCCGATTTTAGACAACCTGACGGGATTATTGCGGATTGAATCTCTGAGGGACAGCGAGGCAGATGAGGCGACCAAAGAATTGCTCCGGTCCGGCAACATAAAAAGATTGCTGAACCTATAGGACTTTCTTTTCAAAGAGTGCCTGGGCCAGGTTTTTATGCACCTCCTTATCCTGAATAATTTTTGATGACTGGTAAAGGAATCAAAAGGCGGATTGCGTAAATTTCATTTTACAATGCATTTGCTGCCTGGAAAATGATGACCGGATCCAAATTGAACATGTTTCTTTTATTCTTTTCTATTTTATTGATTGATTCCCTGGGAGGGACTGGTGATCCGCCGCAAAAAGAAAAACCCCATGTTGTTTTTCTCATCAGCGAGGACCCTGATAATTATGAGGCGCCGAGGACCATTCCTGTTTTTGCGGAAACACTCAAAAGGGAAGAGGGTTTTAAAGTGACAGTGCTCCTGGGAGAAGGGGAGCGATCGGCATTCAGGTTCCCTGGCCTTGAGCTGGTTTCAGAGGCCGATCTCATTGTTGTCTTTTGCCGGCGTGTAGCGTTAACCCCGGAACAGCTCGGCCTTCTAAAAAATTATCTGAAAGGGGGTAAGCCGTTGATTGGTATCCGCACCGCGAATCACGCGTTTACGGCGCTAGGCGAAATCGCCGCGGGTCATGAAGCGTGGCCGGAGTTCGTTGCCGATATTTTGGGTTGCCAGAACCGGGGTTATGGGCCCCAGGAGGTAGGCACTGAAGTATCGATGGTGCCCTCGCAAAAAAAACATTCTATCCTCAAAGGCTTTGAACCCGCTCCGTGGCATGCCGAGGGAAGCACTTATCTGGTATCGCCTCTGCTTGACCAAAAAGCAACCGTGCTTGTGATGGGCAGTGTAGAGGACAAGGTGGAACCAATAGCCTGGACGCGATACACTGCCGACCAAGGCCGGGTGTTTTATACCTCACTTGGCTATCCATCTGACTTTAACAGACCGCAATTCAAAAAATTGCTTGTCAACGGAATTTACTGGTCATTGGGAATAAAGAAGCGGTAATTTCAAACATGCAATCGGTCGCTGCATCATTGAGAGTTTTTTCGGTTGCTGCGGCTTAGTTAGCCTTTACCCTCAAGGCTGGTAAAAATATTCAATGTAAACACTCAAATAAACAATGAATTCAAGAAGGGACTTTATCAAGAAAATAGGCGGAAGTGCAGTGTTGGCCCCGGGGATTTTGTCGACCGCACCGGTTTCTGCTCTGGCATCGGGCAAGCAGGGCCAAAAGCCCATCCGTATCGGCATCATTGGTGCGGAAAATTCACATACCATTGGGTACGGCAAAATGTTCAATGTGGATAAGAAATTTCCGGGCATGGAGGTAAAATATGTCTGGGGAGAGACGGAAGCGCTGGCGAAGGCAGCTGTGGAAAAGGGAGGCATTCCGGCAATGGTGAAAGATCCTTCCGAGATGTTGGGCAAGATTGATGCGTTGATCGTTGACCACAGGCATGCAAAGTATCATCTCGAGGCTGCGAAGCCTTTTGTCGAAGCGAAGATTCCGACGTTTATTGATAAACCATTTTGTTACCGCGTGGAGGAGGGCAAAAAGTTCCTGGCGATGGCGAGGCAGCTAGGCACACCGGTAACATCCTATAGTGGCCTGGCACATTCCGCCGATACGCTGGACATAAAAAGCCAGGTTGAATCGCTGGGTGCGATCAACCATGTTGTGAGTTTTGGCCCTGTCGATATTAATTCAGTTTGGGGCGGAGTGTTTTTTTATGGTATTCACCTGGTGGAGCCCCTGATGTATATTTTCGGAGAAGATATCAAAAAGGTGCGCGTTACCAGGAATGATAAAAATGCAACGGCCGACCTGGCGTTTGGAAACGGGATGCTTGCCACGTTGATCTTTCTGAATCAGACGTACAAATTCGAAATGTATGCAGAAACAAAAGGCGGGATCGTTCCGCTCAAGGCACGTGTCGAAGAAAGGGAACCCGGGAAAGCATATCAGGAAATGGTGGACATGTTCCGCACGGGAAAGGAGCCGCGAAGTCACCAGAGCATATTAAAAACCATTGCAGTTCTGGAGGCACTCGAACGGTCAGTTGAGAGTCAGCAGTGGGAAGAGATAATTTGTTTGAGATAATGGATAAAGTTAACCGACGGACCTTTGTTTGCAGCTCGCTGGCAGCCGCCTTTTCTCTGGCGCCCTCCGGCTCCGGGCAGGCAACAGCCCCGCTTCCGCAGATCGAAACCAGATCCGCTGCCGGTCCGGATATCATCGATACCAATGTCAACTTGTTGGAGTTCCCCTTCCGTCGTTTGAAGTATGGCAACACCAGATCGTTAGCCGGAAAGTTAAAGAAACACAGGGTCAAACAGGCGTGGGCAGGGAGTTTTGAAGCACTTCTTCACAAAAATGTCGATGGCGTCAATGGGAGGCTGACAGAAGAATGCAGGAATAACGGTGAGGGTATGCTACTTCCGTTCGGCACGGTAAATCTTGCCTGGCCGGATTGGGAAGATGACCTCAGGCGCTGCCACGAAGTATATAAGATGTCAGGGGTGAGGCTCTATCCCACATATCAGTCCTTTGACCTGGATCATCAGGGTTTCCTGCGCTTCCTTGAACTTGCCGGGGAACGGAAACTCATCGTACAGATCGTCGGCGATATGGAAGATTCGCGCACCATCCATCCCATTGTTCAGGTCCGAAGCATGAACACCGATGCCTTGACAGATGCCCTGAAAAAAATTCCTTCGACAAAGGTGCAATTGCTTTACTGGAACCATAAGGCAGAAGGCAAAAAACTGGACCGGCTGATCACTGAAACAAATGTTTCCTTTGATACGAGTCGCATGGAGTCGACTGGAGCAATAGGCCGCATGATCGCAGGAAATCCGTGGGCTGGCTTTGGCACGACCACTCCTCTCGCCGCGGAACGACTTCTTTTTGGATCGCATGCCCCTTATTTTCCTCTGGAAGCCAATATCCTTAAATTGTTTGAATCGCCACTCACCCTTGAGCAAATGCAGGCGATTATGGTAAACAACGCCCAACGTCTTTGGAAAAAGTCCTGAATAATGGACGATCAACGCAGAAAAACACGCATGAGTACCACTAGCTTTATCCTGGATCCCCGCGACTATGGAATTCCTGATCTTCAGCAACTAAAAGATCTTCGGATCTGGGACGGACATTATCACGGCTTTCATTCGTCAAAAGATCCCATCGGGCAACACCATGATATGATGTTCTATGTTGATCGGATGGGCATCGAACGCGTAGTATCCCTTGACATAGGAGGATCGCTTCAAGACCCCTTGACACCCAAACCCCATGACACTGAGTTGCGCACGCTCCTGGAGAGGGAAAAGTCGAAGGTGTCTGGATTGACACCCATTGATCCGGGATTTCCCGAAGAAAGTTGCGTGAAGATGAGGGATTGGATCGAAATGGGTCCCTGTATCGGGATCAAATATGTAGGAGGAAACAAACAAGGCATTACCTGCGATCACGCCAATAACGACCCGATCATTCGATTGGCAGCACAGCTCAAGGCAGTGATTTACATTCATACCTGGTTCATAGTAGGAGGGACTCCGCGTGTTCCCGGGGGTAGCAACCAACCCGGAGAGTCGACGCCCGTGCACCTCGCCAGCCTCGCCCGAAGATTTCCTGATGTGCCCATTATTTGCGGACATTCCGGAGGTGATTGGGAGATCGGCGTGCGGGCGATCAGGCCCTATGACAATGTTTTCCTCGAGTTTAGCGGATCAGATCCTCATTCGGGGTCAGTTGATTATGCTGTAAAAGAAATCGGGTCAGACCGGATCGTTTGGGGAGGGCACGGGCCGGGCAGATCATTTTCAACCGAGCTTTCAAAAGTATTGGACGCTTCCTTATCTCAGGCCGATCGCGTGAAAATCCTTGGAGGAAATTATCGACGCCTGGCGCGTGATGTTTTCCGCAAAAAGAGTATTTCTATTGAACCTTAATTTTTGATATTAACGCTAAGATCTCTGAACAAATATTGAAACGCCTGTATATGAAATTATCCCCGAGGTCAACGCTATTTCATTTTCCTGCAACCATGACTGCTTATCATAGAAATTTCCTCTGCTCATTCATGGTCATAGGTATGATCATACTGTCTGTCTATCCGTGCTTCGCGCAAATCGCTGTAAGTGACGCGGGCCGGATGGAAGTAGGGATTGCGCGGACAGACATTACGCCTGAAGGTCCCATCCGGCTTGCGGGTTACGGCGCCCGCGGAAAATCGGAATCTGATGGAGTGATCCACAGGCTCTCGGCTAAAGCGCTCGCCTTTGGAAGCGATGCCCAGGGGCCCTCTCTCCTCATCACCGTTGATTTGGTCGGGATACCCGGGCATATCACGACGAAACTCGCCGAACAGCTTTCAAAAAAGATCGGCATTGAGGCAGCAAATCTCGTCATTTGCGCATCGCATACTCACGGTGCACCTGAAGTGGGAAATTTGCTTAACATTTTGCAGTACCGAGGCAATTCCTTCAGCGACTCTCTGCTCGCCCTTGAGCAAATGGTGCACATCGCACAATATGCATATCACCTTTCTCAGAAGTTGGAAGAGGTTGCGCTGGCTGCAATGAAGGAGCGCACCCCCTCATACGTCGCATGGGGGCAAGGCCAGGCCGGCTTTGCAAAGAACCGCCGTGCGCAGGGTGGGCCGGTGGATCCTGCCCTTCCGTTGTTACGGGTCACCGATGAAAACGGAAAACTGCGCGCCGTATTGGTCAACTTTGCCTGTCACGGTACAACCCTTCAGGGTGATGTCAACCAGATACATGGTGACTGGATGAGTGAAGCGCAAAAATTCATCGAAGAGAAACATCCTGGCGCAACCGCAATGATTGCCATAGGCTGCGGCGGAGATGCCAATCCAAACCCACGCGGGAAGATGGAACACGCAACGATGCACGGGCAGGAAATAGCCACGCAGGTGGATAAGCTGTTAACCTCGCAGTTACAGCCTGTCTCTTCGCCTCCAAAAGGGCGAATGACATGGGTGAAGGTGCCATTTGCGCATATCCCTACCGTACCAGAACTCGTCGCGCAGACCCAGGATAAATCAGTGAAAGGTTATTATGCGCGGCTGGCACTCGACCGTATTGCAAGAGGGACGGAGATTTCGTCTCACCTCAATTATCCGGTTCAAACCTGGACCTTCGGTAACGAGTTTGTAATGATCAATCTCGCGGGGGAAGTCGTGGCCGATTATTCAGTGCGTCTGAAGAATGAATTGGGAGCTGAAAGAGTTTGGGTGAATGCATATGCCAATGATGTACCCTGTTATATTGCCTCGCGCAGAGTCATCCGCGAAGGAGGATATGAGGCGGAATCCAGCATGTACTGGTATGACAAACCTTCACCGCTGGCTGAAGCAGCCGAGGATATTATTGTTGCAGCCGTTCACGAAATTTTAGCTGCGCCCTTTAATGAGAAAAGGCCTGAACTCAATGAACCCTCGCTGGTTCGAGCCGAAAAAAATGATGTTGTACACTTAGGCGCAAGTTTAGCGCGCGCGGTTGGCCCGGAGATCAAGTACATGCCCGAGTGGAAAGCTTTTGGATGGTTCACGGAATCCGACCGTGTGGAATGGGACCTCGAAGTGGACGCGAAACGAAAGTATGATGTGTACCTTGATTGGTCTGTCTCAGATTCAGAATCGGGAAAACCTTTCGTTCTCGAAGCTGCCGGCCGACAGGTGAAAGGAAAGATCGGAAAGACAGGATCCTGGTTTACCTACCGGAAGGAAAAAATAGGAACTATTCAGTTGAATGCGGGTAGGCATATAGTTGTATTCAAGCCAGGTCCCGGGTCTCCGAAAGGAGCACTGCTGGATCTTCGTGAAGTAACGTTGGTTCCAGTAAAATAATGAAGCCATTGATAAGCCATCAGATTAAAATCCCGATAACGAAGGATCTTATGACCGCATTCGCGGCGATTATTTTCCTGTTCGCTGCGAGCTGCGAAAATCATCCTGAAGATACAGGGGGATTATTTTATTACAGCGAGTCCGATGGTTCTAAAGAAAAGGTCAAAACGACTGCTGACTGGGAGAAGAAAAGGCAGCAGATCCTTGAGGGGATGGAAGAAGCGATGGGTGAACTGCCCTCGTTCAGTGATCTACCCGTGTTTAATCTCAAGATCCAGGACAGTGTAAAGGAAGGCTTGTACATGCGTTATACGATCCATTTTAGCGTAGCAGAGGACGAAACACTGCCAGCGTACTTATATGTTCCCCACAAAGCAGACATTGAAAGAAAGTTTCCCGCCATCCTTGCTCTTCACGGGACCGGTGAGTTAGGGAAGCAACTGGTGGATGGTAAGAGTCCACAGGCTAATCGCGCCCTGGCGAAAGAGTTGGCCGAAAGAGGTTATGTAGTCATTGCCCCGGACTATCCCAGCATGGGTGAATTACTGGATTATAACTTTGAAACTGACCGTTATGTATCTGCAACAATGAAAGCCATCTTTAATCACATGCGGTGCGTGGACTTGTTGCAATCAAGACCGGATGTTGATCCTGAGCGAATCGGCGTAATCGGCCATTCGCTGGGAGGGCACAACGCCATGTTCGTCGGAGCTTTTGACCCTCGCTTAAAAGTGATTGTTGCCAGCTGTGGGTGGACGCTGATGGATTATTACGACATCGGCGAAGAAGGCTCGAAAAAGTATGGAGGTCGTCTTGGCCCGTGGGCACAGGACCGCTACATGCCATCATTGCGGGATAAATATGAATTGGATGGAGACAGGTTTCCCTTTGACTTTGACGGTGTGATCGCTGCGCTTGCGCCCCGGCACTTCTTTTCGAACTCTCCTGTAAACGACAGCAACTTTGATGTGGATGGCGTGAGGGAAGGTCTTGCCACGGCATCGGAGGTGTATCGGTTTATGGGCGCGGAAAAAAATCTGCAGGTCCGATACCCTGACGCGGGACATGATTTTCCAAAGGAAGTCCGGTCAGAGGCGTATCGGTTTATAGACACGGTATTCGGACACCGCCCGAATGATCAGGAAATTGAATAAGATGGAGTACGCTATAATCTCATGATTCACCCCTTCGCAAATAAACTTTATTTCGACATGAAATTTTTATATGCTCTTGCTTTTTGCAGTCTGTGCTCCTCGTTTGTTTTCGCGCAGGGTAGGGAGAAACTGCGTCGGTCGGAGTCTTTCTGGGGACTTCATTTTGACCGGCATTCGGTTCTGACAGACAGTCATCTTGGAAAGACTCTCACTGAAGGGATGGTTGACAGTCTCTTGAAAAAAGGCCGTCCGGATTTTATACAGGTTGATTGTAAGGGACATGCAGGGGTTTCCTCTTATCCAACAGAGGTTGGCCAGCAGGCTTCCAGTTATGACAAGGATCCTCTCGCACTGATCAGGAAGGTGACTGACGCACACCGTGTCGCGCTCTACGTTCATTACTCGGGCGTACAGGACCATCATTATGTCAAGGTTCATCCGGCGGAAGCACGCCTTACCCCCGAGGGAAAAAGCGATGAAAGAAATGCCAGCCTCTGGGGTCCGTACGTTGACAAGCTTCTTATTCCGCAAATGACGGAACTCATCGACAAATACCACATTGATGGTGCATGGATCGATGGAGAGTGCTGGTCGGTTCAACCAGATTACCAGCCTGCTGCGCTGGAGGCATTTCGAAAGGCAACAGGGATAACGGAAATTCCCCGGTCAAAAGATGATAAACATTATAAAGAATTCATCGAGTTCAACCGACGCAAATTTATTGACTATCTTGACTATTATACGCGGGCGCTTCACGCACACGAACCCGGATTTCAGATCTGTTCCAACTGGGCATACAGCTCAATGATGCCAGAGCCGGTGACGGTTGGGCTGGATTTCCTTTCCGGAGACTTTGATCCAAAGAACGCATTGAACACGGCAGTATGGCAGTCACGTTGTCTAAGCGGTCAGGGAAAGCCATGGGATTTAATGGCGTGGAGTTTTACGGTCGACTGGTCCGGAAGAAATTTTCCGAGGAATCCAAAGACCGCCTTACAGCTATGCCAGGAGGGTGCAGAAGTTTTGGCCATGGGTGGTGGCTATCAGGTTTACTTTAAGCAAAACGCTGATATTTCGATGCAACCTTCAAGCTTTGACATCATAGCAGACATCGCCGATTTTGTTCTTCCGCGCAGGCAGTTTTGTCATAAGGCTGTGCCTGTCCCGCAGATCGGACTATTTTACTCGACGGCGGGATGGAAAAATAAAACGAATACTGTATACAGCAGTGCCGAAACAGGTGGCATACAGGGCGTGCTGTCAGCGTTGCTGGATGGCACACATGCAGTGGAAGTGCTTATGAGCCATCAGCTGGAAAGCCGTCTTGACCAATACCCGGTGATTGTAATTCCCGAGTGGGACTATATTGAGCCTGCTTTGATCTCTCGACTGAAAACTTATCTTCAGAATGGCGGAAATGTCCTGATTATCGGAGCAAAAGCAACCAGGCTGTTCGATGATGTGCTTCACATAACTGAAAAGCACCCGGCTGCCTTATCGTCCTCTTATCTCGGGTATGATCATCGCCTGGTTCAACTTAATTCGGACTTTCGTTCAGTAGAAAACAAAGAGAAAATAAAACCATTTGCCAGAATGTTTTCCACCACCGATTTTCGCTTTCCTGATGGGGTAGCTGCCACGATCAGTACATACGGCAAAGGCAAAATCGCCGCGGTCT
>JBBEBN010000263.1:0-20213 GCA_040882305.1 Cyclobacteriaceae bacterium
TATCGCGCCCCTTCAGGGCTGCACACACATTGCGCAGTTTTCCCCGGACAACAATAATTCTACAATTCTTCAATTAGGGTACTCGTCAGGGCGGGCGTTGATGACGAATATCGAATATCGAATGATTAAAAATGAAAAAAAATCAGCCAAACAAGAACTCCACATCATCACGGGTGAGGTTCTTCACAAATCCGGAATCTTCCTGTATGAGATCATCCGCCAGCATCTGTTTCTTCTCCTGAAGTTTCAGGATCTTTTCTTCAACCGTGTCCTTGCAGATCATCTTGTACGCAAATACCTTGCGTTTTTGTCCGATGCGATGGGCCCGGTCGATCGCCTGTTGTTCTGCCGCGGGATTCCACCACGGGTCCACGAGGTAGACGTAATCCGCAACGGTGAGGTTAAGCCCTACACCGCCCGCCTTCAATGAAATGAGAAAGGCTTTGATCGTTTCATCTTCCTGGAATTGTGTCACCTGCTCTTTGCGCTGGGTGAGGGAAGTTTTTCCATCGAGATAACAATAGGTGACGCCAGCTTTCTCAAACTCCTCCCTGATCCGTTGAAGCATCTGCGTAAATTGCGAGAACACGAGCAACTTGTGCGTTCCGGCATTTTCCTGAACTTCGCGGATGAGTTCTTCAATCTTAACAGAACTGTGAATGACGTCTTCTCTTTTATCCACGAGCGCGGGATGATCGCATATCTGCCGCAGCCTTAGCAGGCCTTCCAGCACATCCATGCCGGACCGCGCAATACCCTCCTCATCAATCTTCTTCAGCAAGCGGTTTCGGTAGCCCTCCCGGTAATGATTATAGAACTTGCGCTGCTCCGCTTCCATGGTGCACCACAATACCGATACGGTTTTGTCCGGGAGATCCTTCGCCACCTGTTCTTTCGTGCGCCGGAGCGTGAAAGGATAGATAAGTTTTTTCAGCTCACCCGTTTTTTGCTGACTCCCGAGCTTGTCGATGGGTACGGCGAACTCGCGGTTGAAATACTCGCGGTTGCCAAGAAGACCCGGATTGAGAAAGTTAAACTGAGCAAATAAGTCGCACGTGTTGTTCTGCACCGGAGTACCGCTGAGGATCAAGCGATTCACCGCCCTCAATTCCCTGGTCGCCTTCGTTACGCGAGCGTCGGGATTTTTGATCGCCTGGCTTTCGTCAAGTATTACATATTGCCAGAGGAAACCGGAAAGTTCTTCCACGTCATTGCGCACAACCCCATAGCTTGTAAGGACGACATCGAACTCGGTGAAATGCGTTTCGTTCAGCTCCCGTTGCGAGCCATAATGAATGTGGAATTTCAGCGACGGACAGAATTTTTGCAATTCGTTCTCCCAGTTGAAAATCAGTGACGTAGGGCAGACGACCAGTTGCGTGCTTCCCGGGTACTTTTCTTTCACATATTGCAGAAAGGAAATGGTTTGCAGCGTTTTACCCAGACCCATATCATCTGCAAGGCAACCACCCCATCCGAGTTCGTCAAGGGTCTGCAGCCAGTGAAAGCCTGAAAGCTGATAAGGGCGGAGTGTAGCTTTTATCTCCCCCGAAAGGTCCGCCCTCCGAAGGGAATCGTATTCCAGGATCTTTCGTTTTCGTTCCTCGATTTCCGCGCGGATACTTTTACCTTCAATCTTGTCGAGCAGATCTTCCAGTAGCATAAAATGCATTTTATTCACCCGAAGCGTGCCATTCTCTTCTGTAGCTGTCCGCAGCAGTAAACTGTATTGATTGATCCACGCCTCGGGTATGTGTCCCAGGTTTCCGTCTTCGAGCATGATGGTATCCTGGTGATTGAGGATGGCATGGCGTATCTCCTTTAAGGATACTTCCTGATCCCCCCAATGAATGGTTACCTTCAGTTCGAACCACTCGGCAGAAGTCCCTGCCTTCATGGAGATCTCCGGATCATGCCTGGTATACTTGAATTTTTTCAGGTTCTCAAACCCATGAATGCTCAATCCCTCTTCCTGAACTTTGCGCAGCATGTTGATGAACCATCCGCGCTTCATCACATCGTCAAACGGAAGATAATAATACTGGTTGTTCCGTTGCCCGGCGAAGGAGGGACTCAATGTCCGCAGGTATTCATATAACTTTTTTTCTTCCTCTTTATTGCGGCGAATGATTCGGAGGCCGGTTGTCGATTCCTCCACATGAAAGCTGTCTTCGCTGTAGTCGATCTCAATGCCGTCATAGACAAACTCCGGACGGATCATGAGGTTGCTTTCATTGAGCTCGCTGAGGCGGACTCGCGGCTGGATCTCAGGGGTCGATAGATCGATTTTGAGCTTCGGACTGATTGACACCTCATACTTCTTCAACCAGGGAACCAGATATTTTTTCGTGATCTCTTTTTTCACGGAGACGGGGAAGCTAAGGGGACCGTTTTTGAACAGATCGAGAATAGTCAGTGTTTCAGCATCCGGGGGCAGGTAGAGCGTACCTTCGTGTTCCAGTAAGAAACCACCCCATATGTTGATTGGAGCTTCCTTGTCATCCAGGCGTAGAATGAGTTTCACGAACATCAGATCTCCTTTCTGCTCCGCCGCAAACCTGAATTCAGGCACCCGGGCGCCCAGTTGGATAGCCTGCTGGTATGTGTTGCTGAAACGACCTGCTTTCAGGAAGAAAAGATGGGGCCACGCACGGAGGGTGGGCCAAAGTTTCTGAAGAATTTCTATGTAATGTTTCCGGAGGTTTACGAGTTCCCTCGTTGAAAGGTGTGCCCACGAACCTGAATGATCCCGGATGAACCGGTTGCCGGTGAGGGTCATCCACTTCAGGAGATGGTTATCGGAGAACTCCAGCAGGCCTTCATAAAAATGATCGTCCAGCGATTGAAGGAAGGCGAGACCTTTTTCTGCCTGCAGGGAAATCCGCCTGTATTCTGTCGTCCCGTTGACTTCGTAGATGAGGACAGGTTCCAGGTCGAACCGCGTGGATTTGGACGAAACAAAGTTGAAAAGAAACCCAATTTCATACTTGAGTTCATGACTTGCCGGCAACATGGGACGCGCGGGCTTCCTGTACACATTTTTCTCTTCTTCAAAAAGCATCCGGAGTTCTTGTTAGTTTTGGTTTTGCCGCAGCACGGGGGGAGTGTAAAAATCTTCCTTCAACGGAAAAAAATCTGGTTTCCCTGTATTCATGGTATTCGCAAATATATCACAGAGTTGGCCAAGCAGATACATACTGGCTGTTTTTTGAAGGACTCTCTTTCAAGCCGCTGATCATGAAGCTCTTGTTTGTAAGGTTAGTTTTGTTTAATTTAATGATCAGCGTTATTTACCTCATATTAAAATTGTTATGAAAAACACTTCTGTTTATTTCCTTTTGGGAGTTATCGTACTATTTGGTTGCCAGCAAGCTACTGAAACAAAAACATTAACTTCCTCAACCTCGTCGCCTTCCGGATTTAAGGTCATAGGATACATTCCGGGAAGGAGTGTTGATACGGCAGCGATACAATTTGACAAGCTTACGCACATAAACTTTGCGTTTGCGATTCCGGCGAAGAATGGTGGGGGACTAGATGCTCTTAGGAGTTGGGATAAGTTATCCGCGCTCGTTAAAAAGGCGCATGCCAGCAATGTAAAAGTTTTTATTTCCGTCGGGGGATGGAGTATCGGTGACGGCGGAGGAGACGACAGTCGTTTTCACCGGTTGGCTGCAGATACCGAAGAGCGGAATTTGTTCGTGACAAAGACGATGGAGCTGGTAAGGCGGTTCAACCTCGATGGTGTGGATGTGGATTGGGAATATCCCGACATTGAAAACCGCTCGGCTGACGACAATGTGTTGCTGATGCGTCAGCTCGGCGATTCGCTTCATGCCATAGGTAAGGAACTTACGGCGGCGGTGGTGCATTATGGCAATCAGGGTGAGGGGACGAAGGATGAGATCTTTGAGATCGTGGACTGGCTGAACCTGATGGCGTATGATGATGATAAGGGCCAGCCCATTCCGCACTCACCTTATAGCCTGGCGGAGAAATCCATTAACTACTGGGTGAAGGAACGCGGTCTTCCGCCGCATAAGGCCGTGTTGGGTTTGCCTTTTTATGGCAAACCACGGCGACAAAACCTCAGCCATTATAAGGACCTGGTCGCCGCCGGAGCCGACCCGATGAAGGACGAGTATGATTCGGTATATTATAACGGTATCGCTACCATGAAGAGGAAAACCGAGCTCACGAAACAGGAAGGCCTGGCGGGTGTGATGATTTGGGAGATTTCCCAGGATACGAATGACGAGCGATCGCTGTTGAGGGCTATTAACGAAAGCGCAGGGACGGTTACGCGTGTATCCAAACCGTGAGTCGTCAATCGTGAGGCGTGAATGAGGTTCTGCGTTGATTCAGTTTCGTTTTATCGGCATATGGGAAGAAGTAGAGACGCAAACGCAGGCACGCACTGATGCTACGGGCATGGCCTTGTCACAACTCCTGGTGTAACATAGCAAACTCTATCCGGAGACTGCTGGCTGAGCCTGTCGAAGCCGGCAGGCTCCATCCAGGGCAAAGACCGGGCCCCGAGCCTGCCGAGGGGCAGCGAAGGGTTCGACAAGCTCACCCCCCGGATGTGTCCAAATAAGTGGAAAATTGCGGTCCCTTCGGGCCCGATGAGAATCGTTGTCGCAACAAAGTTTGCACCGATTAACTTCGAACGTACTCACGAGGCGTTGATCGTGTCATTGCCTTATCAAAGCCGAGGCCGCCGTCGGGTGGGGTCTCACAACTCACCACTGACTACTCACGAGCGTGGCCGGCGTGGCGTGATCATTCCTCCACAAATTTCTCCAGAGCTTCCACATCGCCAAAGAGCAACAGCTTATCGCCTTCGCGAAGCACCGTGTCAGGAGTCAACACTCCCTGCACCTCCCGGGTTGTCCGAACCGTGCCGAGGATGTTGCGGCTCATCATTTCGCGAACGATGGTGACAGGTTGGATTCGATATTTTCCAAGGAATTCGATTTCTTGTATTTCTTTGCCCTCGTATCTTTTTGGCAATAAGATTTCAATCAGTTTGAATTTGTCGCTGATCTTGAAAGAATCCGTTACTCCCTTGAGGTCCAGTTTGTAGGCCAGGCGTTCCGCGGAATCTCCTTCCGGATAGATAAATTCTTTCACATTCATCGCCTCGAGAACCGTTTGTTGTAACGGGGAGGTTACCCTGCAGATGATCCGTCTCACGTCTCTTTGCTTTAGCAGGGCCGTCGCCATGATATTTACTCCCTCATCTTCGCCAATGGCGTTAATCACTGCGTCCACATCATTTAGTGGAAGCCCTTTTATGGCATCGGGGCTTGTGGCATCCAGCGCAATGGTGTGGGTGATCTGGTGATTCCACTTCTCCACCAGCGTAATTTTTTTATCCACTCCTATAACCTCGTGGCCCAATACGACGAGTTTGCTGGACAAAGCTGACCCGTAATTTCCAAGTCCCAATACGATGAATTTCATGCAAGCATTTTTTTAAATTAAAACATTATATCTTCTGAAGGATATTGATATGGCCTTTCCCCCGATTTGGTAACTACTGCGAAGAGGAGCGTGAGGGCGCCAACTCTTCCAACAAGCATGACCACTATGATGACTAATTTCCCAAAGACCGATAATTGGGGTGTGACCCCTAAACTTAGGCCCACGGTGCTGAATGCCGAAAATGCTTCAAAAGCAAGTTTCAGCAGTCCTTGCTCGTAATCATATATTGATAATAAAAGTACGGCAAGGCCCAGCACGAGAAGAGCCAGCAGTATAATGGCAAAGGCCCGTTTTATGGAAGCCACCGATATTTCCGTTTTGAAAGCCTCAGTTCTTTCATGGCCGAGGACGATGCTTTTCATGTTTAAAAAGGCTACTGCTGCCACCGTGGTCTTTATTCCTCCTCCAGTTGAACCTGGTGAAGCCCCTATGAACATTAGTAACAGATAGATCATCAGGGTCGGAAGAGAAAATTTCAAGATATCAAAGGTGTTAAAGCCGGCAGTGCGCGCGGTTACACTTCCGAAGAAACCGGTTGTAATCTTGCCAAAAACGGTGGCATGCTCCTGCAGACTATGATTGTATTCAAATATGAAAATGGTCACGAAGCCAATGATCAACAAAATAAAATAGGTAAAAAGGGAGAGTCTTGCCGTAGCGTGTAAAATATTCGTATAATTTTCCCTTTCAGGATCCTTCAGAAATACTTTGACAGTATTGGTGATCTTTATTCTCAAAAACGTAAAAATATTAAAAACGATTGGGAACCCGATACCTCCAAGGATGATTAATAAAGCCACCGCCCAATGGAGGCTGTAATTAAAGCGGACCGGGCCCTCGTATAAGCCATTGGTCAGCGTTGAAAAGCCTGCATTACAAAAAGCGGAAACGGAATGAAATATCGAAAAAAAGATCTTCTCTCGCTCGGTGTTAAACATGTCACCCGTCAGACTTCCATAAATCATAAAAGCTCCGATCGCTTCAAAAGTGATCGTTACCACTACGACGCGTGAAATAAAGGAAAATACATTGCTTATCCGGTTGCTGCTAACCATGTCTCGCAATGCAAGTTGGTTCTGGATCGAGACCGACCCTGTAACAAGGAAACTGATCAGGCCTGCAAAGGTCATGATCCCCAACCCTCCGATCTGGATCAGCATAAGGAGAAATACTTTCCCGGTAGTGGTAAAAGCAGTGGCCGTATCCACGACGATGAGACCAGTCACACAAACTGCGCTCGCCGACGTAAAAAATGCATCCACGGGATATATTCCTTTTGTCGTCGCGTTGGGAAGCAGGAGCAGAAATCCGCCAATAATGATGAAAGTGCCAAAGCTGCCTACAAAAAGCATTGCGGGGTTTACCCCACGGCGATAAATGAACCTCAGGATATGAGATATCTCGATAATGAAAAGCAAAAGGATGCCGGCAAATAGCGTGAGTTTTTTGGCGATTAACGCCGAAGACCCTTCGTCAATGCCGGGGATTTCCTGGGCAACATTGCGCAAATAAAATACCAGGATCACCATCAGGAGGTTGAAAAATCGCGACCTCCATCTCGCCACATTTGGCAGCATTATAAAAAAACGAACGGTGAACAAAATGGAAAGTAATAGAAGGATGCCCTGGTGGCCGATATATGCCTTGTAGTGCTGCCGATAAATGTCTTCAAAACCAACGGTGTAGATAACGATGGTAAAAGAAAGCGCAACAAGCAGCGGAATTAGCAGTGATGCAACCTTGAGGGAAATCGCAAAGACCGATTCCATCAGCACCGTTAGTTTTTCTGGCACCTGCTCCGTCAACAATCCACGAGTAAACCGTAAATGCCTGCGCGCTCTTCTTAATTTAAACCTTAAGCTCATGCATTGAAGTTAGTCGGTACATAGACCACGGACCACTGTCCACAGCCGTTCGTGCTTATACGAAGATAATTGCTCTTGCGGTCTTGAACCTAAATCCCGGATTGCTCATCGGGCACTAGCATGTTACTGTCGATAAGGTCTCCACCCAACCTGGTGATGTCCTGTTTTGCCTTCTCAAAATCATTATTGCTGATGGCGCGTGTAGCGTCTGCGATAACAAGCGTTTTGAAACCTGCCTGCAGCGAATCTTTAGCTGTAAAATAAACACAGTAGTCGCCCGCCAGCCCGCAAACATACACAGAAGTTGCATTGCGTTCCTTCAGGTAGCCTGTCAGCCCGGTGCTTTTTTTGTGGCCATTGTCATAAAAGCCGCTGTAACTGTCAATCTCAGGGTCCATGCCCTTTCGGAAGATGGCCTCAACGCGATGCAAGTTCAGATTGTGATGAAAGTCTGCCCCGGGGGAACCCTGAACACAATGATCAGGCCACAGTACCTGTTCGAGCCCTCCCAGCATGGTCTTCTCAAAAGGATGTTTGCCAGGGTGGTTGGAGGCAAAACTTTTGTGGGTCGGCGGATGCCAGTCCTGCGTGGCGACGACGAGATCAAATTTTTCTGATAGCTGGTTCACCAGCGGAATTATCTGTTCCCCAAACGGTACTTCCAGGCTGCCTCCTGCGACAAAATCATTTTGTATATCCACCAGTATAAGGGCGCGCATGATCATGTATGTTGATTCTTCAATTCATTCCTGAGATCTCTTAAGCCGGGACTTAAACCGACCTTGTAGAGGTGAGGGTACTGAAATCTTCTGTGCTCCTGAGGCAGTTGCGACAACCGTTTCATGGAGAACGCAGCGATCTCCCCAAGCGAGCGGTTAGATTGAACGATCCGGCCTTTTTCCATCACGCGATGGAGCAACGCTTCCTGTTTGTAACCTTTCAGCGATAGTGATTTATCCGGTTCTGCCGTATGGTGCATGATCTCAACGTTCCTTTCCCGGTCGAGGGCGATAAGGTCCGCACCGTAAAAATTTCCCTGTCCATTCAATATCCGGTACACTTGTTTCCTGTCAGGAAGCGTGAGCTTGTTCAGATTCTCGGATAATTTAATACGCGGTTTACCATCTGAATACGCCAGCTTGTATACGCCGTCGAGTGCGGCATCGGGAGGGCAGGTCACTAAATTTGTCCCCACGCCAAAGACGTCAATCGGTGCCTGCTGATCCTGTAGACTCTTGATGACGTATTCATCCAGCTGATTGGAAGCGGTGATGGTGACATAGGAAAGGCCCGCTTCATCCAGCATCCTTCTCGCCTGTTTCGAAAGGTAGGCGAGGTCGCCGCTGTCCAGCCGTATGCTCTGCAATTTTTGTGACCGCTCTTCCATTTCCCTGCCGACGGTAATGGCATTCGGAACACCCGACCGGAGTGTATCATAGGTGTCCACCAGCAGCACACAATTGGCAGGTCGTTTTTCAGCAAAGTCCCGGAAGGCCGACAATTCGCTTTCATAACTTTGAATAAAGGAATGCGCCATGGTTCCCGCCGGCGGAATATCAAAATCACGTGCGGCCTTGACGTTGCTCGTGGAGTTGAAACCGCCCACCATCGCGGCCCGGGCGGCGTGATAGCCACCCAACCCTTGCGCCCGGCGCAGACCAAAATCACTGAGGATCTTGTTGCCTGCCACCGACCGCATCCGCGCGGCTTTCGTGGCTACAAGCGACTGGAAATTAACAATATTGAGCAACATCGTTTCCACGAGTTGGGCCTCCAGGATCGTTCCTTCCACCCGGATGATGGGTGCATTGGGAAAAACGATCTCACCTTCCGGCACCGAATGAAGCGTGCCCTGGAATCGGAAATGCCGGAGGTGTTCAACAAAATCCCTGTCCAGTCCTTTCTCCTGGAGAAAGTCAAGGTCGTCTTTTGTGAAATGCAGGTCTTCCAGGACTTCCAGCAGCGTGCCCAGCCCGGCGAAGACTACAAAGCCTCCGTCAAAGGGGATCCTGCGGAAAAAATAATCGAACACAGCTTCATGCTGGCTTTTACCCTTGAGGAAATACACCTGACCCATGGTGAGCTGATAGAGATCAGTATAGATACCTGTGATGGAGAAATTCTTCATCGGTCTAATTTGCTGATAAAGATAGGTAAAATGACGAATGTCGGGTGATCATTTGACAAAGGGCAATTGATGCCGAAAGTATAAGACCTCCCTTCATGCAGAAATTTTCAAACTCGCCGGGCTGATGGCGCTGCTCATTGCCCTTACCACAGTGAGCTACCGCACCTTTAAGGCTGTGCGGGTGAATCCTGTCAACTCATTAAGGGACGAGTGAGATCAAGGGTCAGGAAAAATTACTTGTGCGACTTGATAGACAATTTCCAGACCCCGTGTGCCCGAGTCCACGTGTGAAAAAATTTCCATTCACTGCGATCCTCCACTTTCCCGCTGGTATTCAGCTTTTGAAAAAACTCCGAACCCGAAGTATACACAGCATTGTCTGCGTGATAAAAATTTTCCACCATTCTGCCCAAAGAAACGTAAAAGGGGATTGGATTCTCGTCCGTGACGATTTCATTTTGCGGATCATCCAGCGTAAAATCCCCTCGCCAGATATTTTTCAAGGCGGAAAGATCCCTTTTCATAAGCGCGTGTCGTTCGAGCCCCTCCATATGCAAGATTTCCATTTCGAGGACGGATTTGCGCGTAGCAAATAATCTCCTATATTTAAACAAAAAAAATAGAAACAACCATGGCCAACACCACCAAATACTTCTTTTCCTTCAGCATTGCGGTGCTGATGATCATCGTGTTATCATCGGTGCAAACACAAGCTCAGAAGAAAGGATGGATAAAGCTCTTCGACGGCAAATCGCTGGACGGATGGAAAGCCGCCGAAAATCCGCAGACATTTTCCATTGAAGACGGCACCATCAAAGTGTTCGGCAACAGGGCCCATCTCTTTTATGCAGGACCTGTGCAAAATCACAACTTCAAAAACTTTGAATACCGGGCGAAAGTCATGACCAAACCCGGGGCCAACTCAGGAATGTATATACACACTGAGTACCAGGAAGATGGATGGCCTTCAAAAGGTTATGAGATTCAGGTCAACAACAGCCACACCGACTGGCGACGGACGGCAAGTGTCTACGGAATCCAGGATGTAAAAGAACCACCGGCAAAAGATAATCAGTGGTTCACTCAGCATATCATTGTCAACGGGAACAGGATCACGGTGAAAGTCGATGGCAAGACCATCAATGAATACACGGTTCCCGCCGAAGGAAGCAGACTGTCTTCCGGTACGTTTGCGCTCCAGGGGCATGACCCCAAAAGCATGGTGTATTACAAGGATATAATGGTAAAAGTACTTCCCGATTGATTAGGCCAAGGCTCTTTTAAATGATCCTATATCGTTCAATGGTAGAGGGGGATGTACCCGCTGGGCTTGATCTTTGCCGCGCCGCAGGGTGGAACCAGACCGCCGACGACTGGGAATTGTTTTTGAAACTCAGTCCTGCAGGTTGTCGTGTTGCTGTCGATGAAGATGGAAAGGTGAGGGGAACGGTAGCGACCGTGCGGTACGAAGATCATTTCAGCTGGATCGGAATGGTACTCGTTGACCCGTCAATGCAGCGGCAAGGCATAGGCATCCAGTTGCTGAGGGAATCCCTGCAGGTCCTCTGTGAGGAGGGAACGGTGAAACTCGACGCCACTCCCGCGGGACGAAAGGTCTACGTGCAACTTGATTTTGAGGATGAATATCCCATCAGCCGCATGGAGATAAAAAAAATGTCGGACAAATTCGGGCAAGTTTCTGCAGCCAGGTTTACGCGGGATATAGATATGCCGATGCTGCTAGAGCACGATCGCCAGGTATTTGGCGCCAACCGCGAGAAAGTCTTAAACTCGATGCTGGAGCGCTCACCACAATACGCTTTTGTTGCGGAAGACAAAAAGGGAATCAAAGGATATTGCTTCGGAAGAGTCGGCCATCATTTTTCGCATATCGGCCCCGTTATCGCACAAGACCTTGAAACGGCTAAAAATGTTGCCGCAGCTGCCTTGAGAAACTGCGCTGGTTCACCGGTGGTGATCGACGTGTTGCAGCATTCCGCTGAATGGTTGCAGTGGTTGTCATCAATTGGGTTCAAAGAACAACGGCCATTGATCAGAATGTATCGCGGGACGAACGCTTATCCGGGAATACCAGGAAACCAGTTTGCGGTATTGGGACCGGAGTTCGGATAGTCAGCCTGCCTGCCGGAGCACAGGCCCCCGTAATTAATTCGTTCATCACGAAAGGCAAAGCACAAATCATGCGATAGTACGCAAAACATATTTAACGCACGAGCCACTCACAATTCACCACTCACCACTCACATCTTCACCGCCCCCTTCTCCGCCTTCAACGCCAACTCCGTAGCAAGAAAACAATGCTCCTGCGTCATGGCGGTTTCTGTGCGGTTGAGGATATCCTGAACGAGCGCAGGACCATAAGGGAGTGTCACCTCCGTGCAGTCGATGTAACGGGTGTCTTTGTTGTCGACAAGAAAAAGATGGTTGCCGCCCTTGCGTCCTCCGATGTCAGTGTTTTTGCGGAGTTCCATGTACCCATCCGTTCCAAGGATGGTGAGACGCCCATCACCCCATGTGTTGAGCCCGCCGGGAGTAAACCAGTCTACCCTGAAATATCCTGATCCGCCGTCACCGCGAACGGTGGCGTCACCAAAATCTTCCAGTCCCGGATATTGTTCATTGTTGACATTTCCCACCTGCGAGCAAAGCACGTCCGCTTTCTTTGAGTTGGTAAAGTATAGAAATTGTTCACACTGATGCGAGCCGATGTCACAAATGATCCCGCCGTAGGATTTCTTGTCGAAGAACCACCCGGGTCGCGACTTTGGATTCATGCGGTGCGGACCGGTTCCAAGTGTCTGAACCACTTTTCCGATGGCACCTTCCCCGATCAGGTTCCCCGCCTGAATGGAGGCTTTGTTCTCCAACCGCTCACTATATAAAATGGAGTAGATGCGTCTCGTTTCTTTTTGCACTTTCCTCACCTCATCAAGTTGTTCGAGTGTGATGATGCCTGGCTTGTCAGCCATGAAATCTTTGCCGTGTTGCATGACACGGATCCCCAGTGGCGCACGATCAAAAGGAATGGAGGCGCTTACCACAAGATGAATCGACTTGTCTTCCAGGATCTCCTCTTCGGAACGAGCAAGTCTGGCCTTGGGGTATCGCTTTGAAAATGCCTGCACCAGCTCGGGCTCTTTCGCGTAAAATGAAACCAGTTCACCTCCGCCTCGTATCACCGTCTCTACCTGACCGTATATGTGTCCGTGGTTTAACCCGATGGCAGAGAACCGAATGAGGGGTGCACCCGCCTTCGTCGCATTTCCTCTCTCCCTTGAAATGATCGGACGGCGATCCAATGACTCGCCGGATAAGTTGCCTGGTAACGCACTTGCCGCGAGCCCCGCTGCGGTGGTGAGTGATTGCTTTAGAAACCTGCGCCTGTTTGATTCCATGAGATTTGGTTTTATCTATTAATGTTAAAACATTCGATGCAAATATTCAAATCGCGAGTGGTGAATGCGTAGTGGTAGTAGAGACGCAAAATCTTGCGTCTCTACTACCTGTTCATAATGCGACTGGGTGAAATAGGATGAACGGTCTCCTTGTCTAACTAAAAATCTTCTGGGCGGATGTGCCCCGATTTTATTAAATTGGCGCCCTAATTCAAACGAAATGATGAACGCTTTCCCTTTCACACGAAAAATCTACCTTTCATATATTCTTGTCCTGTTGATCGTGGCGGCCTGCAAAGACAATGGACCTTCCGACAAGCGCATCGCGCAAATTGATTCCCTGGATAATGCTAAAATGGCTAAGGCAATTGAATCTGGTGTATCGCCCGTGTTGGCAGAAGGACTTTCCTTGCGCATCTGGGCAGTAGATTCAATGGTGGCAGACATCGTTTCCCTTGATATCGATGATTATGGCCGGTTGTTCTATACCCGCACCAACAGACAGAAGAATTCCGAGTTCGATATCCGCGGCCATCAGGATTGGGAGATCGGCTCAATCCAGTTAAAGAGCGTGGAAGAGAAACGCGCATTCCTCCATAAAGTGCTGGCGCCGGAACTCAGCGAGAAGAACCAGTGGCTAAAGGATGTCAACGGCGACGGCTCCCACGACTGGAAGGATATGACAGTGGAAAAAGAAAACGTTTACCGGCTCGAAGATAGGAACGGCGATGGACTGGCGGATTTCTCACAGTTGGTGCTGGAAGATTTTCACACGGAAGTAACCGATGTGGCAGGAGCAATACTTGCACACCAGGGCGATCTGTTTGTGGGCGTCGGGCCGGACATGTGGCGGGTTAAGGACACCAATGGCGATGGTCTCGCCGATGAGAAAACCTCCATTTCGCATGGGTATGGAGTCCACGTCGGGTTCGGCGGTCACGGGATGTCCGGCGCTGAAGTAGGACCGGAGGGGAAGATCTACTGGCAGATCGGTGATATCGGATTCAGCGGCAAAGGCCCTGACGGAAGAAACTGGGAATACCCCAACAGCGGCGTGATCGTAAGGTCAAATCCGGACGGAAGTGATTTCGAGGTTTTTTCATTCGGCAACAGGAACACACATGAATTTGTATTCGACGAATACGGCAACCTGATCAGTGAGGACAACGATGGCGACCACCGCGGTGAAAGAGAACGCGTCGTGTACATCACCAACGGTTCTGATACTGGCTGGCGCACGAACTGGCAGTTTGGAAAATACCGCGACCCGGATAATAACACCTATAAGGTGTGGATGGACGAAGAAATGCACAGACCCAGGTTTCCCGGACAGGCTGCTTATATCACACCCTGCATTGCGAATTTTGTCAGTGGTCCAACGGGGATGTTGTACAATCCCGGAACAGCACTCGGTCCTGAATGGAAAAACACCTTTTTTATTGGCGAATTTGTCGGCAATCCCGCGCGCTCGGGAATACATGCCTTTAAGCTTACGGCGAAAGGCGCAACCTTTGAACTCGGCGAACACAAAAGTGTCATGAGCGGTGTGCTGGCGACGGGCGTAGACTTCGGACCCGATGGCGCCATGTATGTCGCCGACTGGATCGATGGGTGGAATACAAAAAATTTCGCAAGGATCTGGAAGCTGGACGTGGCAAACGGCGCAGACAGCCAGGAACGCCGGGAGACTGCAAATTTCTTAAAAGCAGATTTTTCAAAGTACCAACCAAACCAGTTAAGTGCGCTCTTAAAACATGGCGACATGCGCGTAAGGCAGAAGTCTCAATTTGAACTGGCAACGCGGGGAAGGGATGGCCTCGCAGTTTTTGAAGAGAACATCCGCCAGAGAGATCATCAACTGGCAAGAGTGCATGCCGTCTGGGGTATCAGCCAGTTTGCCAGACAGCAGGAACAGCACGCCAGGTTGCTGGTTCCATTTTTAAAGGATAATGACCCCGAGATCAGGGCGCAGGCGGCGAAATGGCTGGGCGATGTGCGCTGTAAACAAGCGGGCGAGGCATTGATCCCCTTACTCAAAGACGAGTACGCCCGCGCGCGTTTTTTCGCTGCAGAGGCATTGGGCAGGATCAGGTATGAACCCGCCGTCGCTCCTGTCATTGACATGCTCCGGGAAAATAATGATGAAGATGCTTACCTGCGCCATGCAGGAAGCCTCGCGCTCGCCCGCATAGGGAAAGCAGAGCCCATCGTGGCATTGGCGAGCGATCCCTCACGCGGGCTGCGCATTGCAGCGGTCGTAGCACTGAGGAGAATGCGGAGCCCCGGAGTTTCCGCCTTCCTGAAGGACGAGGATGAATATATTGTAACGGAAGCCGCCCGCGCCATCAACGATGATCTTTCCATCGCGGAAGCGCTGCCTGCCCTGGGTGATGTGCTGAAAGATAACCGCTTCGGGAACGAAGCGCTCATCCGTCGTGCCATCAGCGCCAATCTGCGGGTGGGCAATGAGCAATCCATGCAAAACCTGCTCGATTATGCCGTGCGCACAGGCCGACCGTTAGAAATGCGGACGGAAGCCATCGATGCGCTGAGCACCTGGGCCAAACCTTCCGTGCTGGATCGCGTCGACGGACGCTTTCGAGGCGAGGTTACAAGAGATTCCGGACCTGTCCGGAAAAACGCCAGGGCACCTTTGATCCAGCTCATGTCCAACAGAAACAAAGCCATTCGCCTCAGCGCAGTAAAAGCGAACGGAAAACTGAAAATTCCAGAGGGGTCACAACCGCTGTTCGCGCAGCTGAAGTCCGATCCCGAACCAGAAGTAAGAGCGGAGGCATTAAAAGCGCTTGCCGCCATGGAGGATGACCAGATTGGGGAAGCGATCAAACAGGCGCTCTCTGACAGAGAAAAAAGTGTGCGGGTTGTTGCCCTCGATCTGTTGCCAAAGACAGGTATGCCGAAAAATGTAATGGTCGCCTTGCTGTCGAAAGTGATTGACACAAGGACAACAGAAGAAAAGCAGGCGGCGCTGATTACGCTGGGAAGTCTCGGGGCCGAACACACCGAAAGATTACTCGACACATTACTCACGAAGATGAGCGAGGGAGAACTTTCACCAGAGATCCATCTTGAATTATCAGAAGCCATTGACAGTACAGGAACAGAATCCTTGAAGGACCGGTACCGGGAGATTACGTCGCGCTTAGCGCCTGATTCGCTGGCAGCAGCCTACAGCGACGTGTTGGTCGGTGGTGATGTGGCGAAGGGAAGAAACCTTTTCTTTCGCGACCAGACTGCACAGTGCATGCGGTGTCACTCCTTCAACGACTATGGCGGCAACGCAGGCCCGCGCCTGAACGGTGTGGCAGCAAGGCTGACGCCTGAACAAATCCTGGAATCGCTGCTCTCACCGAGCGCCCGCATCGCCCCGGGATTTGGCATTGTTACCCTGAACCTTGACGGTGGCAAAACCATAGGAGGTATTCTTCTCGAGGAAAAAAATGAAAAGATGGTCTTGAAGGTAGGGGAAAGACCTGATACCATTATCAGCAAAGGGGATATCGTGAAACAGACCAACGCCCCTTCCAGCATGCCACCCGTGCGCTATTTGCTAACGAAAAGACAGATCCGCGATCTGATGAGTTTCCTGACCACCCTGAAGGAGTATGAGTAATTGACAGTGCGATGACTGCGCACCTTGATCTAAGATCCAAAATTAAGGCGGGAGGCTTCTATTATTTTAAGACGTATCCTTTGAATTTCCTGGAGACCCTTTCCTTAAATTCAGTGCAGCAGAATTTTCGCCTTATCACCATCGTGTGTGTCCGGTCAGCCGTGATGGTGATATAAGAGATCTTCTCGGGATGCCGTTTGCACTTAAGATTTCCCAGCTGGACTCTGGCTTCCTTCATAAACTCTTCAACTATGTCATTGAGGATATCCACTTTGATCTGGTCTGCCAGATCATTGTTCCACGGCGATAGTGTTTTAGTTCTTACCTGAATAGGCATAGGATGAAGTTGCCAGTGCTGCATTTAAAAAAGCCCATCCCACCGCGCCGTTATGGTGAGGCAGGGGATGGGCTTCCTGCACTAAAATTACGCATTTCTTCGCCTTCCTTCTTTCATCGGGCGCTCATTCCGCCGATTCATATGCCGCTTTGAAGGAAGTTCCTGCTGCCTGAAGTGATCAATGATTCTTATTAAGGCGATGCTTTAAGTCATTGCGACCAACTTCCTGACAATCTTTACGATAACCAAACGCACTCTTTCGAGGGCTTATTGGATCTGCCCTCTGATCTCGCCGCCGGGATAAGTCGGCGTATGGGCATTTACATAGGCGCCTCCACTGCGAATAAGTTCGACAAGAAGGTCATAAGTAGCCGTCACACCTGAACAAGATACATTTGGCCGGATATTCGCGCTGGTAATGGTACCCTCAGCCAGAACGCCATTCTGCGTTACACCTCCGGTAACAAAACCAAAGAGAAACACGACAACAGGACCATTCACTCCCTCAGCCCCACAATGAATGTGGGCCTGGGTAATATCCACGGTATTGGCGGCAATGAGTTTGTAGTCAATTGAGGTGCCGTCTTCGCTGATGGTAAATATCGCCTGACCCTGTCCCTGCGAATCAACGCCATTCGGATTTACCTCATTCGCGCTGTTGAGGTGCGCCGTAAAAGTTCGTTTTACCATGGCCGCCATGGATTCCATACTCGAAACATCCAGGGCATTACCGTTGCGATGATCGCCGGGTGCAAGGCTTTCATCATACTGCATACACGCTGCAAGAAGAAAGAAGCTGAGTAAGATCAGGCTTGCGTTCTTCACTGGTCTGGGGGATAATGGTAAGTTTTTTTTCATGGTTTTACCAATTTATTTTGAAAAAACACGAGGTCACCATCGTTGATGGCTTACTAAACCCTACAAGGAATTGAGTGCGCGGGTTGCCTGGGGTTGATCTTTTATTTTGGAAGTCGGAAGCGCCGGATGCGCGGGACGTGAAACCACCTTACGCTATTTATAACATTCAGTGAATCAATTTATTAAATCAATATTCATAAAGTATAAAATTAATATGTACCTGTTTCCTGGCTCCCTGGTGCCATAAGCGTTAGAAGAAGGTCAGCAAATTTCTGTATAAGTCCGGAGCGGGAAATTCCCGCGAACCCCACGCGGTGATAGCCTTCCGCGCCGTTCGAAATTGGCTGGAGAACAAAATCAGAATCTCCCCCGCTCATTCATGCCTTAAGTTTTCTACCGGATTGGTACGGCAAGCACGCAAGGCCTGGTATGACAAGGTCATGAAGCACACGGCCAGTAAAATGACTCCGGTGAGCGCAAATACCCACCACGTGATTTCTGTCTTATAGGCAAAATTGTTTACCCACCTTTCGGCTATAAGCCAGGCGAATGGCATCGACAGAACGTAGGCAATTATGACCAGTCTCAGAAAATCCTTTGCCACAAGAAAGGTGATGTTTGGACCCGAGGCACCGAGCAATTTTCGGATCCCGAATTCTTTCGTACGGCTGGCGACGGAATAAGTAACCATGCTGAACAAACCAACGGCAGACATAAGGACAGTCAAAATACAAAAGATGGAGAACAATAGAACCAAGCATAAAATTTGAAATTTTTTCTACCTTTTATTTTCTACCTTTATTTATGACTGGCTTCTTAATCAAATACAGAGATTTTCTTCACTTGTTGTTTTCTTTTCTCATGACGGTGATACCAGTGATGGTGATACCGGGCCTGAGCATCCTCGTAGCCCAGGACAAACCCAACATCGTTTTCATTCTTGCCGACGACCTTGGGTACACTGATCTTGGATCTTATGGCAACCCCTTCAACGAAACTCCCCATATTGATTCGCTCGCGCGAGGGGGCATGAAATTCACGCAGGCTTACGCCTCATCGCCTGTGTGTTCTCCATCCCGCGCAGGCTTCCTTACCGGCATTCACCCCGCGCGCCTTCACCTGACAAATTTCCTGGTGGGCGGGCGAACAGATCCTTCCTCTCCAGTATTGCCGGCGCAATGGACAAAATATCTGTCGTCAAATGAAACCACCCTGGCTGAGATCTTCAGCACCGAGGGCTATTCATGCGGTATGGTGGGAAAATGGCATCTCGGTACCGCGGACTCACTACTTCCTTCCGCCCAGGGTTTTTCCTATGAGCGTATGATCGCGAAGAATGGATTGGACTATTACAACTACACTATCACCCGAAAAAATAGAACTGTTTTTGAAGATCATGGCGAAAACTACCTGACAGATAAATTGACGGATTACGGCGTGGACTTCATTCGTGAGAATAAGGCCAGGCCTTTTTTTCTGTACATGGCTTACTCGGCGCCCCATGTTGTTATCGTACCCAGAGGCGACAAATTGCGCAAATATGCTTTTAAGTATGAAAAGCTCGGAGGAAAATACAATCCGAGTTATGCGGCCATGCTCGAGAGCCTGGACGATGGTGTAGGGCGCATCATCCAAACCCTGCGGGAGGCGGGGCTGATGGAAAATACACTGCTCATATTTACTTCGGATAATGGGGGTGTCGGCTTGCCCGAATTAGGTCCGATACCGACAAACCTGGAACCCCTTCGCGCCTGGAAGGGCCATGTTTACGAAGGAGGAATCCGCGTTCCCATGATCCTTCACTGGCCGGGGAAAATAAAGGCAGGACAGACCAATGGACATTATGTCACCAACACGGATTATTTTCCCACCATCCTCGAGCTTCTGGAAATCGAGGATACATTCGAACGCCGCGAGGGGAAAAGTATGTTGCCCATCTGGTTTGATCCTTCCACCGCATTTCAACGCGGACCAGTTTACTGGCATTATCCCCACTTCAGCAATCAGTTGGGCCGGCCTTCCGGCGCCATGCGCGACGGTGTATTCAAGCTTGTTGAAAGCTATGAAACAGGCAAAGTTGAACTGTTCAACCTCGCGGAGGACATTGGCGAAAAAAATGACTTAAGCGTTGCCCATCCGGATAAAGTAAAAACAATGATGGCCGATTTCAGAAACTGGCAAAAAAAGCTGCGTGTGAACATGCCGCTCCCGAATCCTGATTTTAAGAAATAATTCGATAATTCTGCAATCATTGTTGTCCGGAGAAAAATTGAACTTCTGAAAAAGTGTGCTGTGCCTATGACTAAAGAAGGATTTATTGTGGACGTCCAAATTAACGCTCCAACTCTTTTATATCTTGGTGTTCGATTCGCCCTTCGGCAAGCTCAGGGACCGGTGTCTTCTTGCAAGCTTCGTCGGGCAGGCGAATGACCAATGACCAATGACTAATTGAATGTGCTATCATAAGTCTCTCACGGCGAAATATGAA
>JBBEBN010000264.1:0-20199 GCA_040882305.1 Cyclobacteriaceae bacterium
AGGAAGGTGGTTTTCAGAGGACCGGGCCGATACGGCTTCCTATATATTAAACGAAACCGCGGTAATGGCGGCCGGTATTGAAGATCCGATAGGGAAGTCTTTCACATTATGGGAAAAAAAAGGAACCATTATCGGTGTGGTCAAAGACTTCCACCATACATCGATGCATGAGAAGATCGAACCCTCTGTTTTCCTCCATTGGCCGGACTGGTACAACCTTGCCTATGTCAAAGTAAACGGTCGTGATACAAAAGGGGCCATTGAGGCAGCCGAAAAACTTTGGAGACAATATAATCCAAAGTTTCCTTTTAGTTATACGTTTCTGGATGCCGATTACGACGCAATGTACAGGAGTGAACAGCGAACAGGGAAAGTCTTTGCAGGTTTCTCCATTGTTGCCATCATCATTTCCTGTCTTGGCCTTTTCGGACTGGCCGCCTTCACCGCCTCACAACGCACAAAAGAAATAGGCATCCGCAAAGTACTCGGAGCCACGGTCGACCAGATCGTGATGCTGCTCTCAAAAGATTTCCTGAGGCTTGTCGTGATTGCATTTATTATCTCCATTCCTTTTGCCTGGTTCGGTATGCAAACATGGTTGCAGGGATTTGAGTACAAGGTTTCGATGGACTGGACCGTTTTTGCGCTGGCAGGCGGCCTGGCATTGATCATCGCATTTATCACGATGAGCTTCCAGACAATCCGGGCAGGAACGCATAACCCGGTGGATGCATTAAGAAGCGAATGATGTGAACCTTGATTCCCAGCATTTAAGCAAGCGATAGTAAACACACGAAACACCGGCAACAAACTCATTCATCATTAAAAGTACTTGCTGGATTAACCTAAGCCGCCCAAATCATTTTTGCGGACAGAAGAATTCAGGCACCTCCTCCGGGAAGTGCCTGAATTTGGGTTGATTAACGAAAGGCACAATTAGCCCATTTCAATGATCAGACTGTCTTTCCTAGCTGGTTATAGAATGAAGCACAACATAAACCGCAGCACCGGAAAAATATCCAATTAATGCGATGACGCTTATTTTCTTTACATACCAGATGAAATCAATTTTTTCCATTCCCATAACAGCAACGCCAGCCGCTGAGCCTATTATGAGAATACTCCCACCTGTTCCTGCGCAATAAGCCAGGTATGCCCATATCATATGGTCCTGTGGATAAACATTCAGGCCATACATTCCCATGCTTGCTGCAACAAGCGGCACGTTGTCCACGACCGCAGAAAGTAAACCGATAAGGGTAATGATGATGCGATCATCTCCCAGAGACTGTGCCAGAAATGCCGCGAAATGATTCAATGTCTGCATGGATTCGAGCGCACCAACTGCCATCAGAATACCGAGGAAAAAGAGGACACTGGGCACATCAATTCGCGAAAGGGCGCCTGCAGCTGTATAGTTCTTCTTTACGGCTTCATCTAACTCCGGATGAATGAGCTCCGATACCACCCATAATACTCCTAACCCTGCGAGCATTCCTAGGTAAGGAGGCAATTCCGTATAGGTCTTAAAGATCGGTACCGAAATCAGGGCGCTAATTCCCAAGAGCAGCATCAACTTTCCCCCGCGGACCACCTGACCATGTTGCACATGTGTGCTTTTCCTTTCTCCGAGCCCACCGGTCAGTGTAAAGCTTAAAAAGACAAGCGGCGCCAGCATACAGACCAGGCTCGGAATAAAAACCGCTTTCATGATACCAAGAGTAGATATCTGACCGCCAATCCATAGCATAGTAGTGGTAACGTCCCCTATTGGTGACCATGCACCACCTGCATTGGCTGCAATGACGATCATACCGGCAAAGAATAAACGCATCTGGTTATCTGGAACCAGCTTGCGGATAAGGGACACCATGACGATGGACGTTGTAAGATTATCAAGGGTGGCGGAAAGAAAAAATGTGATCCAGCAAACTATCCACAGAAGACTTTTAGGATTTTCTGTTCTGATCCTGTCTGTAATGATCCGAAATCCATGGTGCGCATCCACCAGTTCCACTATTGTCATCGCCCCCATCAGGAAGAAAAGAATTTCGGCTATCTTGGCCAGATGGTGCGACAATTCAGACACTACAAATCCCCGGAAAAGTTCGTGCTGGCTAAGGGTGAGAATTGTTTTACCGCCAGGATCAATCTCTAATATTTTTACATAGTCGAGAAAATGAGTACTGGTCAAAACCGATTCTGCCGGGGTGGAAAGTGCAAAAAGCGTCCAACAGATGACTCCGGTTAAAAGGGCGGAGGCGGTTTTGTTTATTTTAATAGAATGCTCAACCGCAATGGCAATGTAGCCAAGGGTAAAAACAACAATGATGAGGATTTCCATTACTTCAGGTAAGAATCTGTAAAGGGTTTATCCCGGCGAACGCTCCTCTCCCTGACATGGCGCGGAAAGCAGCGCCTAATAAAATGGCGGCAAAGCTTACCGTTAATCCTGCGATAAGATCTACCCGGAACCTTTTTCTTTGCATGGTCCTCGTAAGTTTAGTATGAATAATAAGGTTTTAAACAGCAGAATAGCCGTTAAATCATCAGCGCCTGATACGGTTTCAGGTGCAGGCAATCTGAATTCAGGATTCGGGAGGTGGTGTAAAAGTTTCGTAGTTCCCCGGTAAAGGTATGCGATGATCAGATATATACTTCTCTATTGCGGAAAGCTGCGCAAAGCCACTGTGTGGATGGAGGCGGCTGCAAAACAGCAGATCAGTTTTTTTGGCCGTATCTTCTACGGGAGCCTCTGTGCCGAGATCTCTCTCTTCCTCAAAACAGGTGCCGGATATGATGAAAGCAATAATTTTAGTGAACTCGCGGTCCTTATGCAAATCAAGCATGCTGACCTCCGCAACCAAAAAACTCATATTCAGAAAGACCACGGTGATAACAAGCGTAATTAGCTTACTTATGAAATGTTCTCTGAATCGCTTCATCGTTATGAACTAAACACAAGCTGATTTCCTGGAATCGCTGCTACCTTCAATATTAGTTTAAAACCTTCAATTCTCCTAAGGCTTCTGCATCCCGGGTTCGCGGTTAAGTGGCCGAGCCAGGACTGGGTATAAGTTAAAAGCAAGGGGAAAATCATACACAAACACGTTTGACGGATGACATGCCCCTGACAATGATTTCTCACATCGCCTCAACTTTATGCCCCTGAGGCCAACGGCATTAAAATTGTCCTCACTTATTATAAGACGCCCTATTTGAGCGGCGCGAAAAGACTCCCAAAATGGAAGACCCCCAACCAAGGAGAATCACGGGTTACCAACACAAAAACCTGGCACTTACAGCCGGTATTTTGTTATTGTCCATTGTTGTTTTTGCCCAGCAAGAGGCATATGAAAGTCCGGCGGGGACGAAATTTTTGTTGTATACACCGCCCGGGTATTCCTCTAGTACGACAGCTTTTCCGTTATTATTAAGCCTCCATTCCAAAGGCGAAGTTGGTGATGACTTGACGGAGCTAACAAGTAAAAATCCTGAAGAGATGCCCTCGCGGCTGATCTATCTAAACCGGTGGCCGCAGGATTTGCCTTTTATTGTCTTAACGCCCCAATTGAGACCTGAGGAAGGCGATCCAGACCCTCAATGGGGCCCTCAATGGCCGCCAGAATTAATAGATGAAGTGGTGCGGTACGTTACGGCTAATTTTAGAGTTGATCTGCAGCGTATTTACGTCACCGGTATGAGCAAGGGTGGCATAGGTACCTGGACTTATGCTTCGGCTCATCCCGACAAGATAGCGGCTATAATACCCATTTCGGGTCGATCGGATTTAACCAAGGCATGCGCGGTAAAAAATATTCCGATTTGGGTTTTTCATGGCGATGGCGACGATCTGGTGACGCCTGAGTATTCAATTGACATGGTAAGCGCAATAAAAGCTTGTCAGCCTCCTGGCGTTTACAAACCGCATTTAAATATTCTTCATGCGCGCAATCATAATGGATGGAATGAAGTCTATAATGGTTCCAGCGGATATAAAATATATGAGTGGTTGCTCAAGTTCAGGAAGGGTGATACTTCCAATAAAAAGCCTTATGTAAATGCCGGGCCCGACCTGCGGATAAAAATGAGAAACGACCCATTGCATATAATTGGCGATTTTTTTGATTCTGACGGGGAAATTACAAATGTAATCTGGAAACAAACAGGAGGCACTCCCTTAACTTTGAGTAATACCGGATCTGAACTTTTGAAACTAAGTGGATTAACGACAGGTTTATTTGAGTTTGAACTTACTGTAACCGATGACAAAGGCGGCCAAAGCAGTGACAAAGTAGCCCTGGAAATAACTGATAGTTCGGCTACTCCCTCGATTACCCAACTCGTATTGTTTAACGGAAAAACTGATGCGGAAATAGGTAACCTTTCAGAAGGACAGATCATAAATAAAACGGCACTTAACCTGACCGAAATAAATATCAAGGCAATCACAAGCGAGGGAACCGCCAGTATAAAATTCAGCGTAAACACTGACCGGAATACACGAACACAAAACAATGGCCCCTATTTTATAAAGAACCAAACTACTACCACTCCTGAATGGCAAATTGGAAATGGAACATATTTAATCTGTGCCACTCCGTATGCCCAAACCTCTGCCAGTGGGAATCCTGGCGTATCCCAATGTTATAAAATTACTTTTACGGAAGGGACAAATCCTGAATCTTGCGCGGGCAATGGAAAGATACAGCAGGAACTTTGGACGGGAATCTCGGGCAATACGGTCTCCTCCATAGATGTAAATAAGACCACTGCATCAATCACTGACCTTACGCTTTTTGAAGGTCCTGCCAACATCGGCGATAACTACGGCAGGCGCATACGGGGATACATCTGTGTACCGGTTTCGGGAACTTATATTTTCTGGATTTCGAGCAACGACAACAGTGAACTCTGGCTGAGTACGAACGCCGATGCAGCCAATAGAAAGAAGGTCGCTTATGTGAGCGGATATACAAATGTGAGAGAGTGGGGTAAATACACGACTCAGGAATCAGCGGCCATCAGTCTGGTGGCCAATCAGAAATACTACATCGAAGCATTGCACAAGGAAGGTGTCGGCACAGACCATGTAGCCGTAGGGTGGCAACTTCCCGCCGGAACACTGGAAAGACCCATACCAGCAATGCGGTTAATACCCTTTACTGATTCAGGTACTTCACCCGTTCCGGTCGTCAGCATTACCAGTCCCTCTGATGGTCAAACTTTCACAGCTCCAGCGACGGTTAACATTAACGCGACTGCTTCCGTGAGCGGAGGCAGTATCACTAAAGTGGAATTTTACAATGGTACGGTCAAGCTCGGAGAAGATGCTACATCGCCTTATTCCTTTGCGTGGAATAATGTGCCGGCGGGTACTTACACAGTTACCGCCAAAGCTATCGCCACCGACGGAAAATCAAATTCCGCTTCTGTTGGTATTGTGGTGACCAGTAGTGCAGGCTGCGCAGGTGCAGGAAAGATTCAGCAGGAACTCTGGACGGGGGTCTCTGGTACGTCGATCTCTTCCATTCCGGTGGCTCAAGCTCCTGCGTCGGTCACTGATGTCACCATCTTTGAGGGCCCAGCAAATATCAGCGATAATTACGGCCGTCGCATACGGGGATACATCTGTGCGCCGGTCACGGGTACTTATGTTTTCTGGATCGCCAGCAATGACAACAGTGAGGTCTGGTTAAGTACAGACGCGAGTGTAGCCAATAAAAGAAAGATCGCTTATGTGAGCGGATACACAAACGTCAGGCAGTGGGACAAATACACTAGTCAGAAATCGGTCGGCATTAGTCTTGTGGCCAATCAGAAATACTACATCGAAGCATTGCACAAGGAAGGTGTCGGCACAGACCATGTAGCCGTAGGGTGGCAACTTCCGGGCGGAACACAGGAAATGCCCATACCGGGAATCCGATTAATTCCCTTTACTGATTCAGGTACGTCACCGGTTCCCGTCGTCAGCATTACCAGTCCCTCTGATGGTCAAACTTTCACTGCCCTGGCCTCAGTCTACATTACCACCAATGCTTCGGTGAGCGGAGGGACAATCACGAAAGTGGAATTTTATAACGGCACGGTTAAGCTCGGAGAAGACGTCACATCGCCTTATTCCTTTGCATGGAACAATGTGCCTGCAGGCAATTATACCTTGACCGCAAAGGCCATTGACAATGGAGGTGGTTCCGCCACCGCGTCAATAGGTATTATCGTGACAAGCGGCAGCTCCGCCTGCAGCGCAACGGGAACGATCCTGAGAGAAGTCTGGACGGGAATCCAATACAATGATGTTGGGTCAATCCCGGTACACGAATCGCCTGATGGAACAAGTGGGCTTACGATCTTTGAGGATCCCACCAATGTTGGAGATAATTACGGTACGAGGGTAAGTGGTTATCTCTGCGTGCCTGTCACTGGTGCGTATACGTTCTGGATCTCCAGCAATGATGGCAGCGAATTGTGGTTGAGCACGGATGCCAATCCTTCTACCAAGCGACGCATCGCCTGGGTCACGGGATACACCAATGTAAGAGAATGGACCAAGTACGCAAGCCAGAAATCCGCTGCGATAAATCTTGTTGCGGGCCAGCGGTTTTACATCGAGGCGCTGCACAAGGAGGGCGTCGGTAGCGATCACATGGCTGTGGGGTGGCAATTGCCCAATGGAACGTTGGAGCGGCCGATACCTGGCAATAGGCTTTCACCGTCAGAGGAACAGAACATGACCACGTTTCAAACAACCGGCACTTCGCGACAGAAAACAGATGTCGAGTCCGACTCCGTTAAGCACAAAAGTAAGGATATATATCTCTTTCCGAACCCAGTTCCAAGCGGTTGGACCCGCATAACACTGTACGTAAAACAAGAAAGGGATGACTACGTTGAGAAAACCATCGAGATCATTGGAATGAAAGGCGAAGTGGTTCATGTTCAAAATATCGTGACGAGCAGAAGCTTAGATGATGGTCCAACAATCATAAATATTGAAAAGGAATTAAAGCCTGGTTTTTATGTGATTAATGTAATTTCAAATGGCAGACGGTCTTCAAGCCGGTTACTTGTTAAATAAGTTTTGAAATTTAATCGAAAGAAAATATCTATTATCTCCCCAGTCTGTCTGTCCCTGTAAAGATTAGAAAGAGTGTACCAATGGCAGGGGGCGTAAGCCTTTTTGCACTATATCCGGAACTAGTTCAAATCTGCCTTGCGTCGCCTTGAAGAGACCCTGTTTGATTTTCACTTGTTTTTTCCTTTCCCTGGCGTCATCAGGATACGATCCTTCGTCACCCTTTCAATCTTCTCTCTGGAATAGTAAGCAGGAAAATATTCATCCCTGGCCCACAACTCAAACAGGTTGCCATAAAAGGGACTGAGCGGATCGGCCGATTGCCCCGGCGTACTGATCATCAACGTATTGTCCCAGTCGCCGACGTCCACTATAATACGGAAGCTGGCGCCGCTGGTTTGATTGTCATCACTCCCCGTAGCATTCGGCGTATGACTGTTTCCTCCTCTTGGCAGTGGCCCGAGGTCAACCTTTTCTTTTACCTGTGCATTCAACAATCCGGGCACGTGGTTAACCAGTGTAATGTGTTTGTATTTTTCCTGACCGTATTGCCAATGATCGATCGAATCACCCAATTTCTCCTTTAGTTCTTCAATTGCCATTTCAAAAGTTGTCCTCAGGAATGCATCTCTGCCGGCGATCGGCTGGGCGCCGAATCTCCCCTCGGGATTTTCGAGCCAGCGAATGATCCTGGTAAGCTGTACACTTACCAGTCCCGTCAATTCCGCAGGAATAAACTTTTCTCGGGCATGTGACATGATCTGGCGTTCCCACATCGCATAGATTCCCGCCTCCACCGAATTTGGACTCAGCACAAACTCCCATCCCGATAATCTTGCTTGCGCTTCTTTGGCCAGTGCTTTATCAATTTGAATTTTACTCAACAAGGACACCAGTGTCCGGGCCGGTATGGAGAAGTAATCGGTTTGAAGCGCTTTCATGTCATCAAGACTCAATGTCTTATTGGTCCCAAGAACTTCATTGATCCGGTCGCCGCGGAATGGGTCAGCCCATGTGAATCCTACAGTATTCCAGTTTGTATAGTTATCCGGTGTAACGTTTTGATTGGCCGTCGCAAAAAAACCATCCTTTGGATTGAGCACCTGCGGCCTCTGCTTTATCGGCAGATAACCATCCCATTCGTAACGGCCATCGCCGGGTACGGGAACCATTCCGCTGAAATTTCTCCGCACAGGAACAATACCAACAGCCTGCCATCCTATGTTTCCATTGCGATCAGCCCATACCATATTTTCGCCCGGAATGTGACTGTAGCTGCACGCATCTCTGAAAGCCTCCCAATCGCGCGCCTGGTTCATTCGCAGAGAAGCAAGATAGGGCGCGCCTCCCGGCTCCAGCCAACCACATTTTACGGCGTAGCCTTTTCGATTAAGGGAATCAATATATGTAACAGGACCGTGTGTCGTATAATGAAGTGTCACGGTCACCGCGACACCACCCTTCACCGGAATCGTCTCTCTCACCTCTTTCATCCTTAACCACTTTCCCTTGTACCGGTATTGCCTGAGATCATCCGGATTGAGATCATAGACGTACAGGTCTTCGGCGTCTGTTTTAAATACTGTGAGGCCCCATGCCCCATACTCGTTGTGTCCGATCGATACGCCAGGTATAACAGGTTCCCCGCCACCGATCACATTCCATCCTGGCGCCACGAGATGCACCATGTATCGCAGCGAAGGCACCGCCACCACCCTGTGTGGATCGTTTGCCATGATTGCATGTCCGCTGGCAGTCTTGCTGCCATTGACGACCCAGTTGTTACTTCCCCCCTCGCCGTGTCGAAACGGTTCTGCATTACCTTGCGGGGAAAAGCGATTCAACCGCTCCAAGAGTTCGACGGAATCTTTGTGTGAAATACTGATGTGGTCGGGTTTGAACCCGATGTCTCTCCGATAAGCATTATAGAGAGAAAGAATTTCTTCTTTCAAAAGATCTCCCCGAAGCGTGCTGTCGAGGTCAAGCTGCGGATCTTTAGGATGAAACCAGACCAGCTCTTTTACTTTAGATGCGCCGGCTCTCGCAACGGCGATGCCCAGATTCAGTTCTTCAGTGATGTTGCCCAGCAGACCCTGGTGTCTGGAGACGACGATGTCAGGAGTCCATTTCCCCGGTTTGATATCAAGGATCCTGAACTCAACAGGAAGTTTTTCAGGATTCCGGAGAACCTCATCGATCCATGCATTGACTCCTTCCACGTAAGCCTTCATGATCGCTTCACCCTGTGGATGATAATGGTTAAACTCATCTTTGAGATTACCCCTGAACTTAAAAAGTCTTGCGCCGATATCCCTCTGTAATTCATCCGGACCAAAGATTTCCGATACCGTGCCCGTTGCGCGCCTCCTCCAGACTTCAAACTGGAAAAGGCGGTCTTTCGCCGCGGCATAACCCTGAGCAAAGAACAGATCGTGCTGGTTGTCCGCGTAGATGTGATTTACACCCCATTGATCCCTGAGTATTTCGACTGGCGCCTTTAAACCTGCCTGCCCGCGCACAAGGCGATGCACGGCAGGCAGGCCCCCGAGCGTTAACTTTTCAGAAGTTTGCGCGGCAACGGTGCTGCAAAAGAGAAGCATCCAGGGCACGATGACCGGATAACGGATATGCCGGAAGAATGCTTTCATAATATAATTATTGATGGCGGCCCCAAAAGATCTGCAAGTTTTCACAGGCGCTTGAGCCTCGCCACTTCCCCTTTTGTCATGTTTGTACTAGAGTTCCTTCCCGGCCATTTTGAATTGTTCCTTGAGCGCGGGTAAATCATTTTGAGCAATCTCCCACACGATCTGATAGTCAACGCCGAAGTATTCATGAATTGAAATATTCCTAAAACCGTTAATTTCCTTCCACTTGATTTCAGGATGCTTGTCCTTGAACCCCCTGGATATCCGGTTACAAGCCTCGCCAATGATCTCCACTTGCTTGATTGTCGCGAACCTTTTTTCTGAGTTGGCGAGAAAATCATCGTAGTACACGCCGTCGAGATATTTCTCTACTTCTCCAATCGCATCGAGGACATGCGATACCCTGACTTTGTCAGTCAGCTCCTTTTTCATAGATCAAGACCTTGTCTTTGTCAACGAAGGGTTTTACGTGTTGAGAAAGTCCGTCTGCACTCACCAGGTCAACCTTCTTCTTTAGGAGCTCCTCAAGTTCCAACCGGTAGCCGAAGAACTTCATCCCGATGGGCTCGCTGTGATCCAGTTCAACCAGGATATCGAGATCGCTCCCGCCGACGGCCTCCTTTCGGGCATATGAACCAAAGACGTAAGCCCTGCGAATCGGGCGATTCACGAAGTAGCTTCGGAGTAATTTCTTATCGTTGGCTGATAGCTTCATAGAACAAAGATAATTCATTTTCGGGTGAGAAACTGCATTTTTAAATTACGCTATTGATTCCAAAGTCGCCCAAGATCTGACGTGAGCGCATAAATGCTCATTAATCCCAGCGCAACGACAACCACCCATCCCGCGATGATCATCCACCAGGGATGGCGGTATTGATTCACGATGGCCGCTTTGCGCGAGGCAAACAGGATAATGCCCAGGGCAAGCGGTAAAATAAATGCATTGAGGGCGCCTGCGATAATGAGAATACTGACGGGCCGGCCAACGACTAAAAAGATCGCCGCCGAACACGTGATAAAAAAGGTGATGATGATCCGGAGATGCGTTTCAAAAAAAGGATGAAAGGTCCTTAAAAAAGAGACCGACGTATAAGCCGATCCCACCACCGACGTGATCGCCGCGCACCACAATACAACACCAAAAATTCGGTAGCCAACCTCGCCTGCGGCAAGTTTAAAAACGGTTGCCGCGGGATTTCCTTCATCAAGCGTGGCACCGGTCACCACAATACCCAGTGCAGCGAGGAATAACAGGATACGCATGGCCGACGCAAGCATGATGCCCTTCACGGCGGCGCGCGAGATGGAAGGTATATTTTCCTCTCCGGTAATACCGGCTTCCAGCAAACGGTGAACTCCCGCGAAGCTGATATACCCGCCCACCGTTCCGCCTACAAGCACAATGATTGCCGTTGTATCGATGGTCTCTGGCAACACCGCGTGGTGCACAACCTCCATCACAGGCGGCGCCGAGCTGAAGGCGATATAACCCATGAGGGCAATCATTATCCCGCCGAGTATTTTCGAAAACAGGTCAAGCGCTTTCCCGGCTTCGTTATTCCAGAAAACAAAAAGCGAAATGATGACACTGGCGACAGCACCGATCCACAAGTCGGCGCCAACCATGACCTGGACGCCCATCGCGGCGCCCGCCACGTTGCCGATGTTGAATGCCAGCCCGCCCAATACAATGAGTATCGCCAGCACATACCCCATACCCGGCGCGAGCCTGTTGGCCAGATCCTGCGCACGCATGCCTGACACCGAGATTACCCGCCAGATATTCAGCTGCACGACAATGTCGAGGACGATGGAGCAAACTATAATAAATCCGAAGCTGGTGGTAAGTTGCTCAGTGAACCTGGTTGTTTGTGTGATAAAACCGGGACCGATGGCAGACGTAGCCATAATAAAGGCCGAGCCGGCCAAAGCCGAAGCCGCAGCCTTAGAACCTTCTGATGCTGACATGATTTTGCCTGAGAATGTTGGTGATAGCCCTTGCAAACGCAATGGCGTGTTGGCCGTCACCATGAATGCATACAGTATCGGCACGAACGGCAATTTCCTTTCCGTCGGCCGTTGTGACCGTACCGCGCTGAACCATTTGCCACACCTGCCGGGCGGCCTGGTCTGCGTCGTCAATCATGGCATTGGCCGCAGCGCGGGGCATCAGCATGCCATCCTCCTGGTAAGCGCGGTCGGCAAACACCTCGCTGCAAGTTCTCAATCCCGCCTTATTGCCCTCTTCGATCATACAACTGCCTGACAAACCCACGAGCACCAAAGATCTGTCCACATCATGAACCGCTTTGGCAATGGTACCCGAGAGTGCGCTGCCTTTGGCGGCGGCATTGTAGAGGGCGCCGTGAGGTTTAACATGATTTACGGTGGTGCCTTCAACCCTGGCAAAAGCCATTAGCGCGCCCACCTGGTACACAATGCAATCATATACTTCCGCCAGTGACATTTTTATCTCCCTCCTGCCAAAGCCCTGAAGATCCGGATAACCCGGGTGTGCGCCAACGGCAATATTCCGGCTCGCGGCACGCGCGATCGTTCTGTGCATCACGCCGGGATCGCCGCCATGAAAACCACAGGCGATGTTTACTGAAGAAACATACTCCATGATGGCTTCATCATTCCCCATCGTGAAAGCTCCGAAGCTTTCGCCCATATCGCAGTTCAGGTCAATGGATGGCCTCATAGTCTTCGAGTTTTTTACAGCATGCCGCGTGAATGTCGCGAAGATCACGGCCTAGTGAAAGTAACATCTTTTCAGACTCCTCCACCGAAATTTTTTTCAAACGGAACCTATCGCTGGCATTCAGCTGCGCAAGCCTGGGCAGGTGAGCGGTGGCCACATGGCCGATCCTCGGATACCCGCCCGTGGTCTGGTGGTCGGCCATCAGGATCAGGAGGTTGCCGCCGGGCAAAGCCTGAATCGTTCCGGCGCAGACAGCCGAAGAAAGCAGTTCCTGTTTTTTCCGGAAGATTAAAGCACTATGGCCGACGTGATAGGCCATCCGATCGGATGAGCTTTCGATCACAAACGACTGCGTCACAACATCGCGCCGCGACCTTTCGGAAAGCCAGTTCCATTCATGGCCCGGTGTAAAGAAAATCTCGTCACCAGGTCCGTATGCTGCGGTGTGATTTACGCTCCAGGGCAACACCTTGAACGCACCGGTTATACCTTTCGGAAATGTGTCATCATGCATCGGTATAACATCTCCTTTCCGGAGGGCCCGCCCCTGAAATCCGCCGGCATTGACCTTAAGGTTCGTGCTGTGGCTTCCCATCCAGGGTGCTAGTGCGACTCCGCCGCGAATGGCTAAATAACACCGTGCACCTTTGTTGCGCCGCTGGAAAGTCAATGTGTTTCCCGCTTTGACGATCAGCGGTTTCCATAGCGGCACCTCGGACCCCTGCAGCGTTGGCACCATTTCGGCCCCGGTCAGACTAACAATAGCATCGCGATGAAAAAAAATGTGGGGAGCCGGAAAGTGCATTTCGAGGAGGGCGGCATGGGCAGCGTTGCCAACCAACGCATTGGCTACATGTGAAGCGTAATGGTCCATTACCCCCCCGGGACCGATTCCCCACTTTCGGTAACCGGGGCGCCCCGCGTCCTGCACCGTGTCCAATACGCCGGCTTTCAAAATTTCGAGGCTCATGCGTTGTGCTGGTTCATCTTCCGGAATTCACCAGATGTAATCTCGTAAAACTGTACCTGATCTCCCGGTTCCAGGAACACAGGGGGGTTGGACTCGCGGATGAACAAACGCAAGGGCGTGCGACCAATGATCTGCCACCCACCCGGCGATACAACGGGATAAATGCCAGTCTGAACACCCGCTATGCCCACGCTGCCCGCCTCAACCTTCCCTCGCGGCGTTGTCTTCCTGGGAAGCATGAGCATCGGATCGACTTCAGCCATATATGGAAATCCAGGGAGGAAGCCAATCATGTACACCTGGTAATTCCTGCCCGTATGCAGTGCTATGACCCGATCGCGGCTGAGGTCCTTTTCCGCCATAATGTATTCCATGTCGGGCGCGCAAGGACTTTCATAACAAACAGGAATGCGTTTTAACCCGGGTGTTGTGTCACTCCGAAGGCCAGATTGCCTGTAAGCTTCCAGCAACAGATCCCGCACATAACCGAAACCGCTTTCCATCTCCTGGCTTGTGTGAAGCAAATAAAGATCATACACAACCGTAATGGAATTGTAGGCAACGGCAATATCCAGTAAACCCGGGAAAGGATGTTGTCGCAGCCAGTGCTGCATAGCCATTACTTTGCGATGGTTCCGGATCTGAATGGTGTTGCCCAGCGAAAAAGTGACGGCCTGGTCGCCAAGCGGGAAGATCGCGTACTCGGGCATTAAATAGTCCTGGGATTTGGTATTAATAAAAACCCATCTGCTCCTCCGCGGTGGAGTTAAACAGGTGTCTGAACTTTAAGATAGCGAAAGGAGTGGTAATATTAAAGAAGCTTTGAAATTGATGTTGGATTCTCTGGCGTTGCCGGTTTGTAAATATTCATCCCTGACCCCCCAACTGCAGATTAACGTTATCTGGAGTAGTAACGTAAGTTCCTTCACCTGGGCAGCCTTCATTTCTGCGACTACTTGGTGACGCCAAGTTTTGCCAGTTCCTTAAACGCTTCGTTTTCTTCCCGGTCATCATACCTGGTTATTGAGATCTCATAATTTTTTATGGCCTGTTCTTTATTACCTAAGAAGAACCATGCTTTAGCCAGAAGGTTGTAATGGCGATAATACAACGGGTTCATTTTTACATTAAATTCCAAAATATCAACGGCATCCTGGAATCGTTCGAGCCTTATTAACTTTTCTCCTGTTTCGCGAAGCCCGTTTCTATTGGCGCTCCGTAGATTATAAATGTAATAATTTTGAGGATTGTTTGTTAAGCTGACGTATTGTTGAATGGCTTTTTCGGTTCCCTGTTTTAAAACCGTTTCCATGATCAATTCACCATAGTCTTTTTTAGGCGCGTTCAGATCGGGTTTCCCGGACAGAACATCTTTTAAGTATTCCGTTCCCGCTGCGACGCTGATGTTTTTTCCTGTGGCAGGATCTGTAGCGCTTGTCGAATAGATCCCTATCAAAAAGCCATTCGCGTCAATCACAGGCGATCCGCTTACACCCAGGCCCGGCAAAGAGTTCCCTATGTCCGGTTTTATGAGTATATCCATGCCTGGCTTCTCCAAAACCTTCCCTGGGTGAATCCCGACAATGGACGTGTTGTAAGAATAGGCAATGATATAGACCGTTTCGCCAGGGTTAATGGAGGTATAACGCGGCTTCAAGGGATGAATCCGTCGCGGGGCATTTTTAACGGTGAATACAATCCAATCGCGGTCAAGGATCGTGGAAGAACTACCCTCCAATACTTCGGTACTATCTTCATTTATCAGTTGGTCGATTACAACCGAATCCGGGCTGTCGCCCTTGGGCTTCATGATCCAGGTATTTAAGTCACGGTTAAGCCGGACGGTTTTAGTTTTCTTGTTTCTTGCGACCCATAACACATGCTTGACCGTAGCAGCCAGCGTGTCCCTCCCGGTGTCAATAAGAAATCCGTTACCGGCATAATTAAATGAAGGGTCGATGTAGCGATCACCATTCCTATATTGAACATGATTTGTAAGGACTATTTGCGGCCATTGTTCTTTTGGGGCGGTGATCCAATCCTCTTTTGCCTGAGAAAAGCAAATGAACGGAAGAACGAAAAATAATAGTGAGTTTAAGATCAACCTGGTCATTTGATTACTAATTTATGCGTACGCTCTGTCAGTAAAAGAACGAAAAACTTACAGGAGCATGCTACTTTATTGTCGCCCCGGATAGTAAAAAGATTGTAAATCATATGTAAATTCAAGATCGCAAATGTATTTCCAATGAAGCATAAACTCTTAGGCGCCTTTTTGCTGTTGGGAGCTGCCATGACGCTTACAGCGGCGGTTCTGGTCCAAAGAAATGAGAAAGACCAATTTTTAGAACAGCGTGCCGAGCTGGTAATCCGCAAAATCGGCCATGATCTCTTACTTCATGCCGGAGATTCCATATCACGCGTCTTGCCTGTTAAAAAATCAGGCAACAATATTTTTCAACTGGAGTTTGAGAACAGGTTTTCCTTCACTCCCGATTCCCTCGTGCATATCGTGCGACGGAGTCTTGCAGCGGGTGAATTACCCTTAAGTTATTTAGTCAGGGTCTTTGAGTGTTCTACACTGGAAATGGTTTATGGCTTTGAGGTTCGGTCGCCTCTGCATGACGTGGAGCCTTGCCTCGGCCGCGTTCAACCAACTGCGTGCTATTCGATACAAATTGCATTTACCGAGCCGATCAAATCAGTTGATTCGCCCAAAGTCTATTATTTAGGGGCTGCTGCGCTGCTTGGAATGGCGCTGTTAGCATTTGTTCTCTGGAAGCCATCGGCTAAAGGAATAGAGGCGGAAAATACCTCGGGAAAAAAAGTAACGATTGTTGGCACACTTGAATTTGAAGAGAAGAGCGGCTTCCTTAAACGAGGAGACAAACTGATCAGCCTCTCGAACAAGGAGTCAAAACTTTTGAAAATTCTGGCATCGCATACAAACCAACTTGTAGATCGAGGACGGCTTCAAAATGAAATCTGGACAAGGGAGGGTGTGATTACAAGCCGTAGTCTTGATATGTTTGTCTCGAAACTCAGAAAAAAGCTAAGTGATGATCCTTCCATACGGATTGTAAATATTCACGGGAGAGGTTATATGCTGGAGGTCGCGGAGTAGCGGCGCCTATCTACTCATACCTCAAACTCTCCACCGGATTCCGTACAGCAACCTTAATGGATTTGAGCATTACGGTAAGTAATGCAATAAAAAAGGTCACTGCTACAGGAGGCATAAATACCCACCATGTCAATTCAATTCTGAACGCATACTGGTTCAACCAGTAACGGAGGCCCCACGCAACGAGTGGTACAGAGAAGACGGTGGCAACAACCATAAGCCGAATAAAGTCTTCAGACAAAAGGACCAGAATACTCCGCACAGAGGCGCCTAAAACCTTTCTTACACCAATCTCCCTGGTTCGTTGCAGTGTTGTGTAGGCTACCAACCCAAACAGACCCAGGCATGCGATAACGATAGCGACTATCGAAAACAGAATAAACAAAACATTAAATGAAGCATCCGACTTGTACTGTCGATTAAAATATTGATCCAGAAAAAAATAGTTAAACGGCTCGTCTTTAACAGTATTTTTCCACGAGTTCTCCACATTTTTCATGGCTCTTTGAAAGCCTTCTTTTGTGGAATGATCCTCGAATCTTATAAAATAATAGCGCTTGTTCCATGTCCATTCATGGCCAATATTGGGAATGAACGCCAGGGGTTCGTGAGCGTTTCTCAGCGAAAGCTGGTGATAATTCCAAATTACCCCAATGATCCTGCTATGCCCTCCATCGCCCATAATAGAACGACCCCAGGCTAAATTCTCATTCACGGCATCAGGTGGATTTTGATAGCCCAGCAATTTTGCCGCAGCTTCATTTATGATGACCGCATCTTTATCTGAGTGCATGGCAGGGTCAAAATTTCTTCCAGCCAAAAATTTCACATCGAGTGTTTTAAAGAAATCGCCGTCAACGGTCATCAATTTTACCTCTTTGTCAATTAACGATTTGCCTTCGCGTGAAGCGACGAGCGCGCGTAAACTAAGATTTGTAATCTCTTCGCCAGGAGCAGAGGAAGACGTCCCCACTGCCTTAAGGGATGGAAATGCCTTAAGGGCTGTTTTGAACTTTTCGTATGACGAGTAAGGCTGCGCCCCAAAACCCTTCACTACCAAGACCTGCTTTATATCCATACCCATATCAATATTCTTCATGTATTGAAGCTGTTGGTACAGTGCGAATGTGCCTACGGTAAATCCAATGCAAAAGATAAACTGCGCGATGATTAGGCATTTTCTTAAGTCGATATTTCGATGTTTAATTGTGATTTTGCTACCTTTTAAGACCTGCGCTGGTTTATGAGAGGACAGCACTGCAACCGGATAGAGTGATGAAAGAATGATTCCGGCAGCAAGCATTATAGCCATCCAAAATAAAGTTCCCGTCGTGAGTAAAGGTGACAGGTTGAACGACTCAAAACCAGTGAGATTCACTAGCAAAGGCTGGCATGCAACGAAAATCATCACGGCCAGAAGGGCAGCAATCGCGTTCAGCAATGCTGATTCTACCATAAGTTGCGCTGTTAGCTGCCATTTAGTGGATCCTACAATTTTTCTAATACCAATCTCCGTCCTCCGTTCCATCGCCTTCACCGTGGCGAGGTTGACATAATTTACGTAGGCACAAAACAGTATACAAATACCAATGATTGCCAAAAACCTTACAGATAGCCCATCTCCGTTAATCGACAATTCACCTTTTAAGGAAGAGAAAAGATGAATGTCTTTTAATGGTTGCAATTCAAACTCAATCGCATCGTTCCATCCCCCAAGGTCATCCCCAAATTGCTTGATGCGTAATTGAGATATCTTTCGTCCCAATATTTCAGGATCAGTCTGATCATTCAACAACAAATAGCAATAAGTGTAATCCCAATGCCAGTAGGTGCTGCCATTATCCAGACCAGGCCAGATAGAATTGTACGAAACGAGAAAATCGAACTGGAAGTGGGCGTTCGCGGGAGGATTACCTATTACACCAGTGATCCTGAACTCACTTTGGGGAAAATTTCCGTGCGTATTTATCGTTAGGCTTTTCCCAATGGGATTCTCCTTTCCGAAATAGCGTTTTGCGGAGCTCTCTGTAAGTACTATATTGAACGGATCTGATAAAGCTGAACGCTTGTCACCAGCAATCCACGGAAAAGAGAATATTCTTAGGAATCCCGGGTCAGCAAAAAAAATTTCTTCTTCAGCAAATTTTTTGGTTTGATAACGGACCCATGTATCTCCCGTAAATGTACTGAACGGAGCAAAGCGCGTATAGTCCTCTATTTCTGAAAAAGCCTCTTTTGGCCCCGGGCCTGACCAGGGTACGGTAGTCGCCCTTCTGTCGCCAGGCGTAACATCCTCATTCCACACAGTTGTTACCCGGTAGATATCACTAAGATTCTTATGGAAACTGTCAAAACTTTTTTCATAGCTTGTGTATTGATAGATCAATAAAGCAGCTGCCATTCCGATTGATAACCCAAGGATGTTAATGACCGTAAACGTTTTGCTCCTGGTCAGCTGGCGGTAGGAAATCCGGAAATAACTTTTAAACATAGCGACGCCCAATAGTTTAATTGAAAAATTCATTTCAAGGACAGGATACCGGAACCAAAAAAAACGAATTTCAATCCGCTAATTTCCAGGCTACGGCCTTTTGTCCGAACATGGCTAAATCCTGGCTTAGCGCAGGCGCCTAAGGCCAATAAACGACAAACTTGCAACAGAGGTCACTGTGTAATGGCTCCGAATAGTAAAACAATTGTAAATCATATGTAAATTCAAGATCGCAAAACGCGTTCGGGCCAAACGGAAACTCCCGGGTTATATTTAAGGAAAATGGCAGAATCATGATCCGAAACCACCTCACCATCGCCTGGCGCAACCTGAAGAGACATTCCTTTTATTCATTTGTAAATATTGCGGGCCTTGCTATCGGGGTTGCGGCTTGCATCATCATTGTTTTGTCTGTTTTGGAGGAGCTGAGTTACGATTCATTCAACACCAGGGCGGAAAGAATTTACCGGGTGCACAATGAAGTAAAATATGGCACCAATCATTCTAACATGAACGCGTGTTCCGCCCCAACAGCTCAGTTGTTAGCCGAAAATTTTCCCGAAATAGAATCGACCGTTCGATTTATCCAATTCGGCACTTACCTGGTTAAACCAGCCGATACCGTTGAAAATATAAAGGAAGAAAACGCGGCATGGACCGACAGTACCATCTTTAAAATATTCTCTTTGAAGGTGATCGAAGGTGACGCTGAAACCGCGCTGACACAGCCGGCAAGCGTTGCTATCACCAAACGCACGGCAAAGAAGTATTTTCCTTTTACCAGCGCCCTGGGCAAGTCGCTTATTCTGGACAATTATTACCACTTCACGGTGACTGCAGTTTATGAAGACATTCCGCAAGCTTCGCATTTTCATTTTGATATTCTTATGTCCCTGGTTGGCGACTGGCCACCACCTGCGAAGCTGGCTCAGCGGACCGCGCTATTCGAAGGCTATAATTTCAGGACTTATCTTTTGCTGAAACCAGGCGCTGACGCAAAAGCTTTGGAATCTAAGCTGCCCGGCTTTATTGAAAAATACCGTGGAAAGCAAAGTCCGAACGGTTCCTTCTCAATGGAGAAATTTCGCGCTTCCGGAAATAAACATGAAATGAGCCTGATGCCGCTTCGGGACATTCACCTGCATTCAGATCTGGGAGGGGAATTCGAATCCAATGGCAGC